>NZ_OW711693.1:3417997-3757330 GCF_940670685.1 Anaeropeptidivorans aminofermentans | reverse complement strand
TCGATTAACTCTCCTTTTGTAAAGCGCATAAAATTAGAAAATTCCCGTAATTTTTTAAAAAATAAAAGGCTAAACTATCCACAATATGCTTTTCCACATTAAAATATATATAAAATACGCTATTTTGGATTTATATTATAAAGTTATTCACAGAGTTATCAACAACCTGTGCATAACTTTTGAAATTAGGAACCATATATGTGTATAATAACAAATTGCCTGTGGATAATCAATAATATGTTTCAAAGCTGTTTTAAAAATCTGCCTTAATTTAAATAAAAAAGCAAATAAATTTAAATTGGAAATATTAGTTAATCTTATTAAACTTAAGAAATCTATGCCTTAAATAACTCAAAAATGTATTGTTTCCGAAGAAAAGCTATATTTTTAACTACGGAAAATAGTCTTTTACAGTTTTCTTTAGTTTTGTTTAACGGTATAATTTAAAATAATTTCGATAATTATAAAAATACATGCATAATTTCTATTTAAAAATTTCAATACAAATTTCAAACTGGAATATATTGCTTTTTTAAAAATATCCTTATTTTAAACGCCTGTATTAATATTTCAGAATTCTTTCTTCCATAATATGCGTATTTTATTTCCGTCTTTTTACCTTTTAAAAAAGTCAATTCGTTAAAAGAGTTTTTTTTATCTTATTCTTGACGTGATTATGTTTATTTAATATAATAGCAATAGTGTCTTTAAATATTATATTGTTGCAATTTGTTTAAGGAGGTGCATAAAAATGAAAATGACATTTCAACCTAAAAAAAGGCAGAGATCCAAGGTACACGGCTTCAGACAGAGGATGAGCACGAAAAACGGCAGAAAAGTACTTGCAAGAAGACGCTTAAAAGGCAGAAAGGTACTTTCAGCTTAATATGTATTTCTAAAATTAAGCCCCTTGGGGGCTATAATTTAATTTATGCTTATAAGCCCCAGTCCAAAGCTTTTCCTTAAGGATTATTGTAAATCGAAATTCGTTTCAAAATGTCTGCAAATTTTAATTTGCTGATTCAATGCCCGCAGACGATATCCGCGGATAAAACTTATTTTTATTTATAAAATAAGCGCAAATTAGAATTTGCCTAAGGGCTTTGCGCAGATTCGCGATTTGCCGGCAGAGGCCCTTCCTCTGTGATTTAGATTACCGCAAAGAAGAATTTGCTATAAGGCCGCATTTTGTGGCCTTTTTAAAATTATAGGTTTAGGTGTATCAATATGAAAAATACCGTCTCCTTGAGGAAGAATAATCAATTCAGATACGTATATAATAGAGGAAAATCCATTGCCAATAAACACCTTGTGATGTATTTAATGCCGAATGACAAAAGCTATAACCAGCTTGGTCTTTCCGTAAGCAAAAAGGTGGGCAATTCCGTTATCAGAAGCAGAGTTACAAGGCTTATCAGAGAAGCCTACAGGCTCAAAGAAGATAAAATAAAAACAGGCTACGATATTATCTTTATCGCAAGGGCCTCTTGTGCCGATGCAGGTTTTCATGATATAGCCCCAAGTGTTATGCATCTTATTAAAAAGCATCATATGCTTAAAGTATTATAGGCGGCGTATATATGTTAAAAAAATTACTGCTTTTATTGATTCGTTTTTATAAAAAATGCATATCGCCTTTTTTGCCTGATTCCTGCAGGTATTATCCCACCTGCAGTCAATATGCCTATGAGGCCATATCAAAATACGGAGCCATAAAAGGAGGATTTTTAAGTGTCCTTCGAATTTTAAGGTGCAATCCTTTCTGTAAAGGCGGATACGACCCTGTTCCTTAGAGAATGTTCTTAAATATACTTAATATTGATTTTTTTCCTTTTTAGTTTATATTTATCTGGTAAAATTTAGAAGTTAAGATAATAAGGTATTGTTTTTTAGTTCATTAAATTTTGATGAAGTTTAAGCGATAAAATCGAAAAGCCCTTGGGGCAGTTTTTTTAAACCAAAAAATGAATAAGCTTCGCTTGACTACGGTTCATTCGTTATAAAAAAATTTGCCAATAAACCTATAGTTCAATTTCAAGGAGGAAGTAAATGCTTGAAGCTACTGTACTTTTAAGAAACATGATTCAAAAAGACCCCGGCAAGATCGTCGGCCCTATATCGGAATTTATCGGTTTTTTTCTAAACCATATCTATAATATTGTGGTTTCTTTAATGGGCTCCGACACCTATGCCCTTGGTATATCCATAATTGTTCTTACGATATTCGTAAGGTTCCTTATGCTGCCCCTTGCCGTTAAAAGCCAGAAATCCATGATGGCAATGCAGAAGCTTCAGCCGGAGATGGAAAAAATCAAAGCCAAATACGGAGACTCTAAAGACCCTGAAACCCAGCAGAAAATGAGCGCTGAAATACAGCAGCTTTACGCTAAGAATAAGGCCAACCCTTTAAGCGGCTGTCTGCCCTTATTTATACAGTTTCCTATATTTATGGCAATGTATTATATCATGAACCAGCCGTATAAATTTATTCCCGCGTTAAAGAATATTTATCTTAATCTTGCCGATAAGGTATTGGCAATTCCCGGCTATGCGGAAAATTATGTTGGCCTGATTTACGATATTACCCTTCCTAAAATCCCTAAGGGAATGCCGGATTTAAGCCTTCTTGAAAGAGAAGACTTAGTAAGGATATTTAATAAATTTGTTGAAAGTGATTGGAATAGCTTTTTGTCTGGGATTCCCGGTGAATTCGTAGGCGGCGTACAGTCTATTCTCGACCATAAGCTTATGGTTGAACAGCTTTTTTCCATAAGGCTTACGGAAAACACAGGGCTTTATTGGCCTGCCATAATTATTCCTGCGGTTTCTGTGCTTACTACCTTTTTATCTTCTTATTTATCCAACAAACAGTCCAAGAGCACAGACCCCAATATGGTAATGCAGCAAAGAATGATGATGATTGTAATGCCTATCATGATGGGTGTTATCACCATAGGGATACCCGGCGGTGTCGGCTTATACTGGATTACGTCTAATATCTTCCAGGTAATTCAGCAGCTTATTCTTCAAGGGATTACAAAGGATAAATTAAATAGTGAAGACCCGGAGAAACAGCCTGTAAAGGCAGTGAATCAAAAGAAGTCCAAGGGTTAAGTATTTTACGGGCCGGTTTATTTTAAACCTGAGATTTATTAATTGGAGGTTTTATTGAATGGATAGTATAGAAAGATCCGGAAAAACTGTCGAAGAAGCAGTGGAAGAGGCTCTTCGTTATCTGAACACCACAATTGACAAGGTTGATATTACGGTTATTGATCAAGGCTCTAAAGGATTTTTAGGAATTGGCGGAAGACCTGCAAAGATTTCGGCTGTTTTAAAATTTGATCCGGAAAAAACCGCAAAGGATTTTCTTAAAGAAGTTTCTCTGCTGATGGGTCTTGCGGTAGATATAAACACAAAGCTTAGCGACAAGCATCTTGAAGTTGAGCTTAAAGGAAGCAATTTAGGCGTTTTAATAGGAAAAAGAGGGCAGACCCTTGATTCTCTCCAATATCTTGTAAACCTTGTAGTAAATAAGGGGAACGCTCCTTATATCTCCGTTACATTAGATACTGAAAATTACCGTAAGAAAAGGAAAGAAACCTTGGAAACACTGGCTCATAATCTTGCTAAAAAAGCAAAACATACAAGAAGAAACGTGATTTTAGAGCCCATGAACCCTTACGAAAGAAGAATCATCCATGCGGCCCTTCAAAACGATAAATATGTAACTACTTATAGCCAAGGGGACGAGCCTTTCAGAAATGTTGTGATATCACCCAACAGAAATAATTAAGGCCTTGGCCGTTTTACATTAATTACTAAATCTTAATATGTTAAACCAGGCCTGAGTTTTAAAATAACTTGGGCCTTATTGTTTTCTATAAACATTTAAAGTCTATAGAGAAATCCCCAAAATGAATTTTTGCTGTCTAAAGTAAATAATTAATTACAGTAATAAGTCGTATATTCATAAGGGGTTAAAAATGTACCGTTTCCGAAGGAAATCCGTATTTTTAAATCCGCAGTGAATAGATTTTTGTTATTACCTTAAGGCTATTTTACTGTATGCTGCAAAAACATTGAGTTCCAGCGGTTCAGGCTTTAAAACTTTATATTTTTATGAAGCAATTGTAAGCTAATTCAAATGAAATCGCAGTATAAAATTGGAAGGAAAAAATTTTGCCGCTCAGAGAGCTGTTTTTTTCAAGCAAAAGTTTTTTGCTGTTCTCTTCTATGATAAATAAAATTAGGAAAGATCAGGTTTATTTATTATAGACTTAAGAAAATTCATTAAAATTTAAAATCAAAAGACGATTTTTAATTTTAATAAATATATTTTCTAAAGCCAAATACTTACAGTGATATAAAAGCAAATTGGCTATATAATTTAAAGTAAAGCTTTAATTACAGGCGCCTGCAAAATACAGTCCGTTTTGGGGAGCAGATTTTATCCTTAGGCATTTAAGAGTAAATTCGTTTATTATAGAGGATATAAGCCTAAAAGCGCTTTACAGGTTCAGGATTATAGTTCACAAACTTGAAAACTTGTTTATGAACTATAAGGCGGTATTCACTTGAAAGACTATTTACAAGTTTACGTTTATATAATTTTTCAAGTTCACTTGGTATATTATAATTTTAAAAAGGAGTATTGCTTTGAAAAGGGAAACCGACACTATTGCCGCCATAGCCACAGGGGCCGGCGGGGGCATAGGAATTATAAGAGTAAGCGGGTCTTTATCCCAAAATATCGCAAAAGATATATTTATGCCGCATCTTTCCGTAACAGCTCTTGAAAGCCACAGGCTTTATTACGGAAAAATACTTAAAAATAATGAAATTCTTGACGAGGCGATGATAAGCCTGATGTTAAGCCCCAAGTCCTATACGAAAGAAGACGTTTTGGAAATCAACTGCCACGGGGGAGAGAAGGCCCTTTCTCTGGTCCTCGATTTGGTTCTTTCAAAAGGGGCAAGGCTTGCCGAGCCGGGAGAATTTACAAAAAGAGCATTTTTAAACGGAAGAATAGACCTTACGAGAGCCGAGGCGGTAATGGATATCATTAACGCAAGGACGGAGCTTTCCCACCGTTCGGCTTTAGGCAGGCTTTCCGGCAGGTTATATGAAAAAATAAAGGAATGCACCGACAAGGTATTGTTAATGCTTGCCCATATCGAAGCTTCCATCGACTATCCGGAACATGACCTTGAAAAAATGAACTTACAGGAAATTGAAGAAAATGCTTCTTTTCTTATAGAAGAGCTTGATAAGCTCATAAAAACCTCAGAAAGCGGAATTGCTTTAAAAGAAGGCATCAAAACCGTAATTCTTGGAAAACCAAACGCCGGCAAAAGCTCTTTATTAAATTCCGTTTTAAAGGAAGACCGGTCTATCGTGACGGATATTCCGGGGACTACCAGAGATATTGTTTCAGAATATGTGAATATTAAGGGGCTTCCCCTTAAAATATTAGATACGGCGGGCATTCGGCAGACAAATGACCCCATAGAGCTTGCAGGGGTTCACAAGGCTCTTGAAAGCGCCAAAACCGCCGGGCTTATTCTTCTTGTGCTGGATTCCACAGAGGAAATTTCAAAAGAAGACATTGAAATTTTAAGAGAAGCAAAGGACCCTTTTAAGATTATACTTTTGAATAAAACAGATATAGGCTCTTATAAGCTCCCGGAAGATACAGATATCCTTGAGGGAATCCCGGTGGTGGAAATTTCAGCCAAAACCGGCGAAGGGCTTAACGAGCTTTACGATACCATCTATAATATGTTTATCCATGAGGAAATAGGAAGCCAGACGGTAATCGTCGAAAGTACAAGAAACAGAGAATCTCTTATGAACGCAAGGGAGAGCCTTTTTAACGTAATGGAATCTATCAATATGGGAATGCCGGAAGACATCCTTACGATAGATCTTATGGACTGCTATAAATACTTAACGGAAATAACGGGCGAAGGAGTTTCAGAGGATATTATCGACAGGATTTTCTCTGAATTCTGCCTTGGTAAATAAATTATTAAATGCTTTAGAAGGTGGTTGCATGAATTATCGCGGAGAATCAGCAGACGTAATCGTAATAGGGGCAGGGCATGCCGGCTGTGAGGCAGCCCTTGCTTCGGCGCGCCTTGGAAAAAAGACAATGGTTTTTACAGTAAATATGGATTCTATAGCAATGATGCCTTGTAACCCCAATATCGGGGGAAGCTCCAAGGGCCATCTCGTTAAAGAAATCGACGCCCTGGGCGGAGAAATGGGCCGCAACATAGATAAAACATATATACAAAGCCGTATGCTGAACACGGGAAAAGGCCCTGCCGTATATTCCCTTAGAGTTCAGGCAGACAAAAGCGCATATTCCAAAACCATGAAGCATACCCTTGAAAATACTGAAAATCTATATATTATCCAAGACGAGATTGTAAAAATAATTACACAGGACGGCGTTATAAAAGGCGTAGTTTCGGAAAACGGCGGCATTTATGAAGCAAAGGTCGTTATTATCGCAACTGGAACTTATTTGAATGCCAGATGTCTTTGCGGAGAGGTCATAACGGAATCCGGCCCGAATGGTCTCAAAAGCGCCAAAGCCCTAAGAAGCTCCTTAGAAGAGCTGGGGATTAAAATGTACCGGTTTAAAACAGGGACCCCTGCAAGAATCGATAAAAGGACCGTGGATTTTTCAAAAATGGCGGTTCAGGACGGGGACGAAAAAATAACCCCCTTTTCCTTTGAAAACGAAGACAAGGATATTTCAAGAGAGCAAATCCCCTGTTATTTGACTTATACCAATGAAGAAACCCATGAAATTATCAGAAAGAACCTCAGCCGTTCTCCTCTTTATGCAGGGGTGATTGAGGGAACAGGAACGAGATACTGCCCTTCCATAGAAGACAAAATCGTCCGTTTTTCCGATAAGGACAGGCATCAGGTATTTGTAGAGCCTGAAGGGGAATTTACCAATGAAATGTATGTTCAGGGTATGAGCACCTCTTTGCCGGAAGAAGTTCAAAAGCAAATGTACAGAACCATACCCGGCCTTGAAAACTGCCGTTTTATGCGGACAGGCTATGCCATTGAATATGACTGCATCGATGCTACCATGCTTAAATTAAGCCTTGAATTTAAAAATATAAAAGGGCTTTTTTCCGCAGGCCAGTTTAACGGAAGCTCCGGCTATGAAGAAGCGGCGGCCCAAGGGATTATTGCAGGAATCAATGCATCTATGTATATAGACGATAAGGAGCCTTTTATCATAGACCGTTCCGAAGGCTATATCGGGGTTTTAATTGATGACCTTGTGACGAAAGGCACTCAGGAGCCTTATCGAATGATGACAAGCAGGGCAGAATACAGACTTCTTTTAAGGCAGGATAACGCAGACCTCAGATTAACGGAAAAGGGTTACCAGGCAGGACTTATTTCCGAAGAAAGATATGCCAAATTCCTTAGGAAAAAAGAGCTGATTGAAGAAGAAATAAAAAGAGTCAATAAAGTCGTTTTATCTCCTGAAAATGCAAATTCTGTTTTAAGGCTTTATAAAAGCACGGAAATAAGTACAGGGGCAGGCCTTTCAGAGCTGATAAGAAGGCCGGAGCTTGATTATTTCAAGCTTTCTCCTACGGATACGGGCAGGCCCCAATTGCCTTCTTATATTCAGGAGCAAGTGAATATTCAGATAAAATACGAAGGCTATATTAAAAGACAGATGCTTCAGGTAAACCAGTTTAAAAAAATGGAAGAGAAGCTCCTTCCTGAAACGATAGACTATAGTAAGATATCCGGCCTTCGCATAGAAGCAAGGCAAAAGCTTGATAAAATAAGACCGGAAAACCTGGGCCATGCTTCCCGCATTACAGGGGTTTCCCCTGCGGATATCTCTGTCCTTCTTGTTTATCTGAAATCTCTTTCAAGAGAAGCTTAAGTATAAGAAGACGTTTTTTAAAAGCTGATTTTGGTATTATTTTTTATCTTTACTTTTTATAAAATAAGCTTAAAAAGCGCCTTTATTGAATATTTAAAAAGAGCCCCTAAAATTAAAAATGTAGCTTCACTTATTTAGTTTTCAGCATAAATTAATAGTATATTTAATAAGCTTGCAGGCTTATTGAGTATCAGTATATTGAAGCTAAAATAAGGGGCAGTGGCTTTAAGGTACAGAGGGGCGAATATAAATAAGGCGAAGGTTCTTGTTTATCCCGCTGTATTCTTATAGGGACGATGAGGGCGTTTGCCTATAGCCATCGCCCCCCTACGGAAGCCTATAGGTCCATTTACAGATGGCAGGATAAATAAGGCAAAAAGATATGCCTGTAACAGTAATGGGGTGTTAAATTTTAAATATTGCCTTTGAAGAAATTATCGTAATTTTTTCTAGGGCATGTTTTGAAATCGAAAATCAACGGAGGTTTCGCCTGAGAATTCGAAGTTTAAGCAGAACGGTCAAGAAATCCGGCCGTAAAATAATGCCAAAGGCATGATGCCCAGGTTTTTGCAAAGCCAAAAATCTGGGGAAGGAATACAGAAATGCTCTTTAACCTTTTTCCCTTAGGAAAGAAAACCGCTTTTATGAAAACCCGCTGTCTGTGGGATTTTAAATGGCCAGCCAGGAAGCATTTCGAGTATTTTTAATGACAGGTGAAATAAACTAAGATTTGGAGTTTCAAAACATGCTATAAGGCTATTCAAATTATTCTTTTACCAGAGATTATCATTTTACTGAACTTTATAGATATTTTACAGACATTCTTGAGCTGCTTATAGTAACTAAATTTTAATTTATTGAAATTTAATCAGTAGCTCTTTATAGGAGGAGTCAGACAAGTGTATGGATTCGACTTTTTTCTACCAATGAAAAACCAGGGACCGATACGAAAGATAGGCAGTTCTTTTATTAAAGGAGAATGTGACGAAAGCAAAAAGGCTTTCTTTAAATATAACACGGAAGATAACAGCGAGTATATTTTAAATCGTTTTATAGATGCCGTAAGAAGCCACAGTCTTGAAGACGCAAGGGCGTATATAAGCAAAAACTATCTGGATAGAATTGACTTAAATATGCTTAAGACGGAGCTCTCAGACATAAACATAAAATGCTCTCCTTTTATCGTCAATGTGAACTTTATGAAGGAACCGAAGAACTGTCGCATGAATACAGTCCTCTTTATGGATAAGGAAAGAAAAAAAACAAGGCTTTTTCACATATATATGCTTACGGAGCCGGATACCTTCGGCAAATGGAAAATTTACGGAATAGAGCAGGAATAGGAGAGAATAATGGATTTTAAAAGGCTTCTGATAGAGTATGCAGCGTCTATGGACCTTTATATTGACTTTGAAGCCGCCGAAAGGCTCGAAGAATATAAGGCTTTATTAATTGAATGGAATGAAAAAATGAACCTTACAGCAATCACCGATGAGAAAGAAATTATTATAAAGCATTTTTTAGACAGTCTTTCGGCTTTAAAATATATGGAGCTTTTGCCTTTCTCAAAATCCGTCGATATAGGAACGGGAGCAGGCTTTCCGGGAATACCGCTTAAAATACTGCGCCCCGACGCAGAGTTTACCCTTTTAGACTCTTTGAATAAAAGGGTAAATTTTTTAAATACGGTGATAGACAAGCTTTCTTTAAAGAATATAGAGGCCGTCCACATGAGGGCGGAAGAAGGGGCTTCTAAAAAAGAATACAGGGAAAGCTTCGATTACTGCTTTTCCAGGGCTGTTGCGTCCCTTTCGGTTTTATCCGAATACTGTCTTCCTTATGTAAAAAAAGGAGGAAGTTTCGTGTCTTATAAAGGCCCTGATACGAAAGAAGAAATAGCCTCTTCTCAAAATGCATTGAAAATATTGGGCGGAAAAATCAAAAAAGAGAAAAAAGTGCAGCTTCCTCAAAGCGATATTATACATTCTCTTATTTTTATAGAGAAAATAAGCCACACTCCGGCAAAATACCCCAGAAAACCCGGTGTTATAAAGGAAAAACCTATAATATAGTATCGAAAAACATAGAAAATTAAAACAAATTAATAATTTGAAAAATTTTGACAATTAATTGCCCATGGGAAATATATGTTAATATACCAATATAAGTATAATTTACCATATATTAACAATAGTGAAATCCATTACGAAAGAGGTGCTATATGGGCAATCAGGCATTAACAACTTCAAGAGAAATTCTTTATATACCCGTAGATAAAATTACAACTAATCCTTATCAGCCAAGAAAGTTTTTCGATAAGCAGTCTATAGAGGAACTTGCGGGAAGCATCCGCCAATACGGCGTTTTACAGCCTGTGACCGTAAGGATGAATAATAATATGCAGTATGAGCTTGTGGCGGGAGAAAGAAGGCTTAGGGCAGCCAAAGCCGCCGGCCTTTCGACGATTCCTGCCATTATGTCAAATATCGGCATAGAAGACAGCGCAATCATAGCCATTATAGAAAACTTACAGCGGCAGGACCTTAATTATATAGAGGAAGCCGAAGGCTTTGTCAATTTGATGGAAGATTATTCTTTCACCCAAGAGGCTTTGGCGCGAAAAGTAAACAAATCTCAGTCCACCATAGCAAATAAAATAAGGCTTTTAAAGCTTTCAAAAAGAGTAAGACGGCTTTTATTGGAAGAAGGCCTTTCAGAGCGCCATGCAAGAGCTTTATTAAAGCTCACGGATGAAGAAGAGCAGCTAAAGGTAATTAAACATATTGTAGAGGATAATTTAACTGTAGCCAGCACAGAAAAGCTTATTGAAGAAATTATTCAGCCCAAGGAAAAAAAGAAGAAAAAAGCAAAAATAAAATACCGCATCAAAGACTTCCGTATTTTTGAAAATTCCATAAAACAAACGGTGGAAGCCATTAAAAGCTCCGGCTTTAAAGCTGATTTCAATAAATCAGAAAAAGAAGGAGCCATAGAATTTGTCATAAGGATTAATATCTGATTTTACATAGAAATATATTTAAATTAAAAAAAGGCCTGCAAAGCAGGCCTTTTTACTTTTCCTTATATAAGGCTTTATTAAAGGATTTCTGCTTATAAACAATAAATATTTACAGGTTTGGGCCTTTCAGATAATCTTTAATAGTTGCCTTTATTTTTCCATGAAATAAAAAGCTAATATGATTGCAGCCGATTATAAATATTTATAGCTAGTTGAATGAATTTCTTTATTCATTATGAAAAAACAATAATGTTTAATTTAAGGCCATGCGAGATTTTTTGATTAAAAAGCATCTGCTGCCGTTTAATTTTATAGTCAATCAAATCTATAAAGATATTTGCTGACTATAAGAGAACATTCACTTGAAAAAGCTTTTACAGCTTTACTGCAAGGATTTTCGATTCACTAATAAACTATAAATGAATGCTTGCTTTAAACTAACTTTCGGTATCTATTGTAGAACCGGGAGTCGTTGTGCCGGAGTAATTATTGTAGTAATTACTGTTGTTATTCGCTCTGGAAGTTCCGTATCTTGGGCTTAAAGATGAGCCGCTGTTATAGCCGTAGTATCCATAATTATATGGGCTGTTGTATCCATAGTTATAGCCGTAGCCGTCGTAATTATATCCATAGCCGTTATTATCATAACCATAGTAATCATCATAATTATAGCCATAGTCGTCTACTCTATATATGGAGTTCGTAAGGTTTCTTCCGTCAGCTGCGCCACAACCTGTAAGCGCAATAACAGAAGCAACCGTACCGGCTACCAATATATTTTTTATATTCATTTAATTATCCCCCTTAAAAACAAATTTTAATTTATAGCTCACGCTATGATTTTATTTTATCCCGCCTCTGTTTTTAGATACTGTATTAATTATGGATAGGGGAGTAAAATTTGTAATTAATTTAGTGAAAAATTAAAGAATTATCCGATTTGTTTTGCTCTTTCTAAAGCAATTTTTAAAAATTCAACAGGCTCTTTGATGTTTTCAAAGCCCTTATTCAAAGTTTCCAGTGCAATAGCGCCGGCATATTTAAGCGAATTTAATTTTTCATCGACTTTTTTCCAGTTTACACTTCCTGTAAAGGGCAATGCGTGAACGTCTTCCGTGCCGTCATTGTCATGTAAATGAAGGGCAATCAGCTTATCTCCATATAAATCAAGCAAATCAAGATTTGGCGAATAATAATTTTCATGGCCGCTGTTAAAACAAAAATATAATTTATTTGATTGAACATTTTTAAAAACAAAATCTATGTATTCCGGATTCCCCTGATTTTCTATTGCAAGATTAATATTATATTTTTCTGCTTCTCCGGCAATTCTTTTGAACCGCTCGATACCAATATCCTCCGCCGGCAAAGGTGTCATGCCGTTTATGGGGTGAAGAACAAGAGTGGGAATTTCATAAACAGAACAATCTTTAATACAATTAATAATATGAGCCGTATAATCCTCACCTGCTATTGCATCTTTCCATATGGTATTGGCATGGAGATAAGGCCCAGGGGTATTTTTAACAGATAGTCCGGCTTCTTATGCATATTTGGGAAATTCCTTATAATCGCTGTCAAAATAATTCGCCCACAGCAAAATAACACCGTCAAAACCGGCGGTTTTAATTGCCTTCATTCTTTCCTGAGGGGATAAATCATACCCGAAGTAATCAACAATGGTATATTTTCTCATAATGCACTTCTCCTCCTATAAATTTGCCCTTATAAAACCTTTTTCAATGAAATAAGCATATACAGGCCGTACCGTTTTCAAAAGCAGAAAAGGCTCTGTTATTTATTAAAAAAACGGAAAAACAAGGCTTTTACAGCTTAATGAGGGATTTCATAATTTTTTCGATTAAAATGAAGTAATCCTCCATTTCATAATCAAGAGCTTCTTCATGAATATGCCATGGCCATGCACCGTAAGAGCCGCCTATTTCCCCGGCAATAAGCTGATTAATTTCGGAATCAGACAAAATAAGCTCCGTTGCATTTGCATATAAGGCATAAGCTGATATTTTATTGATGATTTCCTTTAAATCATCGGGTATTTTATCGTAATCTGTGGCGCTTTCGCTTAAATCCAGCTCACAAAGCAAAAAAACCGTTCTCGTGGCATAAAGCTTATAGCTTATTTTCAAATCGGCGGTTTTTTTGTTATATAATATGATATCCTCTTTTATTTCTTCATCAGGAAGATAAATTAAATAAGTATCTTCCACAACTTCCCTTTGAATGATTTTATCTGTGATGCTGTCTATTTTGTCTTGTTTATAATTTGCAGGAGCTTCACTTTTCATACAGGTAAAATTCAGAGAAAAAAAGAACATATTAGCCGCCAAAAGAAAAATTAAAAACATCTTTCCTTTATTTTCTTTATAAAAATTATACATTTTTACCCTCCTGTAAGTACAGTAACTATAAAATTAAACAGTAACGAAACCCTATGTTCACGTAGACTAAAAGATATGCTGTTTCTGAAAAATCTGTGTTTTTGAGTCTATCATGAATAGATTTTTTACTTCTTTATGAGCACTTTGCTGTATTATAATAAATGCTTTCTGCATTTCTTGAATTTATTTAAAAACCTTTATTGATATCTTATAGAGTAGTTTTTACTCCTATCATGCCCTATTTTACTAATAAAAAGACTTTATAAAAATAATTTTAAAAAATTAAAATTATATTTGACAGAAACCTGATATTATGATAATATACTAAAGCGTCTGATTGCGAAACATATTAGACGATAAATAAAATAACAGTACCTTGAAAACTGAATAGAGAGAAGAAGAAAAACAATTTCATCGGAGTGCAGAGAGAAGCAGGAGAAATGAAAATTTCAAATGAAGATTAAAGCATGACGAAAAAAGAAAATGTTAGGTCTGAAATGGTCTCTTGATAAGTAAATTATTACTTATCGAGAAAAATAAATGTATTACTGAAGAGAATAAATGAAGAGTTTTAAAACCTTAGGGTTTTAATTTAATCCGCAGAATGGGCTTTGCCCATTGGAGGAAAACAGCGTGTTTCAAGGCTTTTGTAAAAAGCCGCAGGAATAGCTGTTTCTGCCTTCAGTAAATTTCGTAAAAATCGCAAGATTTTTACGACACAAAGGTCAAGCTAAAAAGAGCAAAGGGAGAATGCCTTGGCACCAGAAGCCGATGAAGGACGTGGCAAGCTGCGAAAAGCTGCGGTGAGGCGCACACAGCCTGTGACCCGCAGATGTCCGAATGGGGAAACCCGGCAGAGAAAAGCTCTGTCACCCGTACATGAATTCATAGTGTGCGGGAGGGAAACGTCGTGAACTGAAACATCTAAGTAGCGACAGGAAAAGAAAACAAAAGTGATTGCGAAAGTAGTGGCGAGCGAAATCGCAAGAGGCCAAACCAAGCATGCTTGCATGCTCGGGGTTGCGGACTGCAAACGTTATTTTGCGAGGGTAGCTGAACGGTTTTGGGAAAGCCGGCCGAAGAGGGTGAAAGCCCCGTAAGCGAAACTTAAGCAAAGACAGCAGAATCCAGAGTAGAACGGGACACGAGAAACCCTGTTTGAAGCCGGGGGGACCACCCCCCAAGCCTAAATACTAACTGGTGACCGATAGAGTATAGTACTGTGAAGGAAAGGTGAAAAGAACCCCGGGAGGGGAGTGAAAGAGAACCTGAAACCCTTTGTTTACAAACAACGGAAGTGAGAACGACCGTGTACTTTTTGTAGAACGGTCCGGCGAGTTACATTCATAAAGCGAGGTTAAGTACTAAGAAGGTACGAAGCCGAAGGGAAACCGAGTCTGAATAGGGCGTCTAGTTTTATGAAGTAGACCCGAAACCGGGTGACCTATCCATGGTCAGGTTGAAGTTACCGTAAAAGGTAATGGAGGACCGAACGCACATCTGTTGAAAAAGGTGGCGATGAACTGTGGATAGCGGAGAAATTCCAAACGAACCCGGAGATAGCTGGTTCTCCTCGAAATAGCTTTAGGGCTAGCCTTATACAAGTCTTGTGGAGGTAAAGCACTGAACTGGCGCGGGGCCCTAAAAGGTTACCAACCCAAATCAAACTAAGAATGCCATAAAGATGATGTATAGGAGTCAGACTATGTGAGATAAGTTTCATAGTCAAAAGGGAAAGAGCCCAGACCAACAGCTAAGGCCCCCAAGTCCGTGTTAAGTGGAAAAGGATGTGGGATTTCAAAGACAACTAGGATGTTGGCTTAGAAGCAGCCATACATTCAAAGAGTGCGTAACAGCTCACTAGTCGAGAGAACCTGCGCCGAAAATGTCCGGGGCTAAAACACGGCGCCGAAGCTATGGCTTTTACTATTTACAAGTAAATAGTAGAGGGGTAGAGGAGCATTGTACAGTAGGAAGAAGCGGAACTGAAAGGGACCGTGGACGAAGTAGAAGAGAGAATGCCGGAATGAGTAGCGAGATAAATGTGAGAAACATTTAGGCCGAATGTCTAAGGATTCCTGAGTAAAGCTAATCTTCTCAGGGTAAGTCGGGACCTAAGGCGAGGACGAGAGTCGTAGTCGATGGACAACAGGTAGAGATTCCTGTACTGCGTATATTCAGAACTGCAGGGAAGCAGGAGGATAGGAAAACCGGGGAAAGGAAATACCCGGGCAAGCACAAAGGATAGATTAGGAGGAAAACCCCTTAATTGTTTCTGAAGTGTGAAGCGGAGTGAAGAAAAGTAGCGAAGTTTCTGAATCCACACTGCCGAGAAAAGCTGCTATTGCGATATACGTACCCGTACCGTAAACCGACACAGGTAGACGAGGAGAAAATCCACAGGCCGACGGGAGAAGTGTTGTTAAGGAACTCGGCAAAATGACCCCGTAACTTAGGGAGAAGGGGTTCCAGCGCAAGCTGGACACAGAGAAGAGGCCCAAGCGACTGTTTATCAAAAACACAGGTTTCTGCAAAACCGCAAGGTGAAGTATAGGAGCTGACGCCTGCCCGGTGCTGGAAGGTCAAAGGGAGAGGTTAGGAGCAATCCGAAGCTTTGAACTCAAGCCCCAGTAAACGGCGGCCGTAACTATAACGGTCCTAAGGTAGCGAAATTCCTTGTCAGGTAAGTTCTGACCCGCACGAAAGGCGTAACGATTTGGGCGCTGTCTCGACAACACACCCGGTGAAATTGAACAGCCAGTGAAGATACTGGCAACCTGCGACAGGACGGAAAGACCCCATGGAGCTTTACTGCAGCTTAATATTGGGATTAGGTTACACATGTACAGGATAGGAGGGAGGCAAAGAAGCCTGGACGCTAGTCTAGGTGGAGCCGCCGGTGGGATACCTCTCTTGTGTAACTTGGTTTCTAACCCTAAGCCGTTAACCGGATAGGGGACATTGTTAGGCGGGCAGTTTGACTGGGGCGGTCGCCTCCGAAAGAGTAACGGAGGCGCTCAAAGGTAACCTCAGAATGATTGGAAACCATTCAAAGAGTGTAAAGGCAGAAGGTTGCTTAACTGCGAGTGAGACATCACGAGCAGATACGAAAGTAGGACTTAGTGATCCGGTGGTAACAAGTGGGAGTGCCATCGCTTAACGGATAAAAGCTACCCTGGGGATAACAGGCTTATCTCCCCCAAGAGTTCACATCGACGGGGAGGTTTGGCACCTCGATGTCGGCTCATCGCATCCTGGGGCTGAAGAAGGTCCCAAGGGTTGGGCTGTTCGCCCATTAAAGCGGTACGCGAGCTGGGTTCAGAACGTCGTGAGACAGTTCGGTCCCTATCCGTCGCAGGCGCAGGATATTTGAAGAGGAGCTGTCCTTAGTACGAGAGGACCGGGATGGACGAACCGCTGGTGTATCTGTTGGATACCAAATCCATGGCAGAGTAGCCAAGTTCGGAACGGATAAACGCTGAAGGCATCTAAGCGTGAAGCCGCCCTCAAGATAAGATATCCCATGCCGAAAGGCAGTAAGGCCCCTTGAAGAGTACAAGGTAGATAGGTGAGAAGTGTAAGTGCGGTAACGTATTGAGCGGACTCATACTAATAGGCCGAGGGCTTGTCCAATAAAAAGGGTATATGAAAATATATCAAAGATGCAAAGCTAAAGAAACAGCTTATCGAAAGATAGCTTACGCTATGGTTAAGCATCACATCGTTTCAGATCCTTCTTTCTCTATTTAGTTTTTAGGGTATTGTAAAATATTAATGTGTTTTGCTTATTAGGGGTTGCAAAAAATATAAAATGTCATATAATAGAATTGTTCCCTTAAACAATTAGCAGAGCCGTTATTAATTAAATTTTGGCCCGTTGGTCAAGCGGTTAAGACACGGCCCTCTCACGGCTGAAACAGGGGTTCGATTCCCCTACGGGTCAGCAAATAAAGTAAATATTAGCCAAAGCTAATGATATAAATTTCAATTTTTCAAAGTAAAAAGAGTATTTTTAATTAACAACTTTCCGGTGGTGATGCGTCTATGGGAAACATCCGTACCCATACCGAACACGACGATTAAGCCACAGACGGCCGATGGTACTTGGCGGGAGACTGCCCGGGAGAGTAGGTGGCTGCCGGATTCCAATTAAAACCAAGGAGCTTGTCTCTTTGGTTTATAATAACATGGTACCATAGCCAAGTGGTAAGGCAGAGGACTGCAACTCCTTCACCCCCAGTTCAAATCTGGGTGGTACCTTTACTAAAAACATAGGAAATCCAAGGTTTGTAGAAGCCTTGGATTTTTTGTTAAATTTTGACTGATGTTTATGTAAATATCTACAAAA
Organism: Anaeropeptidivorans aminofermentans; assembly: GCF_940670685.1. Lineage (GTDB taxonomy): Bacteria > Bacillota > Clostridia > Lachnospirales > UBA5962 > Anaeropeptidivorans > Anaeropeptidivorans aminofermentans. The sequence goes on along the minus strand of NZ_OW711693.1, from coordinate 3,739,628 downwards.
TATATTTTTTAAGAAATATTATAGTAAATTCCTAAATTGTCAGGTCAAGTAAGATTAAGTGTGAAGAAAGACATAGAAAGAAAAATTCCAACCAAGAGACTTTTTGGGGCTGAGGTTAATAAGAAAAAGAGATTTAAAAATTTAAAAGAAGAAAACAAAACAAATCAGTTTCCTTAGAGGAAATTTTTCTTAATAAACTGTTTCTATATTCGCCGTTGCCTTTTTAATGAGAACAATAAGACCTAGTAAAATAAGAGTTAAGCATAAATTTTTTGTAATGGATACCCCAAGCAGATAACAAAAGAAGTCTTAGCCGAAGATGCAGGAACAAGCACCGCTGGGGCTCTGTCTTTGAAAAGTTTAGCTTATACCTATTTGACCAAATCAAAGAATATTATTATAATATAATTACTGGTGTCTAATCAGCAGGAAGATTTTCAAGAATATTGATTACCTCGTTGAGGCTGTTTACGACGGCCAGACAATTATTTTTTATAAAATCCGTAGGCTGCATTAAATCCACCACCATAACAGCTTTTGCACCTGATGCAATCGCTCCGGTTATGCCGTTATAGGAATCCTCAAGTATCATGCAGTCTTTAATAGGAAGCTCCATGACTTCGGCTGCTTTCAGAAATATTTCGGGGTTTGGCTTGCTTGCCACTACCATGTCGCCTGTTATGATATGGGTAAAAGGGTTTTCAATATTGCTGTGTTTAAATGTGAAGAGCATTTTATTGTATTTTGTTGAGGTTGCCAGGGCTGTTTTAAGACCCCGGGAATTAATGTATCCCATAAGTTCTATGAAGCCGGGCTTTGCAATAAGACCGTCGGCTTTAATTATTTCATTTATTTTTTTGTGACGCCAGATGTATGCAGCTTTTGCAAGCTCGATGCTGCCCATAATGTCTGAATACTGGCTTATGATATCATCATGGCTTGCTCCCATTAATTTATATAGTTTGCCGTAGTCAATTTTTATATTAAATTCCTTTTCCGCAAGATGCCATGTTTGATAAGATATTTTCTCTGTATCAAATATTACGCCATCCATATCAAATATAATGCCTTTAACCGCCATAACAATTCTCCTTATAAATAAAAGTTGGGGGTAAATCATGAGCGAAATACTTTATAAGCTGCTATTTATATTAAATCAAAAGCCGGAAGGAAGCACGTTTTACAGTATAGCCATGACGCTTTTGCTAAATATAGACCATCTTGAAAGCTTCAGTATTGAAACTATTTCCAGGCTGTGTAATGTATCCAATTCAAGCGTCAGCAGATTTTGCCGTAAAATCGGATATGAGGATTTTTTTGATTTTAAATATTGCCTGCTTCATGATGTGTCAAATGATTTATACAGAAGCGAGTTAAACAGCAGGCTTTTGGATAACTCAATGGATTTCTACGAATACAGGCAATTATATATGGATGAAATCAGCCGCTGCTATAGCGCTGTATTGGATAATATTAACCTTCATGAGGTTGACCGGCTTGCCCGGGATATTATGACTTATCAAAAGGTTATTGCAATGGGGCTTCTCCATTCGGAATACGCCTGCCTGACCCTGCAGGCAAAAATGATAAAACTTGGTAAGATAATCATTACTCTTATCGATACGGATGCGCAATATGATTATCTGCGCAATTCCTCGGATGAAAATTCTCTGATTCTCATATTTTCTATTACCGGAAACTACTTGCATAATACATTATTTAAAGCAAAGAATAAAAAAAGTCATATAAAAGACACGAAGGCAAAGGTTGTTTTGCTGACCAATAACAAAGATTTTGAATATCCCGACCTAGTAGATGAGATTATTTATATGGGAGGAGACCTAAGTAAAAACGGACTTAAATTCATAAATAATCATACCTTACTGGCTTTTGTTGATCTGTTAGTATATAGGTATGGAAAGATAATTAGTGAAATTAAATAGCTATTATGCATTCATTACTATAAAATGGCGCCGAGATGTCGCCATTTTTTGTTATGTTAAAAACATATCCGGGTTATCTTAAAAATCTCTTCTATAAAATTATTTGCTTCATTTCATATTCATAATAACTATAGCATTTCTAAAAAAATAAGCGGCACTTTTTAATAATTTGCAAAAGTTTTCAAAAAAAGAAAAAAATTAAAGACAGTCGGAAAATATGGTTAAATAATAAAAAGAACGATGACGGAGGGACCCTTTATGGCAAATATCATTATTGCAACACATGGGAGAATGGCGGAAGGCATGAAGCATACATTGGAAATACTCACAGGGCGCGGAGGCGCTGTCGCTATGAATTGCTTTTGCGATAGTATAAATACTTTGGATGACATAAAATCAAATATTATAAACGCTCTGAACGCAACATCAGAAGATATTATCGTTTTTACAGATATAAAGGGCGGAAGCGTAAACAGGGCAGTTTCGGAGCTTTTGCCTTATAATAGCCGGCTGCATGTTGTTTCCGGGGTAAACATGCCTCTTCTTCTTGAAGTTGCCCTAGGCCAGGGTGAAACGGAATTTGTTATAAAACATGCATTGGCGGCGATTCAGAAGGAAACCATATATATGAACGAATTATTGGGAGGGATGGATATATGATAAAATTGGTTGATATTGATTACAGGCTGATTCACGGACAGGTAGTCTTCGGTTGGGTCAAATGGCTTAATATTGAGTATATAATCGTTGTAGACGATAAATCCGCCTCTGACAGCTTTGCGGCAAGTATGCTGAAGCTTGGCGTTCCCCACGGCGTAGAATTTCGTGTTCTGCCTGAAAGCAAGACAGATGCCATACTGACCAGTGAAAAGGTAAGAAATAAGAACACGATGATTGTACTGCCGGACGTAGCGGAAGCCTTAAGATTTGTTAAAAAGGTCCCCACTGAGTTTGTTAACATCAGCAATACAAAACAAACGGAAGGCGCAACCGCCTATTCAAACTGCTGCTTTTTAAACGAGAAACAATTAACAGATATCAAAGAGATGATGGGCATGGGTATCGTAATCGATGCATTTCCAACCCCCGACAGCCCATCAGGTATCCATTTAAGCAAATCCCTTTAAACGGCTTTATCCGCCTTCAATTGCGCGCGCAGGGCGGTTTAGTTAAATATTTAAGTTCAATATCCGTCAAACCCTATGGAAAGGCTCCATGGGAAGGTTTGATTAGTCCAAGTTCCTATTTTGAAACCTAGAATTTAAGAGGAGGCAAATTAATGTTGATTCCAGCTTTATTGGTTGGCTTGGTGGCACTTATAGGAAGAGCGGAGGGCCGGTTTGGCTGTCAGCTGTTTTTAGAGGAACCCATTGTATTATGTCCGCTTACAGGTTTTCTTTTGGGAGACCCCATAACAGGTCTTTTAATTGGCGGAACATTGCAGTTGGTATTTTTAGGCAATATGGGCATAGGGGCTGCAACGCCGGCCGATCAGGTGCTAGGCTCTGTTTTGGCTACGGCTATTGCAATATTATCCAATCAGGGTATGGAGATTGCCGTGGCTTTGGCAGTGCCTGTTGCGGCCCTTGGTCAGGCCCTTGTAATCCTTGTAAGAACTACCTTTAACGTTTATTTCGTAAAAAAGGCGCGAAATTACGCAAGCGAAGGTGACCCCGCCGGCGTAACGCGGATGCAGATTTTAACGGGTATTGTCTATTGTATTATTACGGCGTTTGTTCCGGCATTTTTCGCTATTCTCGCAGGCGTACCGGCTGTGCAGGGTCTTTTGGATATGCTTCCGGAGGTTATTATATCCGGGCTTAAGGCAGCCAGCAAGATGCTTCCGGGTCTTGGCTTTGCAATTCTTTTCACTCAGATGTATCAGAAAAAATATCTGGTTTTCTTTGCGCTCGGATTTGTAATCGTAGCTTATTTAGGCATGGATACGGTCGGCCTTGCGGCGCTTGCAGTATGTGTGGCTGTAATATTCAGTCTTCTTTATAACCAAAAACCTGAAGAAAGCGAGGAGGTTTAAGCGTATGGAAGAGGCTACATTAAATAACGATAAAAAATATGAGGTTGACAGGGCTACGCTAAACAAGGTTCAGTGGCGCTCGTGGGCTTTCCAGGCGGGATTTAACTATGAAATAATGGGCGGAATGGGATATTGCTTTATGGTTATCCCGGCTCTTAAAAAACTGTATCCCGATAAACAGGATTTGAAGGAAGCGCTTGAAAGAAATATTGTTTTGTTTAATACTACCGGCCAGTGCGCCCCTTTTATCGCAGGGATAGCGCTTTCAATGGAGGAGGAATACGCTAATAAAAGAGATTTTGACCCCTCAGCCATTAACTCGGTCAAGGTTTCGTTAATGGGACCTCTCGCCGGTATCGGTGATGCATTTTTCCAGGGTGTATTGAGAATTGTCGCCAGTGCCATCGGCGTAGGCATGGTGATGCAGGGCAATGCCCTTGGGGTGCTCCTTGCATTAATTGCTTTTAATGTACCTTCTCTGTTTTTGCGTATTAAGGGCCTGTATGTTGGCTTTGACCTGGGAAGAAGCCTGCTTATAAAAATATCTGAAAGTAATATCATGCAGCGTATTTCCATGCTGGGCTCCATAGTTGGTTTAATGGTCGTAGGCGGTATGGTCGCATCCATGATAGGGGTTTCAACCTCTTTGGAGTTTGCAACCAACAGCGGCGTAATTAACGTTCAGAGCCTTTTGGATTCTATTGCACCGAAGCTTTTGCCTCTTGGCGTATTTGCAATTATGTATAAGCTGGTGAAGAGCAGAGTTAAAGCTACATATATCCTTTATGGAACGCTGGCAGCAGGCATTATACTTACATGGCTCGGCATATTCAATTACTAGAAAAAATTACTAAAAGAATACTGTGAGGTTAAAAATGGTTAAAACAATGGATGATTATATGATTGAAGCACAAACTCTGGCTAAGACAAATGTTGAAAACAGAAAAGAAATAACCAAGAAGTTTGTGGATGTAATGAAAAAGAGAAAGTATAAAAGAATTTTTATTGTGGCCAGCGGCAGCAGTTATAATATCGCAAGCAACGTACGGTTCTTTATGCAGAAATATCTTAAAATGGAAGTAAAGCTCCAGTGGGCGGCAACATTTCTATATTATGATATGGAAAGCGTAGCGGAGGACGACTTAGTCGTATTCATGTCACAGGGCGGCCATAGTACGAATACGGTGGCGGCAGCAAAGCACATGAAGGAAAAGAAGATAGACGCTATCGCTTTTACTAATTGGGTTGAAGCTCCCCTTAAGGACTATGTAAAGGTGGTTATCGGCTATAACAGCACCCCCGGCGATAAATTCGTAACAAAGGGTCTTATTATGAGCAGTCTTTTTATGATGCTGTGTACCCTTGAGGCGGCGCTTTCGCTGGAGCGCCTGACACAGGCTGAATATGATTATCTTATCGGGCAGATTACAAAGGCCGTTATGAAATTGCCGGAGGCAAGGGAGGCCGCAATAAAATTCTATAATGAAAATAAAGAGTTTTTAAGAGATATGGACAGAGTAATGACCGTGGGATGCGGCCCTACATATGCAACGGCGCTTGAAACGGCGCTGAAGCTAACGGAAACCTATGGCTGTCCGGCCAATGCATATGATATGGAGGAAATACTCCACGGACCTGCCTATGAAATATATCAGAACCATACAATTATTATTGTTGACGCTGAAAATCCTGAAATACACGGCAGGTTAATGGAAATCTATGAAAAAATGCATCTTTTGACGTCCAGAGTAATACTTATTACAACTGACGGGTCAATAAAGGGAGATTATGTGCTTCATATTGATAAAGGGGATATTGAAGAGGAAATCGCCGTGCTTTTTCTCATTGTGCCTTTTCAGTATATTTCCCACCAGGTATGCGAGGATACTCGGGTTACAAGCATTGACAGGAGAAATGCAAAATTCCAAAGAGAAATGGCTACAAAGCTTCCGGGCAACAGATTTTAAGCTTATGGATTAATTTAAAAATTATGAAACAAACCCCTGAAGCGAATATATGTAGGGGTTTGTTTTCTTATAATGCTAATTTACAGGGGAGGCTTATTTATGAGGGCTTTATGCCTAACAAATAATCCGGCAATGATAGACTCTTTGGACGGAAACATTCAAATTATATATCAGGATATAAGTGTGATTGAGCTTTTGGAAGCGGCCAAGGTATTGATAGCGAAAGGGCACAGGCTGATAAGTCATCCTCTATATGGGAATATTCTGCCTGATTATTCCCCCTATAAAAGCATATTGCTATCCGTATTTGAGGGGCACAAAGAGTATTTAAGCGCAGAAACCATAGATAAAGCAATTTTACATACAAAGAGGCTTATGAGTTCAGAAAAAGCCCATTATCCGGAAGATACAGACATACTGAATGACCTGCAATTTATTGATAAATGCATTGTTTCAAGCTGTATCAGCTTATTATAGAAAAGGAAAGGAGCTTAAGATGGAATATACTTTAAATAAGTTTTACGTTCATGATATGTGTTTTTCAGATAAAGGCTTTTATGAAAAGGGCGTTGTCTATATTAATAAGGACGAGCTTCGTAGCGTCCTTATGGAAGATAAAAACATAGCCGGTGTGGATTTTGAAATCGCTAGGCCGGGAGAATCTACCCGAATTGTTCCCGTAAAGGATATTATTCAGCCGCGGTATAAGGAATCGGGCGGAGGGCAGGTATTTCCAGGCTATGTGGGAGAGGTCGCTACGGTTGGAGCAGGAGTTACCAATTCTCTTGAAGGATGCTGTATAGCAACTACAGGGAGCATCGTTGCGTTTCAGGAGGGGATAATAGATATGTCCGGCCCCGGAGCTAAATATAACAGTTTTTCAAAGATGATTATCCTTGCTCCGCTTATTACCCCCGTTCAGAACATTGACAAGCATACCCATGAAGAAACCGTCCGAATAGCCGGCCTGAAAACAGCTGCTTTTCTTGGAAAACTTACTTTGGGGCAGGAGCCGGACGACAGACTCTGCTTTACCCGTGAGCCGTTGTGCGAAATGGGAAGGCTTTACCCTGATCTGCCGAAGATAGTATATACATATATGATACAATGCCAGGGCCTGATGCATGATACCTATGTTTACGGTCTTAATGCAAAAGGCATGCTCTCGACACTGATACAGCCGACAGAGGTGCTTGACGGGGCCATCGTAAGCGGTAACTGTGCATCCCCCGGGCATAAAAACACTTCGTTTCACCATATGAATAATCCTGTAATTATGGACCTTTTACGGCGTCACGGAAAGGACCTGTGCTTTGCAGGGGTAATACTGACAAATGAAAGCGCCATGCTTACAGATAAAATTAGAAGCGCCTATTACGCCAGCAATCTGGCGCATCTAATCGGCGCTGACGGCGCTGTTATTACCGAGGAAGGCGGCGGAAACCCTGAAACGGATTTAATGCTTAACTGCAAGCATCTTGAGCATAAAGGCATTAAAACTGTACTTATTACCGATGAATACGCAGGGCGGGACGGTGCGTCCCAGGGCCTTGCAGATGTAACGCCGGAGGCGGATGCCGTAATTACAAACGGCAACGGAAATGAATATGTCAGACTGCCTAAAATGGAAAAGATAATAGGAAATATTGAGAATGTCCGAATTATTACCGGAGGAAATGCTGAAAGCATTGCAGACGACGGAAGCGTTTCGGTGGAAATTGCTGCTATAATGGGTTCAATATGCGAGCTGGGATATGAAAAAATGTCAACCAGGCTGAAATAAATGGAGGTGATTATATGGAAAAAAGGCGCATTATACACTATATAAATCAATTTTACGCGCAAATCGGCGGAGAAGAAAAAGCAGATATCCCTCCCTTCGTTAAGGCAGGGCCTGTAGGCCCAGGGATATTAATTAACGATTTATTGGGGGATACGGCTGAAATAGCAGCTACAATCGTATGCGGCGATAGTTATTTTGCTCAAAACCAGGAGGCGGTTCTTGAATATATTGCAAATGAGCTAGAGAAGTATAACCCAGACGGCTTCATGTTGGGTCCGGCATTTAACGCGGGCCGGTATGGACTTGCCTGCGGCGCAGTAGGCAGCATGGCCCGTGAGAAAATGGGTATTCCCGTAGTAACGGGCATGTTTCATGAAAATCCCGGCGCTGAAATGTACGCAAAGGATATTTATATTATTTCAACGACTTCAAACGCTGCCTCAATGAGAAATGCCGCTCCGGCAATGTGCTCACTGTTAACCAAGCTGCTTTTAAACGAGGAAATAGGCTTCCCTGAAGATGAGAGGTACTTGCCTCAGGGATATAGGGTTAATGTGTGGAAGGATAAATGCGGAGCCGAAAGAGGTATTGATATGCTTTTGCAAAAAATCAAAGGTGAGACCTTTACGACCGAGCTTCCCATGCCCGTATTTGACAGGGTTGAGCCGGCCCCTGCCATAATGGATTTGAAAAGTGCCAAAATTGCTCTGGTGACCTCAGGCGGAATTGTACCGGCCGGAAATCCCGATAGAATTGAATCGGCAAATGCCTCCAAATACGGCACCTATGATATATCTTCAATTGATGACTTAAATGGGAAAGCGTTTATAACCGTTCATGGCGGGTATGATCCGGTATACGCCCTTGAGGACCCGGACAGAGTATTGCCTTTAGATGCCATGCGGCTGCTTGAGAAGGAAAAACAGTTTTCTTCATTGGATAAATACTTTTATTCTACTGTAGGGAACACAACCGCTGTTTCAAGCGCGAAAAAATATGGAGAGGCCATCGCGGAAAGGCTTCTTGCTAGCGGCGTAAACGGTGTTATTCTAACGTCTACCTGAGGAACCGATACGCGTTGCGGTGCAACGATGGTAAAGGCGATTGAAGCAAAAGGCATCCCTGCGGTACATGTATGCACCATTGTTCCAATATCCCAGACAGTTGGGGCAAATAGAATATTACCGGGGGTAGCCATTCCATATCCAACGGGAGATCCAAGCCTTAGTAAGGATGAGGAATTGTCACTCAGAAAGGAAATGATGCTGAAAGCCCTTGAGGCTTTGAAAACTCAAGTGAAGGAGCAGACCATATTCGGCTAAAGTGTGCAGTTGCTATTATATTTATAATAAAAAATTTAAAAATGATTTGTAATGCAGTTGGGGAATATGAGCTTTCTGTTAGGATAAGTAAAAATATAATTTTCATCCATATAGACACTTGGTTAAAGCCGCTTGTACTTTGCTTGCTTTTTCTTATATTCAGAAAGATTTCAGACATTGACATTTAGTGATAATATACAATATAATATTGTTAAATGGGAAAACTATATCTGTTTGCGCAAATGAATATTATTAAACTAGCTAATGGTTGGCAAATGTGACTATAATGGCTGTCGGTATTATTTGTGGAGGAAATTATATGAATTATTTCAATGTAGAATTGCCTTGGATTAATATTCATGAATTTTTGCTTAAAACAGGTAGTATCCGTGTGCCCAAAGACTTTTGCTTATATCTTACAGAAAATGTTAATAAACTTATCCCTTATGACCAAGCCCGAGTTTATTTCATAAACGACAACGGAAAGGTGTATGATACGGTATTATACGGCGCCGACAGGAATTGGATAGAAGCCTATTTGCAGTATTATTCTAAAATTGAGGGAGGCCGCTATTCTATTGGCAGGGAAGGCCAGCGCTCTAAGTCGAATGTGGTAAATCATACTTTTGACTGGTCAAATCCGGAGAATAAGAACAATGAATTTATTATGGATTATATCAAGCCGCAGGGTCTTCGCCACAGCTTAAGTATTCTTTTTCATGATGCTTCCGATCTTACGAAGACAATTATCACCTTTGACCGAACAAGCAGCAGTGAATATACGCAAAAAGAAATCTTAATCTTTAATATAATTCAGTCTCACTCAGATAACCTTCATAAAAATCTTCATGTTTTACAGAAACGTGACCGAAGTAATTTGGCTGCAAAGGAATCCAAGGAATTATTGACGCAAAGAGAATCCGAAATTGTGCATCTTATCTGCGAAGGCGTAACACCGGCCAGTATTTCTCAAAAGCTTTGTCTTAGTACGTCCACTGTATATAAGCACATTGCAAATATTTATGCCAAAATGAACATTACGAACCGGCAGGAATTAATCCTTACGATGCTGAATAAATAGTACATGTACATATATTTATTAATAATTAAAGGCGATGCGATAATGCATTGCCTTTTTTAGTGCAGATTAACACCATAGCCGTAAAATTTGCTTGAGCGTTCCGGAAAATCAACGGAGATTTCATTTAAAAAAATATAAAAATGCTCTTTAATCTTTTTCTTTTTGGAGGGAAAACGCTTTTATGAAAACCCGCTTAAAGCCTGTGGGATTTCATAAAAGCTAGTCAGGATACACTTTAAATGTTTTTGACGAAGAAATTGCTTTTTTAGATGAAATAAATTGCTCTTGCAAATATTAAAAAGGCTTTGGTTCAAAAACTTTAAAATAAAACATAGAAGCAGACACCGGAGAAAAAGCACAAGCTTAAAATGCATATTCCATAATGGCTATATCCGTTGGGCGGAGGAAAGACACAGAAAGATTTTCTTTAGTGTATCTTGTTATGTCTTCTTATAGGATATATACTTCTACAAATGGGCGTATTGTTTGGAATTACCAAGCAATACGCCCATTTGTCTTTCCGGCTTATTTGTGATTTGTGTGTTTATAGTAAGTTTTATTTAAGGAAGCAGAAAAGACCTAATTGCAAGCAGCTCAAAGGTACGGGCTTTCTTCGGAGACGGTACCTTTTAAGCCACAGTGCATATACGGTTTTTGTTACGGTTCAATTTAAAATTTACTATATGGGATACTCTTTCGGTATTTGCCTCAGGTATATTTTCGGCCGTGTGTATGCTGGACGTTGGAGTATAAAACTGTCTCTATATATAAGATACATAAAATTATGTATTTCAATCAACTCCCAAAGAAGGTAAATTGATAGTAGAAACAGCAGGATAGATGGACTTCGATAAAGGATTTCAGCTATGTCTATGATTGAGAGAGGAGGGGGTATTGTTGGATATTGTAGCGGAAAGAAAAGCGCGGCAGCGCAAAGAGGGGATTTCAGCACGGAAGGGATTAGACCAAGATGCGGCTAAACGATATAGCCGGATAATCTCTGAAAGACTTCTGGCAATGCCTTGTTACAGCTATATTAAAACAATATTTTCCTACCAAGCATTTAATGGTGAGGCAGATATTACATATTTTAACGAGCAGGCTGTGCGAGACGGAAAGAGCGTTGCTTATCCTATTTGCTATGGTGACGGGCAAATGATTGCCGCCGTGCCCATAGATTTGGAAGCATGGGAAATTGGAAAATATGGCATCCGTGCGCCGCGAAAGGAGCGTTCTTATATCATTAACCCCTCCGAGATTGATTTGGTCATTGCTCCCTGTACTGCCTTTGACGGTTCCAGCAGAATGCGGGTAGGTATGGGTGCGGGCTACTACGACAGATATCTGCCCCAATGCAATAATGCAATTAGTATCGCAGCCGCTTATGAAGTTCAGGCGGTTCAGGGTCAAATTGCCTGCGACCGATGGGATATTCCATTGAATGGAATTGCAACGGAGGCAAATTTATATTTAGAACAAGGACTTTAAAGGGAAGGAGAACTTTGTATATGAAAGATTTGACTATTGTGACAGGCGCAGGGAGCGGTATGGGCTTTGAGGTTGCAAGGATATTTGGTAAACAAGGCCCGGTACTGATGTGCGGAAGAACTGCCGAAAAAATAGAGACGGCCGCGAACACTTTAAAAAATGAAGGCATAGAGGCCGTTGGGATAGCCTGTGATGTTTCCAGCCGGACTTCTGTGGAGGCCCGCGCTGAAAAGGCAATGGAAATAGGCACTATTCGGCGCATTATAAATGCCGCAGGCGTATCTTCAAGCAGCAATGACGCAAAAACTGTTTACAATATCAATATGCTAGGAACGATGAATGTGTCTGAGGTTTTCTATCCGCTGATTGGACAAGGCGGGGTTTTAATCAATATCGCTTCACTGGCGGCACATATAATTCCAAGCCCTGAGGCCTTTCCGGAACTGATGGAAATGGCAGCTTATCCGGAAGCGGTTGAAAAAGCATTGGAGATTTCTGATAATGTAGGATACGCTTATGCCATTTCTAAGAAATTTGTAGTTGAATATACAAAAAAATGCTGTGTCAAATTTGCCCAAAAGGGTGTCCGAGTGGTAAGCATTTCCCCGGGAACTTTTGAAACACCGCTTTTGGCCTCGGTTGAAGACAGCAAAGGCGCAAGAGATATCTTGGAAAAGAATCCCGCCGGAAGAATGGGAAACCCGAAAGAGATTGCGTATCTGGCTGAGTTTTTGGCAAGCGATAAAGCACAGTATATCAACGGGATAGATATCGTTATTGACGGCGGCTATCTAAGCGCTGCTACAGTCAGACAGTTCATTTAAATTCTATCTGTAATATGGAGTTTTTCCGTAGTTTTAAGAAAGGAAGGTCGTTAAATGAATCCATTCGAAACTGCTCCAAAAGGAAAAAAGCTGCAAACCGTTATAGCCGTTTACATAGCGATGATTACCTCAATATTTATTTCTTCAAGCACTTCCATTTTGCTGCCTGCTGCGGCAAAGGAAATAGGAGGCTTGGATATTTATCCGTTAGCAACGTCCATAGCCGGCTGCCTGGGGATAGCGCTTATGCCTATGTATGGGTTTATAGCCGCAAGAAATCCTTCGATTAAGCGTACATTAGGCGCTGTTTCATTTCTTATTGCCGGATTTGTAATATTTTCCTGTGCCTTTGCTCAAAGCATGTGGTTTATAGTTATCCCCTCTGTTTTTTTGAGCATTTACAGCCCTGCCATATATGTCCTCGGTTATTCGACGATTCGGGATATGTATGATAAGGAAAAAGCCGGAACCTTTCTTGGATTGGCCGGAACAATGCAGAGTATAGGCATACTTGCAGGGGGGCCGTTAATTGGTTTTATTGTTGATCAGGCAGGCTGGAGGACTCCTCATTATCTGCTGGGCACATTGTTTTTAGTCGGAGCAGTTCTGATGTACTTCGGGGTAAAAGTTACAAAAGAAGAAGTAAAACACATGGCCTCAACAACTGCTTCGTTCGACTTTACCGGGGCTATTGCAATTGTTGTTTTTCTTGCGGGGGTTATTCTTGCGCTGTCTCTTGGTGAATTTGCGCCGTTTGGCAGTTTCCTTAACAACATTCTGTGGGTTATGGCCGCAGTTGCGCTGATTATATTGATTGCTGATATTGTTAAGAAGAAAGACAAGGCAATTATCCCATCAACGGTGCTTTCGGATAGAAACACCCTTTGCCTTACAGGATTCAATTTCTTTGCAAATTTCTCTATTATGGCGCTCTTCTTTTTCCTGCCGCTATATGCAACCTATGTTTTGCAGCAAACTTCTGCTGCGGCAGGCTTAACACTTACCTGTATGTCTATCGCAGGGCTGTTTATGGGCCCTATTTTCGGTAAGATGATTGGTAAAGCCGGAAATGCCCGCAATATTGCGCTTATTACGACAGTAATCAGAATCGTCATATTTATTGCCTTTATTATATTCCTCAAACCCACAACACCGATTTGGCTTATATATATACTCATGCTATTGCTGGGATTTTCCAGTTCTGCCGCAGGGGTTGTCCCCGCTGTAGGGCCGCAGGTTCAAATTGCCCAGGAAAAACGTCAATTAGGCAACTCCGTTGTACAGCTCGGTTCCGGCTTCGGTTCCTCTCTCGGAATTTCTATTTATACCATGGTTATTGCTTCATTCGGAGTGGAAGGCGGCATGCCTATAGCCCTGTATATCGCGACAGGCGGCGCTATAGCGCTATTTTTAACAAGTATGCTGTTGAAAAAGCTCCCGGCAGCGGAGCCTGCGAAATAGGTTAAACTCTAGCCAAGGGTTTATCAGATTGCCCCAGACATAAAAAATTGCCGAGGGAATAAAGCAAAAAGCAATAAAGTAATTTAAGCTGTCGGAAGGTTTTTATTAAAAAGAGGCTTAGAATAAAAGCTCCCAAATTGCTTTCATCTGCGTCAGTTTTCTTGGGGAATAGGGTTTAGAAATCCTCATATAGTAAGATAGCCTTAAGGTATTTACAAAAGTTTATTTTTCATAAACGGCTTAATATAATAGAAACGCTTATGTGAAGCCATTCATAGTCAACAAAGCTGAAAAACGTAAGGGGATGTCCGCCTAGAAACACTTTTACAGCTTCTCTGTAAGTGTTTTCAGGTTCACTAAGTATAAAATATACGATTTTTGTTGCTGTAATTATACTATTTTACTGTACATAGTAAACGGGTAGTTAAATTCTGTACTGTTATATCGTACTTTTATTCAAAGGGAATGCAAAGATACGATGTGATCTATAAAAAAGGAGGAATCATCATGAGTGAAAAAGACCAAACAATTGAAATCGACATTGCCAAGGAAGACAAAAAGGTCCATGCTTCCAAGATGAAGAAGGGCCGTAAAACAATTAACTATCTCCAGCAGTGCAAAGATGAGGGAAAAAAGATCGTCCAGATGTGCCCTGCCAACAGAGACCAATTTTTTACTATGGCAGCTGAGATGGCCGGCTGTGATATTTGCCGCTTGACTGCTCCCGGTGAGAATACAGAGATGCAGATTGCAAATGCCCCATGGTGGATCCGCACCGTGCGCAATGCCGCTCAGTATATCCACATCAACTTCTACATGCAGACCCCTACCTACTGTTCCAAGGAAGAAGCCTTAAGGAACGGCTCTCTGTATATGGCTAACGGCGCTGATTCTTTGCTTCCCATGGGCGTTACCAACGAGACGCTGAAATACATGACTGATAATCATTTGGTTGTGTTCGGTCACGTGGGGGCCCTGTCCGGATGGCAAACCAGCAGACATGGCGGCTACAAGCGCCTTGGAAAGACGGCTGAAGACGCTATGAAAGTTTTCCGTATGGCTTATGAATATCAGGAAAACGGAATGATGGCTATGACTATTGAGCTCACCCCTATAGAAGTTACGAATGCAATTGCTAAAAAGCTGCGTGTGCCGGTAATTGCCATCTGTGCCGGCGGAGCCGCCGACGGTTCTGAAATGGTCGATTTTGACACCTTTAACATGATGCCACAGCTGGCCTCTCATGCGAAGTCCTATGCCGACTTCTTTAAATGGGCGGCTACAGCCTACGGCACATGGGCAAATGATGTTCGCACAGGTATATATCCGGAGGATAAACATGGCTTCCATATGGATCCTATTGAGCTGGAGAAGTTCCTGAATGAAATGGAAAAGATATAACAATCTCCCTTTAATAAATCTTTTCTAAATTCTATCCGGTGCTGCCTAAAAAGGCTGCACCGGATAGAAGCCCATAATCAAGGGACAGAAGGTTTTAGGGTGAATAACTTTTACATAGCCGTAAGCAAATCAAATGAGGTATTTGTGGGCAGCTTTTCATCATCTTTTTTCCCTTAACACGCGCCAACAGACCGGATCCGTGAAGAGAAAAGAGCATTTTAGGTATATATGGGGGTTTACAATGGAATATATAGCATCAGTATTTATGAATGCTGTTAGCGATGAACGGGAAGAGGAGTATAGCAACTGGTATAACTATGTCCATCTGCGCGATGTTCTGGGTATACCCGGTGCCGCCATTGCCTGCCAGCGCTTTGAACAGTCAAAATATCAGCCTAAGAATTATGACCCGACTTTTAAGTTCTATACGCTTTATGAGGTGCGAAGCAAAGAATTGTTTACCAAGGGCCATATGGATACGAAGCTGACTTGGAAGTGTTTAATTTCTTCCGCAATGGATTTCAGTAACTATAAGGAATCTTATTGGGATAATATTTACGGCAGTACTCCTTATGCCAGCTATGCGGAATTTACGTCAGACAATACGGTTCTGATTGTGCAGATAGGTGAAAAAGAAGGCATTTCTGTTGAGGAGGTATTTACATCTGAGGCTATCTGCGAGCTTGGCCGGATGAACGGTGTGTATGCGGCAAATCTATATCATATATCCGAGCATCAGATGCCTAAACAGACAGCCGCTATTGAAAAGTATACCCATCAGCTTGTCATTCAGCTGCAAGATGCCAGAGATGGTATTGCATCGTGGGAATCCTTTTCAGAAAAGTACTATGATGCAGCTGAGGCAGACATCTGTGTTTGCAATTATGATTCCGTTATGCCAAGGTTAAAGGCCTGTGACCGCTTTGCGACAACGCAGGATAGGGCGCTCTCCGCACTGTACCACACAGTTACGAAGCTGCCCGGCTTTGGGGTTATCGTACCGGGGGTATCCAATGTGACGGATGTACTTACTCCCGCAATTAAGAAAAGTCTAGATGAGATGAAAGGGTAATCAGCCCTATAGGAACTCACTCTTATACCTTCAACAAAATAGAATGCGGGATTTCTAAAACTAAATAGAGTTCATTTACACTAAGTGAATTTGAAGATAACTTAAGGGTAATCCTGTAAATCATTTTTAGTTTGTGAGGCCTTATGGTTATAGTAAATTTAAAGTTAAACAAGCAGTAAAGCCGTATATTCACACAGGCTCCAAATGTACCGTTTCCGAAAGAAATCCATGTTTTGAGTCTGCTGAGGATAGGCTTTAGCTGCCGCTTCATAATAAATTTACTATAGCAGAAGAGTTTTAATTATGCGGAATATAGAGTTATGCTTTTAAATTAATTGTTTTAATCACATAAAGTGAACTAAGCAGACACACTTTAAACTGTCTGCAAATATTACATACGAGGAGCTTATTTATGTCAAGAGATTTATTCGCTATGGCTGAAGGCATCAAGCTGAAATCTGTTGAGGGTCTGCGCCCTCTGAACGAAGTCTTCATCGATGACATGAAGACCAAGGTTGCGATTGTTACCGGCGGGGCCACAGGTCTTGGCTACTGTGCTGTAAACCGGCTTGCTGAGGCCGGAGCAAAGGTTGTTATCGGCTGCCAGGGCGAGGAATCCGGCAAGAAGGCTGAGTCGGAGTTTCGCGCCAAGGGCTATGAAGTTTCCTTCTGTAAGACAGATGTTCGCACTGTCGATGAGTGCTATGCTCTTGTTGATTTTGCCGTCAAGACGTACGGCAACGTAGATATTTTAGTTACACCCGCCGCTATTTGGTCCATGCATGCTTTTTTGGATATGCCCGAGGCTGAATATGACCGCGTTATTGATACGAATATGAAGGGCGAGTACTTTATGGCTCAAGCCGCTGCCCGTCAAATGGTTAAGAGCAAGACCCCTGGCAAGATAGTCCTTATCTCTTCTGTTGCATATATGGCCTCTGATGCCGACGGTACGGCTATGATGACCCATTACAATGCTTGTAAGGGCGGAGTTGTCAGTATGACCAGAGGAATTGCGAAAGAACTCAAGCAGTACGGCATTAATGTCAACTGTGTCGCTCCCGGCGGAATGACCACAAGAGGCGCTTTGACCAACGGCCCTGAAGCCGGTGCTCTCTACGGCGAGGAATATCTTGAGGTTCGCAGTACAAACGGCAGAATGACCCCTCGGACCAATACGCCTGATGAAGTGGCTCTGCTGGTGTACGCAATGTGCACCGACATGGCCAATTTCATGTACGGCGAAACTATTATAGCCGATGGCGGTTCTCTTTTAAGCTTTCAGCAGAAGCCTTGGAGCTATACCGTGGAAGGCTGTATTCCCGGACCCAAAGGAGAGTAGCTTTTATATCTGTGATGGGGTAATTGCTTTAGTAGCCTCAGTTTGAGCATCCCGCCCCCTAAGAAAAGAGCGGCTATGAAATTTGGGTCCTTAAAGGGGCTGGAACAATATTTATGCGTAAATCAGCTATATTCTATGGGAGAACCATATCAGCCCGCTACAGGAGTTCTTATTCCGATTGCAAAAGGACAAAATCTTTCACACACATAAAGACAATATCGTGGTTTGGATACGGCGATATTGTTTTTATCTGTGTTTTCGAGGGTATCTGTATTGATTGCTGATACATTATTCTGCAGGCTATTGCGGAGTATGTTCTATAACCATGATAAAATAAAGAATTAACAGGCTTCAAAAGTATAATTCGTATAGTTAAAAAGTGCTCTTTTTAATTATAAAAGAATGCAGGTTTAAAAGACGACTTGCAGACTTATGTTTAAATAATTTTTAAAGCTTCCTCAGTGTAAATAAATTTTTGAATTTTAGCTATATGCGAATATATGGCTGTAAATGAAATTCAGTTTTTCGGGAGGAGTATATGACCAAGATTTATTTAATTTGCTCCGCTGAAGCGGAAGGAGATTTATATCGTATAGCCCAAGGCCATTTTAACGACAGAATCACGGACAGAGGCTGGCGTCAGATAAAGGCCCTGGAGAAGGGCTTTGCCCATATACAAATCGATAAGGTATATACTAGTGATTTGTATCATGCCTGTGCTACTGCAAGTGCAATTTATAAGCCTAAAAGCCTGATTTCTTATAAAAGGAAAATCCTGCGGGAGAACTGCATGGGTAAATGGGAGGGGAGAAACTGGGGCAATATTGCCTATGAGGACGCCCAACAGCTTCGCAATTTCAAAACAGCACCGGAAAAGTGGCATGTGGACGGCGCTGAGACACCGCAACAGGTTTTGAGCCGCATGCTGAACAGCATCAGACAGATTGCATCTGAAAATGAAGGAAAGTCGGTAGCCGTAATCTCACATTGCTTCGCTATCCGTTATCTGCTGGCAGAACTACAGGGCATACCCCTGAAAGAAGTTCATAAATTGCCTATGGTGAAGAATACTGCCGTTTCCATTATCGAGGCGGAGGGCGGTCTGCTGCGTCTGGTAACTGAAAATGATATTAGCCATTTGGGGGATAAAGATTATCAGGCCTATGAGAAGCCTTATGAAACGCTTGATTTTGATACGGATATGTACTTTCAGCCTCTGCCTTGGGTGGCGTATGGCGAGATTATGGCGGAGGCCATCAAATGTGTTTGGCAAGAAGCCGGCGAGGATAGGCCGTTTAATAAGCATATACTTTTGGAAGATGCTGCAATGCTGCAGACAATTATTGGCTTTGTAGAGCAAGAGCCGGCAGGATTTTTACAGTTCGGTATGGAACCGGGCAGCATAACCTTGCTCTGCACCCACCCCGGCTGCCGAAGAGCGAGCCTCGGGGTCCAGCTAATTGGTCAGGCTGTGATGGCTGCCAGAGCTAAGGGAGGAGACTATCTGCGCATTGCACTGCCAAGGCAGAATCCCTACCGAAAGTTCTTTTTGAATTACGGTTTTATCCTTGCGGGAGAGAATGAAAAGGGCCGGGATATTTTGGAAAAGCATATTGGTCCTGATTCGGAATTTTAAGAGGATTATAAAACATATGCGTTAATTTTCAGATTAAGCAATTTAGCTGAGCAGGAAAATAGCAAGCATTAAATATATCTCGAGGAAATTTGCAAAAGATATAACAGAGGAAAAACACAGTCGGAATATATGAGCTTTGAAAGAGGAAGAAGGGACTAAAAGACGGATTATACAATGCATTTCTATATAAGAAAGTGGACAGCTTTCGAGAATTTAGCATGAATGTAGAAATTTCAATATAAAATGAATATCAATTACGAGTACGCTAATTCATAAAGCCGGAGGTAGCTTAGAATTAAATAAACCTTACTTTATAAGTTATATGGAAAATATAAAAAAGATGATTATTATGGAAAAAGAAGCTTTATTATGCTAATGGAACCTTGAAGTATAATGGATTTTTTAAAGACGATACCATGACGGGAGCGGAGCTTGATACAATGAAGACAGTTCTGTTAAATATAAGGATAAATGGAAGAATGGAGATATAAAATAATTGATAAAAAAAATAAATGTCTTAGCTTATTTGCCAGATAGCGCCGGCCATAAATCTGTGCTATAATACAGAAAATAAAAACAGAGGGATTCTCTATGCGGCATCATATTATAGGCCTGGTATATCAAACGAAGAGTGGGCACTAATAGAGCTGAACACGATGGGCAACAAAGAAAATTGAGGTGGAAATGCTCAAAATAATGGGTATTTATAAATGCTGTATTTTAAATATTACATATTGGAGCGCCATGGCATGATATGGCATTGGGCTATGAAATTGGAATAGGTATATGGCACATTGCTAATTTGCTGTTGGCGCCACAAAAGGTATTGGGAAACACATACTGGAAGCCCTCATTGAGGATTCTGATTTTGAACGGCTTATGATAAATACCAGTTATATTAAAGTCTGTCCCCGCGCAATAGGCGCTGCAGGCGGTAATCGGAATATAGAAATGGCAAAAGGGGGCTCAATTTCAAAATACATTTTGCCGTAAATACGAATGGTATGTTGGCCATGGCAGATACTACAGTGGATTGTAATTAAGCTGTTGTATTAATCCAAAGGCTTGCATCTTAATGGCTTTTAAGCGACTGTGATTATGGACCGGCAAATTAATAAAATCAGCCGCAAGCGCTGGAATGCAGATAGTAATTCCGTCTAAAGAGAATCGAAAAGAACATCGTGATTATGATGAATATCTATATAATCTTCGTCATTTTGTCGAGATGGCTTTTCTATACCTGAAACGCCGGCGGGGCAGTGCCGCAGGATATGCCAAGTGTACGACTTCTTTTGTTGCTTTCGTTGAAATTTCACCTATTGGTACTTGGGTTAATATTCTAAAATGATATTCTCAATGGTATCTAATGCTTGCCCATCACGGCCCATACAAGGGTTATAGAAGAAAAATAAAAAATAAATAGTACCTTATATATAACGATGCCCTATTACAGAAGAAGGGCGGTTTTTCTTTTTGTTCAAGAAAAGAACCCCTTGCGGATGCGGGGGTGAAGGAAGGGTAATGTCCTCTGGAGAGGGATGGCTCCTTCCATACCTCATGATTAGCTATGTTACAGGCTTTTGATATGTTTTGGTACAGAATCAAGATTTTTATACGCACCATCGATTTATAACAGAGGCCTTTTTATCCGGTAATCCCCAACCTTTGACAAAAAATAGGTTATAATGCTATTAAAATTAAATAAGAAACTTATAAACCTGTAATTGAGGAATATAGATGACAAAACGTACTTTGACGCTCCTTTTTATTACTTTGACTGGATTACTAATCCTTTTTATTCCGATTATTCTGAAAGATGGACGAACATCGGACCGGAACCCTATGGCATATCAAGGAAAATTAAACGCCGCTCCATGGGATATTGCCCTCAGCCCGGTTATCCGGCTGGACGGCGAGTGGGAGTTTTACTGGAATCAGCTACTGACGCCGGAGGATTTTGCGGATAATGCCCCGGTTCCAGACGGATATATGCAGGTACCTTCCCTTTGGAACGGAAAAAATGTGCAGGGGGAAAATCTGCCCGCTTTCGGCTGTGCCACCTATCGGCTGGTGTTGGAAAACGTTCCGTTTCAAGGAGTGCTGGGGCTGAAAAAGACCAACGTGCGCTTTTCCAGCCGGGTATATGTTAACGGCCAGGTGCTGCTGGATGACGGTGTCCCTGCCCGGACGGCACCGGAATATCGCTCCGGCAACACGCCGCAGCTGGGCTTTTTTGAGCATAAAGGGGGAACCATCGAAATAATTGTGCAGGCGGCTAATTATGAATACATTAATTCCGGTATTCCCGCATCTTTGGAGCTTGGGCTGGAGGAACTTCTGATAATACAGCATCAGCAAAAGCATTTGACATCCCTTTTGATTTTCGGGGTGTTATGCACACTTGCCCTGCTGCACCTGATTTTCTTTCTCGTCACTAGGGACGGTGTACTGAGAAATCCTATGCTTCTGCTTTTTTCTCTGTTCTGCGTTTTGTTTGCGCTGGGAAACGGGCTGGCGGATCAACGCTCTTTATTGCTGCTTTTGCCGGATATCCCATTTACCTTGACCTTTAAGCTCAAGGATTTTTTTCTGTCCTCATGCTTTATTGTTCTGCTGTGGATTTTTTATCAATTTAAGGATGGGTTGCTGCCGCTGCGCCTGGTAATTATTATATCGCTGGTATACGCCGGCTATCTGGCGGCAATTTTTGCGCTTCCTATCTATATGTACTACAGAATCCATGGACCTGTGATGGCCTGCAACACGATTGTTCTGCTTGGGCTTTTGCTCCGGTCGATTTGTTTGTATGTCAAGGACGCGGATGGATTTTTATTATTTGCCGCACTATTGCCGGTGAATCTGTATTCTGCAGATTCAATCTTGTTCTCATTGGGAATCAAAGGAAGTTCCGGTTTTGTACAGGTATATATCCTAATTTTCACCGTGGTAATGATTGGGTATCTGTCTGTTGAATACCGCGGCACGGTAACACGCCTGCGCATTTCCATGCAGCAGGCGCAGGATGCGGAAATCGCTTTTCTGCGGGCACAGATTAAGCCGCATTTCCTCTATAATTCTCTCAGCGTAATTGCGGCGCAGACGACCCAGGAGCCCCAAAAGGCGAAAAACCTGCTCTATGCCCTGACGGATTATCTGCGGGGGAGTTTTCATTTTAAAGCTCAGGACGGCAGAATTCCTTTGTCGGAGGAAATTAATACAGTCAGAGCATATCTTTCCATTGAGCAGGCACGCTTTGAGAATTTATTGCAGATGGAATATGATATTGAAAAAAATCTTGATGCTATGGTTCCCCTTCTGTGTCTCCAGCCGGTGGTGGAAAATGCCGTCCACCACGGCATTTTTAAGCGGCCGGAGGGTGGCAGCGTACGACTGGGAATCCATCGAAAGGGTAACCTTGTCGTTATTCGCGTAGAGGATAACGGCGTGGGCATTCCGCAGGCACTGCTGGAGAGCATACGCAGGGGAGACAGCACCGGTGTAGGATTGAAAAATATTCAGCAGAGATTGGGAACGCATCGGGGCGCGGGGCTTGAAATAGAAAGCGTAGAGGGTATAGGCACGGTGGTAACTCTCAAGATACCTTATGAGGAGGTGTGTGATGCGGATTATTTTAGTAGATGATGAAGCGCCGCTGCTGCGGGAGCTTATGGAGCTGCTTTCCTGCTATCCGGATTTGGAGATTACTGGCAGCTACACCGACCCTTTGCAGGCGCTTGCAGAGCTGGAAGCAACAAGGCCGGAGCTTGCCTTTTTGGATATTGAAATGCGTACCCTCAGCGGCATTGAGCTGGCCGAGCAGCTGCTGACGAAAAATCCGGAGATGGATGTGCTGTTTGTGACAGCCTACAACCAGTACGCGGTGGAAGCCTTTGAGGTCAGCGCCGTCGACTACATCCTGAAGCCGGTACGCCCTGAGCGGCTGAAAAAAGCAATGGAGCGGATCAGGCGAAAGCGGGGCTTAGCACAGGAGACCAAGACCCTTAGGATACAGTTTTTCGGTAAATTTGCTTTGTATCAGGGCAATGAAGCGGTTAAATGGAGCCGGGGCAAGCCAAGGGAACTGCTGGCCTATTTTCTCGCAAGTGAAGGTACTTGGATAGATAAGTTTAAAATTTGTGATGACCTTTGGCCGGAAAGCCTGCCCAATCAGGCCCTGCGCAATTTGCAGACGGCAGTGTGGGCTATCCGCAAATGCCTTCGGGATTACAATATTTCCGCTATACAAATCAGCTATGCCAACGACAGCTATCTTTTAAAGCTTACGGAGGGGCAGTGGGATTTGCGGCAGTATGATAAGGATTTTACGCTGTATATGCAGACCGGCAGCTCTGTCGCCGGGCAGGAGGCGGCAGAGCTGTATCGGGAGGATTATCTGGCGTATGAGGATTGGCGGTGGGCGTTTCAAAAGCGGGCGAATTATGCCATGAAGCAGCAGGCGCTGCTGATGCGGTTATCCACAGGCAGGAAAGCTGCCCTAAAATAAAAGAAGAGAAGAAGCTTGGAGAAAATCGGCAAATTGGGCGATTTTCCTCCGAGCTTCTTTTCATTTGTACCGTCAATTTACTTTTATTCCGGCTGGATATACTTATTAAACTTAAAAATAGCCTGAGACAGCATGAAACAAAGTAAAAATAAATGGATAAGAGATTATTTTAAAGGTATTTTCATGATTAATTTTAAAAAATTTTCTTTCTCCCATTGAGAGCGGAAATTTGAGGTGATTTGTTGAGAATCCGTAGAGAGGCGACTGCTACAATTATTGTAGGAATATTGTAGAAAAGGTCGAAATCAGGCGCTCTGTGGTATTCTGGAAGACAGCAACAAGGAGGAGGAATTCATATGAGAAAGCACACCTTTTTTCCACGCATACTGGCAATGGCACTATCCGCCGCCATGGTGCTGAGCGGCACTCCAGCCATAGCCATTGGGGCAGTCCCTCTGGGCATAGGCGAGGAAATTACAGCGTTTGAAGTGCTGCCGGAAAAAATTGCAGTGCAGGAGGTGGAAATGGGGGCTACTCTTTCGGACATTACTTTGCCAGAAGCCCTTGAAGCCACTTTGAAGACAGAAAGTCCGGACCAGAATGCAGATTCTGGCCAGACCCAGGATAACAATGAGGAAGAACCCCAGCCTGAGGATACAGATGCAGAAGCTACTGCAGAAAAGAGCGCTGTCAAAACCCCGGCGGAGGCATCACCCACTCCGGAGGAAACGGCGCTATTCCAAGCTACTGTTTCTATTCCGGTAAATAATAATGGGGAAGAACCCCAGCCTGAGGATACAGATACAGAAGCTACTGCGGAAAAGAGCGCTGCCGAAACCACGGCGGAGGTATCGCCCGCCTCTACGGAAATGAAGCTTCCGCAAACCGCTGTTTCTATCCCCGTAAATAACAATAAGGAAGAGCTACAGCCGGAGGATACAGATACAGAAGCTATTGCAGAGAAGGGAGCTGTCGAAAACCCTATGGATGTACCATATACCCCGGAGGAAACGAAGCTTCCTCAAACTACTGTTTTTATTCCGGTAACTTGGGAGGCCCAGCCGGTATTTGACGGCGAAATGGCAGGCACTTATGTTTTTATGCCCTTACTTCCGGCAGAATATACATTGGCGGCAGGGGTGGAGGCTCCTTCCATTACGGTAATAGTAAATGACAGTACACTTTCCGGCCTTCCTGTACCGGAGGCAGTCGGATATGGAGTAATGGGAACCTTCAGCAGCGATTTCAGCTGGCAGCAGGTGGCCAATGATGTTTTGAACAGCGAGGCCTATACTACCTCTTTGTTTGTGAAAAACGGCGGGCCTTATGTATCAGCTGCCACCGGCGGCAAAGTCAAGGCATGGATGGTGAACGGCTCTAGCTGGCAGCAATTGATTGACCAGTCGACAACCGCAACCTACACATCCCTATGCTTAGACGGAAACGGCAGACCTTATGTGGCATACGGAGACCCGGCAAACACAGGCCAGACGAAGGTGCTGAAATTTAGTTCATCTTGGGCTTCCCTGAACCCCCCTGTTCCGCCGGATGACAATCCGATTCCGGCAAATCTAAAGGCGTCATATCTCTCTTTAGCTATAGCGGAAAATGGTACACCCTATCTGGCAGCCAATCAAAACAGCATGTCCGGCCGTGTATCGGTAACAAAACATAACGGCTCCCAATGGGAGTATGTGGGCGTTAAGAATGTTTCGGAACAAGCCTATTCCGCATCTTTGGATATTTATAATAATACGCCTTATGTGGCCTACTGCGTCAATGACTCCTACGCTTGGGGCTCCTACGTGACGATGAAAAAATTCGACGGCAGCCAATGGGCGACTGTGGGTGATACCCAAATCTCAACCATTACGCCCCGCTCGTCATATGTGTCTTCTGCCTTTGTTTCCATGAAGATTTCAGACAGCGGTACCCCCTATGTGGCCTATGCGGATCCGGGCACCGGCAATCGCCTTATGGTAAAGAAGCTGATCGGATCGAACTGGGTATCTGTGGGCGGCGGTTATCTCACGGCAGGAGAAGCGTCGTATATCTCTTTATACGTAGAAGGTGACATCCCTTATGTGGCTTATAAGGACGGTACTGCGTCTTCAAGCAGCGGCGTTACAGTAAGGAAATTTGATAATATTTCCGGCTGGGTAGCATTAGGCAGTTCGGAAGTTTTAGGAAGCGGCAATGTAAAAGGAATCTCTTTGTTTGTGGATAACGGAACGCCTTACATATCCTTTTCCACCAATTCCAGTGTTAAGGTGATGAAGTTCGCAGCTGCGCCGAAGATTCCGGTTACTATTTCTGCCGGCTCCGCTTCTGTCACCTATACAGGCGGGGATATTATCCTTTCCAATGTAGCCGGCCTGTTTACACTGGATGCCGGTGCGGGAGCGAGAACTTATTCCCTTGAAGCCGTACCCTCCGAAAATTGCGGTGAAGGGCAGCTTTACGGCGGAACTGCCCTCAGGGTCACCAAAGCAGGTATCTTTAGAATCGGCCTTGAAACGGCGGAATCATCAACCCATACGGCAGGGGCCAAAGCAATCGCCACTTTGACTGTGGAAAAGGGAGCGCAGCCTACCCCAAGCGGCCTTGGCACAGTCAATGCCTCTTCCGCCTCCGCAAATGACGGCAAAATCACCGGACTCATAAGCGGTTTTGAATATGAGTATAAGCTTGCCGGTGAGTCTGCCTATACCAAAGTGACTGCCAGCCCAAGCGGTGAAATCATGGATTTGCCTGTAGGTACTTATACGGTGCGCTATCCCGAAACCCCCGTCTACAGCCCAAGCGCCGATTCCACGCCGGTAACGGTTGGTGATGCCACTTCCTTGACTTACTCTGCCACAATGAACCCCACCAGCTACACCTTTCCAGCGGCAACGGTAAACTATGCCCCCCAGGCAGAGCAGCAATTCACCATTACCAATACCGGCACCGGCACCATTACCGGCATATCGGCTTCCCTTGATAACGGAGACTTTGTCATTACTTCAATGGTGTTTGTGACACAGCTTGCGCCAAATGCAGCGGCAAGCATCAGCGTGTGTCCAAGGGCTGGCCTCGCAGCGGGAACCCATACCGGTACTTTGACTATTACAGGGGATGACGGTATTTCCGTGACGGCGGATTTATCCTTTACGGTAAATAAGATACAGACCTATAACTCCTATATTCAGGGTGCTGATTACTATTTCACCTACAATGGCGCCCCGGCTTTGAATATGAGCGGCTTTTTTACGTTTGGTCCGAGCAATGGAAGGCGGGTTTATACCCTTGAAAGCGGAACTACCGGTCAGGGATCGTTTACTGATTATAAGCTTAATATCGGCAGCTCGGGAACCTTCATCGTTGGCCTCGTAACGGAAGAAACAGAAATGTATGCACAAACCCCCAAAATATTCTTTAAGATGGTTATATCCAAGGGAACAATACCGCCCCCGATTGTCGGCGCGGTAAATGCAACCATGGGCAGCAGCAACGGTAAAATTATATGGCTGAGGGCCAATAAAGAGTGTGAATATAAAATTATAGATGCAAGCAGCTACACCACGGTAACCACCGATGAATACGGCCAGATTACCGGCCTTCCGGCAGGTACTTATGTGGTACGCTATCCCAATAACGACCTGCATACCGCAAGCGAGGATTCAAATGCAGTGACTATCGGAGAGGATGCTCCCCCTTATTCTGCCGCAGTGAACCTAACCAGCCACACCTTTACGCCGGTGACGTATGGTTACGACCCGCAGCAGGCGCAGGAGTTCATTATTACCAACAATGGAACCGGCACAATTACCAACCTGTCGGCTTTCCTTAACAATGGCGAAGACTTTATTATCAGTATGGCCCTGTCTGAGACACAGCTTGCGCCAAACGCAACGGCGGCCGTCAGTATACGGCCTAATCCAGGGCTTTCAGTGGGAACATACATCGACACGCTGTCCATCACAGGAGATAACGGTATTGCCTTGACGATACCTTTGACCTTTACGGTAAATCCCATGCCGGTGGTGAACACTGCCGGAAACACCAATACAAAATACAGCGCTTCCGGCATTAACCTTTCTGCAGTGACAAATCTGTTTACGCTGGACCCTAACGGGGGAACGCCAACCTATACCATTGACCCCATTGGAACCACCGGCGAGGGAACAATTTTGGGTAATATGCTCACTGTTACCAGTTTGGGTACTTTCAGGATTCAGCTTGTGACGGCAGAAACCGAAAACTATACCGCAGGCCCCCAGGTAACTGCCACTTTGATTGTGGACAAAGGGGATCAGGACGCGCCGACTGGACTCACAGCAGTAAACGTAACGCCTTCAAGCCCTGTCAGCGGCCAAATTACCGGCCTCATACCCGGCATGAGCTATGAGTACAGGAATATACTCGCTCTCGATACAGATGATAACTATACCCAACTCTATGCCGGTTCCAACGGAGAAATCATGGGTCTTCCCGCAGGCACCTATGCAGTGCGTTACCCTGCAACTGCTTTGTGCAATGCAAGCCCTGTAGCAACAGTAACCATTGGAGCATATAATCCCCTTAGCGGTGAGAAGTCTGTCATCGCGGCAATAGTTCCGGCTAATGCAATTATTAAGGAGAGCACCATAGTTGCCACAGTCTCAAACAGTATCACCAGCCAGACCATTAACGTTACGGTAAGTAATGGGGCAAGCTGGAAGCTCTATGGAGATAATGGCTGCACTCAGGAAATCGCCAATAAAACCATGGCCTTGAACACAGGCGCAAACACTGCGTACATCAAGGTGACGGCGGCCAATGGTTCAATCAAGATTTATACTCTCATTATCACCCGCCAAAGCGTTTCAGACGGCGGAAGCCCCCGGGATGATGATGACGATGACTCAGGCAGAAGCAGTTCCGGAAGTGCCGGAGCCTCAGGAAGCATTGCCAGCATTCCGGTCACCGGCGGTTCGAAAAACAAAGCCAGCGTGGACAGCAAAGGCAATGCCAGTTCCACTGTGACCGGCCAAAACATCACCGACGCTATTGCCAACGCCCAATTAAACGCAGCAAAAAAGGGCAAAAGTGCCGGGGAAATCACGGTTGCTATCAATGTTTCCACGGGCGGCAAGGATGCCAACACTGTAACGGTGAACCTGCCCAAAACTACCCAGCAGCAGGTAATCAACAAAAAAATCGCCGCAGTGGAACTGACCATTGACCGCCCGGATATCATTATGGGGCTGAACAATGCAGCCATCACCGAAATCAACAAGCAGGCCAATGCAGATGTGCAAATCAGCGCCGCCAAAATTAACAGCACAGCACTGGGTACAGCAGCAAAGAATGCCATCGGCAGCCGTCCCGCATATGATTTCAAGGCAAGCTATAAGAGCGGCAAAAGCAGTGTGACAAACTTCGGCAAGGGCACTGTTTATGTGAGCATTCCCTACACTCCTGCCGCAGACGAAAAGGTTGGTTATTTGTACGCCGTGTATGTGGACGGCAAGGGTAATGTCAGCCGCGTTCCCGACTCGGCCTATGACGTGAACACGAAGAGTATCATTTTTGCCACAAGCCACTTTTCTGCATATGGTGTCAGCTATACTGATCCTACCGTCAAGTTTACAGATATTGCCTCCCATTGGGCAAAGGATAGCATTGATTATGTGTCTGGACGCGGACTAATGATGGGTATAACCGACACTGCCTTCTCACCTGATACTGCCATGACACGGGAAATGCTAGTAACAGCTCTCGGCAGACTGGCCGGTATAGATGAAAAAAGCTACAAGGCCAATACCTTTACAGATGTAAAGGCTGACAGCGCGTCCCATCCCTACATTGAATGGGCGTACAGCAAGGGTATCCTTCAGGGTATCAGCAGCAAGCGCTTTGGGCCGGACCAAGTGGTTACCCGTGAAGAAGCAGCACTGATTTTTGCAAATTATGCAAAGGCCACCGGCTATGCCCTGCCGGCTATTCGCGAAGCCGGCTATGGGGACGCTTCCAGTATCGGCAGTGCCTATAAAACAGCAGTAACAGCCCTGCAGCAGGCAGGCGTTATAATGAGTAAAACTGGCAACAGGTTTAATCCGAAAGCCAGTGCTACCCGCGCAGAAGTTTCCACTATGCTGCACCGCTATGTCAAGCTGGTGATTGATCGTGACACTGCACAGGGCTGGGCGAAAAACGATACCGGAGAGTATCTGTACTACAAAGACGGCAAAGCGCTCACAGGAACACAAACCATCGGCGGCGTGAAATATATCTTTGAAAGCACCGGCGTTTTGAAAACCGGCTGGCTCAAGGAGGGCAACAACTGGCGTTTCTATTCCGGAAATCAAATGCTGGTTGGGTTTTGGGATCTTAACACGAACGGCAGCAACAAGACCTATTATTTTACCAAAGACGGCTTGAGGGTATCCGGTAAGTGGCTTCAGATCGATGGAAAATGGTATTATTTCAATGCCGACGGGTCTCTTGCGAAGAGTACCAAAATCGATGGATATGAAATTGATTCAAATGGCATAAGAAAGACAAATTAATTATTTTTAGCCAACCCCCTGCAGATTCAAATAGAATCTGCAGGGGGTTATTTTTTTGTATTTGCCATAGGCGATAAAAAACTATTTTCCGGTGTAGGTTATAAAACTGTAAGCGCCCTTGTCAAACGGAGAAATTCAGCCGGACTGAGAACCTTTCACAGCCCAATAACCAGAACAGTATTATACTTTGAAATAAGTTCTTGATTTCAAAGCACATTATTTCAGAAGACAGGCTGAAAAGAGGTTTATGCACCATAAATATTGATTAGTGTCTCAAACTTTAATGAATTTAATGGGGCCATTTCCATTAGATTGAAAAGATTTACAAGGTTTTCCTGAAAGCTTTGTAAACCTGACTACAGCGTATCACTAAAATAAAATTTTGGCGATAGGACAAACGCTTTCATGCGTTTGCCCTGAGGATTTATAAGTTTAGCTTGCATCATTTTTTAAGTTCGTTTAGTATAGTAATATTAATTTATGGAGCTGTAAGGGCTGACGGAAAAATAGTATTTTATAATTGAAAATGGGAGGGATTATTATGAAAAAGCGGCTTTTGAAAAATCCGGTTATTTTGACAATGGATGAAAAAGAAACATTGTATGAAAACGGATATATGCTTATAAACGGAGATTCCATCGAAGCCTTAGGCCCTTGGGAAGCTATTGAGAGCAGAGAACTTCAGGATTATGAAATTATTGATTGCAAGGGAAAAATTATTATGCCGGGTATGGTCAATACCCATGGGCATATGCCTATGACAGTATTCAGAAGCCTGGGAGACGATATAAATAACCGCCTGCACAGGTATATTTTTCCTCTTGAAAAACATACGGTAAATGCATCTATGGTATATGGCGGAAGCCTTTGGGCGGCTGCAGAAATGATTATGGGCGGCGTTACAACGGCATACAGTACCTATTACTACTCCAATGAAGTTGCCGAAGCAATTGCAGAAAGCGGCATGAAAGGCTTTATTTCAGAAACAATTATTAATTTTCCCTGCCCGGGGGTAAAAGAGGCCTACGGCGGATTTGAAGTCAGCCGGCAGTTTATGGATAAATGGGATTCCCATGAAAGGGTATATACCGGCGTTTACGTTCATGCGCCTTACTCCTGCGATGCCGAACATATGATTAAAGCTAAGGAGCTTGCAAAAGAGTATAACCGCCCCCTTTCTATGCATTTGGCTGAAATGCCCTTTGAGTATACAGAATGCATTGAAAAATATGGTATGAGCCCTGTGGCCTATGTAAACAGCCTTGGGATTTTAGATGAATATTTTCTTGCGGCTCATGTAATTGATGCCGATGAAAAGGATATAAAGATACTGACAGATAAAAACGTAAAGATATCCCATTGCCCTAAGGCCAATACAAAAGCAGGAAAAGGAATATCGCCTGTTTATCAGATGCGTAAGGCGGGCATCACTGTCGGCATGGGTACAGATGGCGCCATGAGCGGAAATACGCTGGATATCCTTGATACCCTTAGCTTTACGGCCCTTATGCAGCGGGCAGAAAACAGAGATGCTTCTATATTTACCGCTAAGGAGCTTCTATATATGGCTACGATAGAAGGCGCTAAATGCCTCGGGCTGGAAAAAGAAATAGGCTCCCTTGAAAAAGGAAAAAAGGCAGATATTATTATGTTTGAAACAGACAGCATTCATATGAGCCCCATATTTGATTATTATTCGGCCATTGTCTTTTCTGCCAATGCTTCCAATATCGTTATGACAATGGTAAACGGTAATATTTTAATGCAGGACAGAAGGCTTCTTTCTATGGATAAAAGCCGGATAAAGAAAATATTTATGGAGGAAGTAAACAGGGTAAAAACGTTTACACAGCAATTAGATAAGGAATATAAGGAAAAAAATCTTTAGAAAATTGTTTCCTAATTAAGCTTACACAAACTGTAAAAGCTTCTTTGTTATGAATTATTTTTTTATACAAAGAAGCTTTTTTTATTTTTTATATTTAAAATAAAAACAAAAATATAATCTTTTTAATAACGGCGTTATTCCTTTACAGGAAACTAATTATGAAGAAGCGGCAAAATCCTATTCTCAGCAGGCTCAAAAACACGGATTTCCTTGGGAAACAATACATTTTTGAGCCTGTGTGAATATACAGCTTTGCTGCTCATTAACTTTAAATTTACGATAATTGTAATTTATGGAAATGCCCTTGCTTTTCAGGATTCAGAGCTTAATTGTTAATAATGTATATTTTAAATTCATGCGATTTTACTTTATTAACAAAGTTTTAGATAAAGGTTCTTTTTTATTGACAATAATGACTATTCCAATTATTATTACCTAAAAGGAAGACAAGTGTTTCCTAAACATTTTCCTAAACGGAGAATTTATTTGTTTATAATTTACAAATCATATTTTATGAAGGGGCTATGATATATGAACATCCGTGAAATAGCGGCCCTTGCCAATGTATCGCCTTCAACTGTATCAAAGATTTTAAACAATAAAAGCAGCAGCATCAGCGAGGCTACGAAAAAACGGGTTCTTAAAGTAGTCCGGGAAAATAACTATTTGCCGAGGCTTTCCATTACGGATGCAGGGCATATAGCTGCAAGCAGGCTGATTGGTATATTTGGAACCTTTGAAAATTTCAGCATTACTTCGGTTAAATATTTGGAGAAAGCCTTGAGTGCCAAAGGATATGGGCTTGTTGTATGCGGCTCGAAAGCTTCTATTAATCAGAATGTTTTTAGCGGGCTGATTCTAACGGATCCCCTTCCTGATGTAGAAAGGTACGCATTAGATACGGTTACCCTTTGTTGCTTTGAAAATGATTCTTCCGAAGAAAATATTATCAGTATTGCAAAAGATGATGTTCATTTCGGCACAGAAGCAGCTAAGCTGTGCCTTGAAATGGGTTTTTCTCATATAGGCCTTGCTTTTGAAAAAAAAGCTATTATCGACCAAAAAGAGTTTATAAAAGGCGTTAATAGTACCTTGAAAAAGAATGCTGTTTTTGCACCGGCGGAAATCATATATGATGGGGACTTTGGTACATTGATACACAAAAAGATAGAGGTCATTATATGTGAGAGTCAAAATATAGCCCAAAAGCTCTATTCCTGTGCAAGAGATTTGAATTTGGAAATCGGAAAAGACATTTCAGTGCTTTGCATTACCAAAACCGATGAACGGATTTTTGCGCCGCCCCTTACATATTGCCTGCCGGATGATAAATATTACTGGGAAGGCATAGCCAGGTTTATCACAGAAAAAATAGAAAAGGTATCTTCGGAGGACAGTGCTGAAAATATTAAACGGCCGGCTGTTATTGTAGAGCAGGGTGAAAGCTTCATCAAAAAGATACCGGATAAAAAAGTTGTTGTTCTTGGAGGAATAAACCTCGATACCATTATGCATATGCCTGAAATAGGGGTAAGCAATGAAACAACTTTGCTGAAATCAGTAAATACATATTACGGGGGAAAAGGGGCGAATCAGGCGGTAGGTCTTGTAAAGCTAGGATGTTCGCCGTATCTTATAGGCAGTATCGGGCAGGATAAGCCGGGGTATGATATGATAACATCCCTCAGGCAGCTTGGTGTTAATATAGACGGGGTTACCGTCGACTCGTCGAACCAGACAGGAAAGGCATATATAACGGTTTCTTCCGATGGCGAAAGTGCCATTTATGTATATAGCGGCGCTAACGGAAGCTTATCAAAAGAGCATTTAGTGCATCACAGGTATTTATTTTCCAATGCAGAATTCTGCCTGATTTCAACTGAAATTGATATCAGTATAGCATGTCTCGCTGCAAAGCTTGCAAAAGAGCATAAAACAAAAGTCGTTATAAAGCCTGCGGCAATGGTTTCTTTAGTTCGAGAGCTGGTGGAGGGGGTATATTTATTTATCCCCAACCATAAGGAAGCAGAAAATCTTATGCCGGGTCTTTCTCTTTCGGAAAAGGCAGACCGTATTTTGGAAATGGGCGCTGAAAACGTCATTATAACCTTAGGGGAAAAAGGCTGTTATTTTAAAAACGACAAAGAGGAACTGTATTATAAATCATCTGATTTTGCTGTTGTAGATACTACCGGAGGGGCAGATGCTTTTATAAGTGCATTAACTGCAAACCTCTGCAGCGGTGCAAGTTTTGACATAGCAATCAAAAAGGCCAATTATGCTGCGGGATACTGTGTTTCCCGCCACGGCGTTCAGGATTCTCTTATTTCTAAAGAGCTTTTGGACCTTATATCGTAAATAACTGTGAAAAAGATAAAGCTGCTTCATATAACCAAGGGAAGACGTTAAGACCTTTTTTATATTGAAGATTTTAAATCCATAGTAATTATAGTAAATAAATTTAAAAAGAAGAAAGCATTTATTCACCGCAGGCTTAAAAAAAAAAAAACGGATTTTAAGGTCAATCCGTATAGTTTCAAAAAGCACAGGTTCATTTATTGCAGACATGAGAATATTTAAGATACTAGCTTCACTTTTTATATTATCAGGTTATAAATAACCTTATAAATAATCAAGGAGGAAACAGCAATGAAAAAATTATTAGCAATAGCTATGGCAGGCTTACTTACACTCAGCCTTGCCGCATGCGGAGCAAAGGATTCAACTGATGCAAACAACAATCAAACAGGACAAAATGAAAAGCAATCGGAAGAAAAGAAGGAATCAGATGCAAAAGACGGAGAAAAAATCAAAGTAGCACTTTTGATTTCAGGAAACCTCGGCGATATGTCCTTTAATGATTCGGCAAACGCCGGCGCATTAAAAGCGCAGGAAGCGTTAGGCGTTGATGTCCGCGTTGTAGAATGCAACTCCGACTCTTCTAAGTATGAGCCCACTCTTTTGGAGTTTTCTGACGAAGGCTATGACATGGTTATCGTTTCAACAAACTTTATTGAATTCGTTGAAATGTATGCTGACGATTATCCCGATACAACCTATGTTGTATTTGACGGTGAGGTGGATTACGCCAAAGGTGATTTCAAAAATGTAAACTGCATTCTTTATAAAGCGAACGAGGCCTCTTTCCTTGGCGGATATGTTGCGGCAGAGCTTACAAAAAGCGGTGCTTCCGGCATGAATGACGACAAGGTAATCGGATTCTTAGGCGGTATGGACCAGCCTGTCATTAACGACTTCCTTGTAGGGTTCATTCAGGGCGCTCAATACGCCGACCCGGATGTAAAGGTTGCTTCCGTTTATTCAAACAGCTTTTCTGACAGCGCAAAGGGCAAAGAGCTTACAATCTCTATGATAGGCCAGGGTGCCGATGTTTGCTTTAACGTTGCCGGCGGCGCAGGTATCGGTCTTATTGAGGCCTGTGTAGAAAAGAATTTGAAGGTAATCGGTGTTGACTCTGACCAGGCTATGATTTTTGAAGCTAACAAACCTGAATTTTCCAAGCACATTCCTACTTCTGTTCTTAAAAACGTAGGCGACAGCCTTTATCGTGCGATTGAGCTTTATACAAAAGGTGAGCTTGTAACTGCCGAAACAGAATTTTTAGGTATTGCAGAAGGTGGCGTTGGCCTTGCAGACAATAAATACTATCAGGAGCAAGTTCCTCAGGAAATCCGCGATAAGGTCGCTGAACTTGAAGATAAAATCTTAAAGGGTGAAATCACTATAAATACTGCCATAGGCACACCCGTTGAAGAAGTTACAAAAATAATAACAGATGCAAGACCATAACAGTTATAAATAGTTCCGCTTAATAAACTGGGGGGTAAAGTTTATTAAGTTTCCCTTTTATGGCGGTGGATAAGCTTAGACCGCCGCAAGGATAATCTGCCGTCTGCTCTGATAAAGGCAGATTATCCTTTTTTGTTTTATACTTGAATCAAGTATAAAAAGTATCATAGTCACTTGCTTTTTTCTTATTTTAAACCGTCTCAATCCAAGTATAGTAAAACAAATTATCACAGCAACAAAAACAGTATATTTTGAAGAGCTTAAACGTGGTGTTTTTATATATTTAAGCCGTTTATGAAAAATAGACTTTTATTACTGCCTTAATCTTATTTTGTTTTATTTCCTTCAGCATAAAAGCAAAAAGACTTTACAACACAAGGGGTTATATAGTGAATTAACATCCGCCCTTCAGTAAAATATTATCAGGAAGGGTTTAAAATCAAATAAAAGTTAATTTATACTCAGTGAACTTAAAAAGCTTGTAAATCATTTTTAAGTAAGAGTCCTCTATAGTTAATAAACTGGTTTTCAAGTTTGGCAGCAATAAGAAAAGATTTTAATCTGCAGTAAGAATCATAAGCGTAAACCGGGACAGACGCATAAGAGCAGAGAGGAGGTCCTTTGTAATGGATGGAAAAATAGTTGTGGATATGAGAAATATCGACAAAGTATACCCAAACGGAGTTGTGGCAAATTCCAAAATCAATTTTCAGGTAGAAGCCGGCGAAATCCATGCCCTGATGGGGGAAAACGGTGCGGGAAAATCAACCTTGATGAAAATATTATTTGGCATTGAAAGCCCCTCCGGCGGCGAAATATACATAAACGGAAAGCAGGAAAGCATCACATCCAGTATGAAAGCCATAAGCTTGGGCATTGGTATGGTGCATCAGCATTTCATGCTTGTGCCGAGCCTTACGGTTACCGAAAATATTGTATTGGGCATGGAGCCGAAGAAAGCAGGCAATTTTATTGACTATGAGAAAGCTGAAAAGCTGGTTTCTGAGGTTTGCCAGAAATATAAGTTTAAAGTAGACCCTAAAGCAAGAATAAGAGATATTTCTGTTGGGCAGAAACAGAAGGTTGAAATATTAAAGGCTCTTTACAGAGGCGCCAAAATACTGATATTAGACGAGCCTACGGCTGTACTTACCCCTCAGGAGACAGAGGAGCTTTTTGAACAGCTTAAGGCATTGGCAGACAGCGGACACACCATCATCTTTATTTCACATAAAATTAATGAGATAAAGTCCATATGCAGGCGTATATCCATCATGCGTACTGGGAAGATGATGGGAGTATACAACGTAGCGGATATGACGGTTGAAAGTATTTCCGCTGCCATGGTTGGCCGTGATGTTGTAAGAGAAATTGAGAAAAAGCCTGCCCGGAAAAAAGACGTTCTTATGGAAGTGAAAGATTTAAACGTTCTTGATGACGAAGGAAAGACCATTGTAAACAATGTTTCTTTGAAAATCCATGGCGGACATATTCTAGGCATTGCCGGCGTTGAAGGAAACGGCCAGAGGGAGTTTATTGACTGTCTTACAGGTCTTGCGAAGCCTCAAAGCGGTTCCATCACCCTAAGAAATAAGGATATTATCGGAAAGAATATAAAGCAAATAAGGGAAAACGGCCTTGCCCATATTCCGGAAGACCGCATGAAATACGGCTGCGCTTTAAATGAAAGCATAGAGGATAATTTAATAAGTGACCGTTACGACCATAAGGCCTATAATAAATTCGGGCTTCTTGACGCATCCAAGATATCAGAAAATGCTAAGAAAATGATTGAACGTTTCCGTATTGTGACGGATTCTCATAAAACCCAGTGCCGTATGCTTTCCGGCGGAAATATGCAAAAGGTAGTTGCCGCAAGGGAAATGACAAGCGACCTGAGCATTCTGGTGGCTGACCAGCCTACAAGAGGAATTGACGTCGGTGCTGCTGCTTTTATCCATGATATGATTGTGGAATTAAGAGATGAGGGAAAAGCAATTTTACTTGTTTCAGCAGATATTAACGAAGTTATGGAGCTTTCCGACAGCCTCGCAGTGTTTTATGACGGAGAAATCACAGGGTATTTTGAAGATGCCTCCGCGGCTACAGAGGAAGAATTAGGCCTTTACATGCTGGGTTTGAAAAAAATGAACTCTGAGCAAATGGGGGGATTATATCAATGAACTACAATAAAGCAAAGCTTAACGACCTTATATTTGAAATACTTAGAACGGCCCTTGCCATATTAATTTCCATAGGTCTTGTTGTGTTAATTATTATGGTTGTAAGCGGCGAGCCTATCGAGGCAATCAAAACTCTGTTTTTAGGGCCTCTCACCTCCAAGCGCCGTATTGGCAATATCATCGAGCTTGCAATTCCTCTGACTTTCTGCGGTCTTGCCATCTCTCTTACCTTCCGGGCCAAGCAGATTAACCTTGTTTCCGACAGCGCTTTTTATTCCGGCGCCATGGCGGCTACGGTATGCGCTTTGTTTTTAAATCTTCCTGCGCCTTTGACGATTCTCATATCCCTTTTGGCAGGGGCTGCTGTTGGAGGGATTCTCGGCTTTATTCCCGCTTTTATGAAAATCCGCTTCGGTGCCATGGAGCTTGTTACAAGCTTAATGCTCAATTATGTAATGGGAAGCATTGTACAGCATATTTTGACCCAGATAAGAGACGCCAACAAAATGGCTCTTGAATCTTTAAGCTGGTCTCCGGCGCTGGCGCTTCCCCGTATTATTGACGGAACTCGTATCCATGCAGGTATTTTTATTTTAATTCTATGTATTATTGCAGTCAGTGTTTTTATGTATAAAACAAAAGGCGGCTACGCCCTTCGCATGACAGGAACAAATATGGAATTTGCCCATTACAGCGGAATCCCCGTTACAAAAATCATGATTGGCGCTCAGGTAGTGGGTGCGGCTCTTGCAGGGCTTGGCGGCTCTACGGAAATACTGGGCATGTATACATGCTTTAAATGGGTTAAATCACCAGGATATGGCTTTGACGGCGTAATTATTGCTACCTTGGCAAGGAACAACCCGGCCATGGTGCCCTTTGCGGCCTTATTTCTTGCATATATCAGGACCGGTGCTGATATCCTTAACCGCTCCTCCGATATTTCCTTTGAAATTGTATCGGTTATTCAGGCAACAATTATTCTTCTGATTGCTTCTTCTGCTTTCCTTGCCAACATGAAGCAGAAATCCCTTGAAAGGGCAACAATTAAAAGCGGAAACAGTGCCGAAGGAGGTGTGAAAGCATGAAAGACCTTTTAGCGCTTGTTTTCAGTCCGTTTTTTGCTTATTCTATTATAAGGCTTACGACACCGATTTTATTTGCAACCCTTGCAGCCATGCTTACCCAGCGGGCAGGCATTACAAATATGGCTATTGAAGGCACAATGCTTTTTGCTGCGCTTTTCGGGGTAATCGGTTCTGCAGTTTTTGGGAATGCCTTCGCCGGCTTAGTTTGTGCCATTGTTACAGGCCTTGTGATTTCCATAATGCTTTCTTATTTTACGGTTAAGCTGAAGGCAGATATGTATCTTGCGTGTATTGCCATGAACTTGTTTGCCTCGGGCGGAACGATTTTTATATTATTTACTTTAACAGGGGATAAATCCATGTCCTCCTCCCTTGCAAGCAAGGTTATGCCGACGATGGCAATCCCTTTGCTTCATCAGATTCCTATACTGGGTGAGATTTTCTCCGGCCACAATATACTCACTTACGTGGCGTTTATCATGGTTATCGTTGTTCATATTGTTTTGTTTAAGCTTCCTTTAGGGCTTCAGATCAGAGCAGTAGGTGAAAATCCTGACGCTGCTTCCTCGGTAGGAATATCCGTTAGTAAAATCCGCTTTATTTCATTGCTTTTATGCGGTTTATTAGCAGGCCTCGGCGGTGCGTATATGTCTATGGGCTATATGTCCATGTTTACAAGAGATATGGTTGCAGGGCGCGGATTTTTCGGTTTGGCAGCTTCTAATATCGGCGGGCAGTCACCCATCGGCGGCATGTTTGCTGCTCTGTTATTTGGTTTTTTTGATTCGGTGGCCAATAATATGCAGCGTTTCGATATCCCGGCAAACTTGATTCAGGCGATTCCCTATATTGCAACTGTAGTTTTTCTGGGTATATCATCATACAAAAAAATGTTGGATCAAAAAGTGAAAAGGAAATGATAACATGTCAAAAATAACAGTGATAGGCAGCATGAATATGGATTTGGTGATTTCAGCAGGCAGGTATCCTGAACCGGGTGAAACAATGCACGGCCATTCTTTTGCCATGATTCCCGGAGGAAAAGGCGCAAATCAGGCCGTAGCCTGTGCAAGGATGGGGGCTGAGGTTCATATGGCTGCCAAAGTAGGCAATGACGCCTTTGGTAAAGAGCTGATTGCTACGTTAAAAGAATCGGGTATTCACACGGATACTGTTTTAATCAGTAAAACTGCTAATACAGGCGTCGCCATAATAACGGTTGTAGACGGGGAAAACAGCATTGTTTTATCCGAAGGGGCCAATGGACAGGTTACGCCTTCAGATATTGACAGCATAGACGGGCTTATTCTTTCTTCCGATGCCATTATGCTTCAGCATGAAATACCGCTGGAAACCATTTACTATAGTATTAAAAAATATGCAGGAAAAACGAAGATTTTTCTGAATCCTGCGCCTATGAAGCCCTTTGAGGAAGACTTACTCGCCTGTATTGATTACCTGATATTAAATCAGTCGGAGGCTTTCGCCCTTACGTCGGTTCATGTTGAAGATGAAATATCCTCTTTTAAAGCCATTGACATGCTTTTGGAAAAGGGTGTTAAATATCCCATTATAACTATGGGCAGCAAGGGAGCGGCTTACTTTAACGGCCAGGATAAAAAATACTGCCCTGCATTTAAGGTTCCGGTGGTTGATACGACAGCTGCAGGGGATACCTTTTGCGGCGCGCTTGCCAGCTTCATTACAGAAGGGATTCATATGGACGATGCACTGAGGTCGGCCCAGATGGCGGCAGCACTCTCAACAACAAAATACGGCGCTCAGACTTCAATCCCTTACCTGTCCGATGTGGAGGAAAGCCTTGCAAAATACTAATGTCTATACCCAACACAATACTGAAAATCAAAATAAACCCAATATAAGAGCGGTGGCAGTCGTATATATCTGTATGTTTCTTGAAGGAGCCGGAAGTATATTAATTGCCTCGACAAAAGCCTCCCTTATGGAGCATTTTGGCATAGGGATTGCTTCCATTGGTATGGTTCTTACGGTTTACAGCTTATTTTGCGGCTTGTTTCCTATGCTTTTCGGAGGTTTATCAGATAAGTATGGCAGAAAAATTATAATTTCACTGGGGCTTGTTTTATTTATCATTTTTTACTTTTTGGTGCCCTTAACGAATATTTTTTCTGTTTTAGTTTTGCTTACGGCGGTTTTGGGTATTGGATACTGCTGTGTAGACCCCAGCGCGCAGGCCATTTTATTTGATTCATATAAGGATGCCACACCGAAGATGCCCCTTGTCCAGCTGGCTTTTGCAAGCGGTGCTGTCACTGCACCTATATTAATCGGTGCAATCTATGATTATAATGTAAGCTGGAAGACGGCATATATCTTCTATGGTACGGCATTTATCCTGTTGCTGATTTTTGTACAGACAGTTACTTTTCCGAAGACTGCCAATAAAAATACCGATGCCGAAAGTTCACGCACCAGCGCTTTCTCTGCTGAGCCTAAGCCTTTGAGAGAAGGCCTTGGTATATGTATTTTTATGATATGTTCTTCCTTGGCTACGGGTATTTTATCAAGATGGGCTGATGTATACATGACGGAGGTTTTTAATTACAGCAACTCTTCCGCCGTAAAGATTCTCGGTATTTATCAGATTGGCTGCATTGCAGGCGCTGTGATGAATTTATATCTTTCCGGTAAAATACATGTGACAAAGCTTCTTATAATTTATCCTTTTGCTGCCTTTTTTACCATGCTTGGGGGAATTATTATCGGCAGCAGCTTTATTTTTACCATAGCCCTTTTTATAACGGGAACTGTTTCCGGAACCCTATTTTCTTTAAGTGTGGGGCTAATGGGCCAGCTGTTCTGGAAAAACACCGGCGCGGCAACAGGCTTCATATCGTCAAGTTCAGGTATCGGGCTTGCCTTGTCCAGTGCCATTACCGGAAAAATGATAGAGGTTACAAATGTAGTAAATGTATTTATACTGATGCTTGTTTTAACAGCTGTTTCAGGCTTTACAGGCTTAATTATCCGTAGAATGTATTTAAAATTATTTAAGTGAGGAGTGTATTTATGGAAAAGAAAATACCTGTAATAATAGACACTGACCCCGGTATTGATGACGCCGTAGCGTTAATGGTTGCGTTTACCCTTGAGGAGTTGGATATTAAAGCGGTTATTACCGTAGCCGGCAATGTTGGTATTGAAAAGGTTACTGCCAATGCAAGAACCGTACTTTCTACCCTTGGCGTAAAAAGCAAGATATACAAGGGCGCAAGAAGGCCTTTGCTGGGCAAGGAGGTTATTGAGGCGCCTGAGGCCCATGGCGTTTCCGGTTTGGGAGCCTATTCTATTCCGGCGGAGAAATTTCATCCTCTTGAAGCAGAATCAGGGCTTGAGGCCTATAAGCGTATTTTATCAGAAGCGGAAGAACCTGTTACGATTATTGCTGTAGGGCCCTTAACAAACATAGCGATTCTTTTAAGCGCTTACCCTGAGCTTAAATCCAAGATAAAACAAATATCCGTAATGGGCGGCGGTCTCTATACAGGAAACCATACCCCGGCGGCGGAATTTAACATTCTTGCTGACCCGGAGGCGGCCGAAATTGTATATGGAAGCGGCATTCCTATAATTATGGCAGGCCTTGATGTGACCCATCAGGCAAATATCTATGCTCATCACGTTGAGGAAATCAGGGCAGTTGGCACCCCTGTTTCCGACATGATTGCGACGATTTTAAGTTTTTATTTCGATAATTTTGACGGGCCTGAAAAGGCCACAAAGTGTGTAAGCATGCATGATACAGTATCCGTTTTGGCTGTCGTATATCCGGAGCTTTTTGAGGGTGAAACCCTTCACGTTGTTGTTGAAACAGGCGGAAAATATTGCAGAGGCTATACATTGGCAGACAGAAGAAAGCCCGGCTTCAAGAAAGAAGAACCCAATTGCCTTGTTTTAATGAAACTGGATACGGAAAGGGTTATTGGAAAGATTATTGAAGCCGTTAAATCTTACGCATAAGGTTTTAAATGCGCTGCAGATGAATATTTTTTGAGTTGTTAATATAAGTTACATGATTTAGCAACAGGGTTTAAGCATATGGGAATGCAGAAACTTCATCCATATAAGTATTTTATAGAATAAATAAAATCCAATGGAATACATAATAATATTTTTTAAATTAGTATTTCGTATAATAGTTGTTTCTTTTTTATAACTGATATTAGAATGCCTGTATATATTTAACGCAGAACTTATGTCTTCAAGGGCCTGCGGTAAGAAAAGGGCTAAGACCTCTTTTGTTTTTTAAGTTCTGTGCAAATGAAAAAAACCTTATGAAAGCTCTTCTAATCTGTATTATTGTATTATCAAGGCTTATAAAGCCCCTGAGATTGAAGTATTACTGATATAATTACGCTGTCAATTATAGTAAATTTGAAGTTAAACAGCAGCAAGGCCGGATATCGCTTGAATTTATATAAAATAGCAGCATTGTCAATTAGCTTTTCTCTTATTTTATACCCCTAAAACCAAATGCTTATAAAGGTATATAATTGACTATACCCAGGCTTAAAAATGTGTTTTAGAAGAAATAGAATAAATGGCCTTTTGTAAAACTGCTTTTATTTGACTTTATATACTAAAAGCCTTATGCTCTATTGCGGTACAAACTTATTTAACTTTAGAAGAAGTTTCTTTTAAAGTTAAATAAGTTTTTCTTGGGTATATAATAAATTAACTTGAAAAATTCAAGTTAATTTATTATGAAGGCAATTTCACTCTATTTCCGAAGGGAATCCTTTTATACGAAGCAAACTTGGAAAAGGATACAGGCGTAAGCCTGTACCCCTTTTTTAGTGAAGGTTTTCTTATGGTGATTAGCCTTGTTTTTTGTTTGGTAACCATAAGCCTTAAGAGAATGGGCTTTTGCTGCTGCTTCATCATAAATTTACTATAATCTGGGGATATACCTGCTTTATTCAGGCTGATAAGGCAAAATATAATAAATTTATAACAAAGGGGACGGGAAAATGAATTTAAGAAAAGCTGTTATACAGGATATCAATAAAATTTTATTGTTATGTAAAGAGCAATTTCAAGTTATGGCTGATTTGCAACCCTACTTGAATCAAAACGGTGAACAAGATAAAATGTTTATAGAAAGTATAATCACAGATCTAAATTCAGATATTTTTATAGCAGAGGAAGCAGATGAAATAATAGGTTTTATATCAGTTTTTGAGAAAGAGACATCGGATTTCAGTTTCCGTGTAAAGCGCAGATATGCATATGTAATGGATATAATTGTTACGAAGGGTTTTCGTGGCAATGGCATAGCAACTAAACTGATGCTTATGGCAAAAAACTGGGCCACCGAAAAGGATTTAGAATATATTGAACTTACTGTATTAGCAAATAATTCGGCTAAAGCATTTTATGAAAAGATTG
This sequence comes from Anaeropeptidivorans aminofermentans, assembly GCF_940670685.1. Taxonomy (GTDB): domain Bacteria; phylum Bacillota; class Clostridia; order Lachnospirales; family UBA5962; genus Anaeropeptidivorans; species Anaeropeptidivorans aminofermentans. The sequence continues at coordinate 3,694,837 of NZ_OW711693.1, read as the reverse complement.
GATTTGAAGATACAGTGCATACAATGATATGCAGGCTTTAGGCATTTTTTGAATTGGATTATACCCTAATTATCGCCAGGGGATTTTACGACCCAGATTCTCATTACTATGAAGCCCCTGAACCGGCAAAATAGGTTCAGGGGCTTCATAAAAATGTCTTTTATTTGTTCTTATATAGTAAATTTTAAAATAGCCAGTAGCAAGGCCGTATATTCCCTTAGGCTTAAAAATGTATTTTAGAAGAAATAGAATAAATGGCCTTTTGTAAAACTGCTTTTATTTGACTTCATATACTGAAAGCCTTATGCTCTATTGCAGTACAAGCTTATTTAACTTTAGAAGAAGTTTCTTTTAAAGTTAAATAAGTTTTTCTTGGATATATAATAAATTAACTTGAAAAATTCAAGTTAATTTATTATAAAGGCAATTTCACTCTATTTCCGAAGGGAATCCTTTTATACGAAGCAAACTTGGAAAAGGATACAGGCGTAAGCCTGTACCCCTTTTTTAGTGAAGGTTTTCTTATGGTGATTAGCCTTGTTTTTTGTTTGGTGACCATAAGCCTTAAGAGAATAGGCTTTTGCTGCTGCTTCATCATAAATTTACCATAGCTTATATTTTTATTTACCGATTGCAGCTTGAAAACTTAAATTATTTGTATTTTATGCCGAGAATATAAATTCTAGTAAACATGGCATTTTTATAAAGCATCTTTTTAGAAAGACGCAGCAAATCCCCAATGACCTTTCTCTTTAGCCATTGGGGAAGAAGGTATTCCTTATCATTTCAACTGCTCTTTAAAATATTTCTTTTTAATATCCTATAGTGAAAAAAGATGAAAACTCTTTACAAGCTTTTGTTTGTATATTTTTTATCTTCCTCTTGTATAGTGACTATCCTTGGGAAGCTTTATTATAAACCGGCTTCCGCCTTCATGACGCTTTTCCGCTGTAATCGTTCCGCCGTGCGCCGTAATAATGGATTTTACAATTGCAAGGCCGATGCCGGCGCCGCCTGTTTTTCGATTTCTCGATTCGTCTGTACGGTAAAACCGTTCAAAAATTAACGCAAGCTCATGCTCTGCGATGCCTATTCCGTCATCTTCAATGATTAGGATAGCCGTTTCTTCTTCATCTTCTACTTTAATATTAATATTTCCGCCTTCATAAGTATATTTAAGGGCATTTGAGATAATATTTGTCATGACCTGGTTTAATCTGTCCTTATCGGCATAAACAGATACCGGATTACCCTCTATGGAAAGGGAAAGATTTTTTTTCTTCATTTCCAGTTCAAAATTATTGCAGCTGAAACGAACAATATCCATTAAATCAATTTCTGTTTTATTCAGTATTAAATTTTCGCTTTCGGTTTTAGCAAGGCTTTCCAAGTCAGATACAAGCCCCGAAAGCCGCGCTGTTTCCTCATAGCAGCCTCTAAGCCTTTCTATGGTTGGTTCCCATACCCCTTCTATCATTGCCTCTAAATAAGAACTAAGGGCGGCAAGGGGCGTGCGCAGCTCATGGGCAACATCTGCCGTTAATCGCTTCCGCAGGCTTTCCTGTTTGGCAAGCCCCTCTGCAAGGCAGTTGATGGCATCTGTAAGTTCGTCTATTTCTTTTGTCTTTATTTTTCCTTCAAAGCGAATGGCATAATTGCCCTCGGAGATCTGCTTTGCTATCTGGGCAGTTTTCGCAATGGGTCTTGCCATGCGGCGGGCTAAAATACCGCTTATGATTAAAGCGGCAACTAGGGATACTGCGCCTATGGCAATAAGGATAAAATTTAATGTATCGAGAAAATTAAAATCACTTTCGCTCAAAAAATAGGGGCCGTAATAGCTTATGGTCACAATGCCTATTTTCTGCCCATTCATAGAAAGCTCATAATCATAGGAAATAAACTTTCCGCCGATTTCAGGCCGCCTTGCTTCCATTCGGGAGGTGATATCCTTCATAATCTGGGTGCAGATGGCCATATCATGGTTTCCTGCGTCCCATACGGCTAGGCCCTTTTTGTCATAGACTTTGATAATATATCCGTCATACAAAGCATACATGCCTGCCCCGTGAATATATTCAACATTCCACTTATCCGTAAGGCTGTTATACTGATTTTTAAAATCCGACACCAGTTCATTTGCTCTTTCGGTCTGCTTGTTAGCAATATATTTTTCAAATTCCCTGTTAATGATAATATTTGACAGAAAGCTGATAGCCGCTACAGTAAAAAATACCATCAGCATAATGATTGCCGATATCTGGGTTCGGAGCTTTCTCATTTTATTCACCTCCGAATTTATACCCTAATCCGTGAACCGTAATAATATAAATCGGTGAACGAGGGTCGTCTTCCAGCTTCTGCCGAAGGTTTTTAATATGGCTGTCAATGGTTCTGTCATAGCCGTAAAAATCACTTCCCAAAGCGGCTTCGATAAGTTCCGAACGGGTAAAGACCTTACCGGGATATTTAATAAGCAAAGACAGTATTTTAAATTCATTGGGGGTAAGATTAACAGGCTCGTTTTTCTTCTTAATTATATTCTTCTGAAAGTCAATGGATAAATCTCCGTCATTCCATGAATTCCTTAAGGATAGAGGGGTAAGGTCTTCTTTTGACCTTCTAAGGATAGCTTCAATTCTTGCGTGCAGTTCCTTAAGGCTAAAGGGCTTGGTCATATAGTCATCTGCGCCCAGCCCAAGCCCTTCTAATAAATTGGTTTCATCTGATTTTGCCGTAAGCATTATAATAGGAACGCGGGATTTTTTTCTTATAATGCGGCATACCTCTTCGCCCGAAATATCCGGCATCATAAGGTCTAAAATTACAAAGGCAATCTTCTCCTTATCAAAAATATCCAATGCCTGACTGCCGTTTTCCGCAGAAAAAACAGAATATCCCTTACTCTCTAAGAACGAGGAAACAGCCTCTGCAATTTTAGGTTCATCATCTACTACTAGAATGTTTTTATTTATCTGAAGCATTAATTTTCACTTTCCCTCAAATAATCATATGGCGCCGTTAATCGCTGTTTTTAAGAAAAAACCAAGCAATTTATATAAGCATATATAAGATTTATAAACAGTTTCGTAATATCATTATAAATAATCTGTTTAAAAATACAAGAAGCATCTTTATTCATAATATCGCGAATAAAAATGAAAACTTGATTTCCTTTAAAAGCCGTTTATAAGCTTTGATGTATATTTTATAAACTTCGTTAGGCAGTGTCTGAAAATAGTCAAACCACTAAGAATAATAAATAAACTAAAGTTTATTTATTATTTTACAGCAGAAATATATTTTTCAGCTTTAAAGCTGAAAAAGTATTGTTTGCAAGAAAATGTGAATTCGAATGGAACCGGAAAGAAGTCCGGTCACGCGCAGCGTGATTTTTGCGAAGCAAAAATTCTGAGAAGAAAAATGCAGAAATAGCAGGGCTGTTTCGGGTATTTTCGATAATGAAGTCACGCTTTTATGGCAAAACAGACTTTTGTTTGGACTTCACGCTCTAGTATAAACAGAGCTTCTGCCCATACGATTTTTGAGAAAATGGTATGGGCAAATTAAGTGCCTTAATATTCAACTTTCCAGTTTTCAAAAAGAACTGTGGCTTCTTTTAAAAAGTCCTGGGATATGGTTATATTCTCATCATCTACTATTTTATTTTCTGCAAAAATAGGCCATGGGTTACAGCCGCCAGACTGTACTTCAACCTGACTCATTTTAAAACGGTTTCCGCAGTTTTGGCAGATTAAAACGTCGCCGCTCTGCTCATAATAGCCTCTTCCTGAATCATAGCAAATCTGGCAGGTATTAAAAGCGGTACGGATTGTCCCTTCCGAATCCTTTACGGCGATGACTTCAAGGGATATGCCTTCCACCTCCATGGGATAAAAGGACGCTTCTTCCGAAATGCCGCTTAAAGGGATTACAAGGTCGCCGCCGGATGAACCGGAGCTATTTGTATTTTCTTCTTTGTTGGCATTGCCTGAATTTCCACTGCTTTCTTTGGAAACTGCTGCACTGCTGCACCCTGTAAGCATTGCCAAAAGTAAAGTCATTGAAACTGCCGTTATTGTTTTAAGCTTCTTCCTATTTCTTTTCATATGGTTTTTATTGTTTATTCCTTTTAAAAGTCTCATATACCCATCTCCTTCTAATCATTATGCCTATCTGCTCTTTATCAAAAATTAATGAAATATCCGAAAGAATTTATTTATATTTAATGGCAGCTTGCCCCGTCGCTTTGCCGAAAGGTTTCCAGGGGCCATATAAATGTTTCATAGGTTTTGGCTTCTGTCTTTATGGAATCATAATCTATAGAATTCAAATCCGGAACAATTTTTACAAGTCCGAAAAAGCTGCTGTCGCCGTTTGAAAAATCAAAGCTTTCCGTTGGATATAAATACAGCTGATTTTCATTGGGGCCCATCTCCACCGCCGTCCCATAAGAGGGGATAAGCAGCATGAAATTTGAATCAAGCACTGATTTATTGTGAATAATCCATATGGTTTCAATGCCTTCTTGCAAGACTGCAACGGCAGGGCTGAATCCCTCATCCGTAAGTTCTATGGTCACTGTCTGATATTTATATTCTCCCTGAGACGTTATTTCCCCAGCGGCAATTTTATCTGCCGGAATCACATAGTTTGCAGGAATAGGCTTATCATCGTCCGGCAATATATTTGCCTCTTGTGAAGAAGCCCCGTTTTCGGAGGCTGTTTTACCGGCTTCCTCTTCCCCGACCACGGTTATGGTGCTGCGTATCATGCCCATCCAGCAGCTGTAGCGGAAATTTCCCTCTCTCTTGGGGGTAAATTCAATAATATTTTCACCCTTTTTAAAGGAATATTCTATGCCGTATTCTTTGATAAATATTCTGTTATTGCAGCCGTTTATACTGCCTTCCGGCGCATCGATAATCCATTTGACCGGTATACCGTCCTGAACGGTAATCGCAGGGTATCTTCCCGGGGAAAGGGTGCTTTTAACCACCTGTACGCCGTCTTCCATGACTATTCCTGAACTATCCGAAGCGGCGTTTACAATAGAAGGCCGGCCTAAAAAATTATCAATCCCTGTTAAGCTCCACCCTTGTGAAACCATAGAAAGCCCAAGCACAGCAACCAAAACGGCGCCTATTGTCATAAACCTGCCTGAGAATTTTTTACTTAAAACCGAGCTGAGAACGCCAAGGGTAAACATTAAAGGAACGGTTCCCATACTGAATAAAAACATGGAAAAGGCGCCTTCAAAAGGATTTCCTGTAGAAAGGGCATAAATCTGCATAGCCTGCAGGGGGCCGCAGGGCATGAGCCCGTTAAGAAGGCCCACAATAAGGGGGCTCTTGCTCTTTGATTTTTCTGCATCTATTCTGCGGCCAAAAAACTTCGGTATTCTTGGATTGAATTTTCTAAGCTGCGGAAATACATTTAGCATATTAAGCCCCATAATCACCATGAAGACCCCTGCCAAAAGCTTTAAAACCCCTTGGGTAAAGTTTGAAAAGGTAATAACCGAGCCGAGAGCCCCTACAATGAAGCCCGCTGCTGTGTAAGAAATTACTCTGCCGAAATTATATAAAAAAGACGGCCTAAGCCTTAAAAAGAGGCTTTTTCCTTCCTCAGCGCTGTCATTATTGATACACTGGGATAAATTAATGCCGCCGCACATAGCAATGCAGTGAACGGATGTAACAAGGCCGATTACAAACAGCATACCATAGCCCATATTGGTTTCGGCAAGCTGGCTTGGCGCAAGCAAATTCAAAAATCCAAAATGGTTCATTATCATATAAAGGCCAAGGATAATCATCAGCAGGCTTAAGGTATCTGTTTCTTTGGTGTTCGGCTGATTGCCTTGGGCTGTTTCATAGCCCAGCTTTTTTATAATCATGTAAATGTCTTTTAAGGATATAATATCCATATCATATGTAATTAATGCCGTTCCCGAAACATAGCTTACCTCTGCTTTTTTAATTCCGGCAGAATGGGTAAGCTTTTTTTGAATTTTATTTTCGCAGTTTACACAGGTCATTCCGCTTATGTCCAGTTTTTTTGTTTTTACAGACCGGTCCACATAAAGCCTCCTTTGATATGTTGTTTCTGATATTACTTTTATTTATATTAATTTACTATATCAAATAAATTTGGAGAAATTATGGAGATTGAAAAATTTCTTTTTCTGGATTTACAGTCAATCTGTTTCTATTCTGCCGTAAGCATTAAGGCGTGTTCCCTTAAATCTAAGCAGATACCTGAAAATGTGTTATCAGGCTAAAGGCTGCCTCTTTTATCTGCGGATTTATCTTTTAGAAACATCTCCTTATTCATTAGAATAGACCACACAATATTGAACAATAGAACGCCTTCATTTATAATTAATAATAGTACGATGCGCAATGGAATCCTATAAGTTTCTGGGGCGCAGGAACGGTTATCCATATAAATAAGTATGCCTGATTTATTTCTATGGAGAAGGCCGAGATATCTCTAATCGCGGCTTATACAGCAAAATCAAGCCCTTGCCTGATTATAAATGTGGTACAATTAGATAGGCTTAGGGCTTTATAATGAAAGGGACAGTGATTTTATGTTAAAAATGCCCTATCTTGCCCGATCAGACAATAGAGCCATATTAGCAAGATAAAATAAAATCTATGGCAATCCATATCAGTGGTTTGATACGAGTTACTTTAAAGCCCAAGGAATTTATACATTAAGCTTTGATTTTTTTATTAATTGGCGGAAAAACTGTGTAGCCGATGAAATATGGGTGAAGCGCTTAACTTTTGAGCCTGAGCGCTTTCTTTCTTTGGGCTGCAGCGAGGTTCTTGAGGAAATCACCGAAATAGATTCCAAGGACTGTTTAAGAAGGCTCTACAAATTTTCAAAAGCCTTTGATTTCATTGCTAAATATATGATTATTCCGGATATCCCTGGGGAATGCTGGCGTGATTTCAAGAATAAAGTCTTAAGCTTTGACCTTTCCCATACCACAAAGGAGCAGTATGCATCGAACAGCAGACAAACCATATCCTTACTGAATGCAAATGAAATACAGGAAGTAATTGAGCGCCTTAGAAAAGAAGCGAAGTCCATTGGTGCCACAGGATTAATATATGCTACTTCATCATTAGAATCCTATCTATCTTCAAAGCCGTATTTTTGGCCCGGCGATGTGGATATTGTTTTGACAGATAAAGAGGGCAGTTACGTTTACGGAATTATTGAGATTAAAAAGCATACGAAAGCATCAAAGATTCCTTTCCATAATCAGACAATCCACAATTATTTAAAAAAGGATAACCAAAAATATGCAAGCTTAGATATGCTGAGAAAAAGGCTCTCCTGTAAATTTTTTATGCTATTTTATTCCGTTGAGCCGGAAGACCGTAACTTTATAGTAGAAGAAATTGAGGAAGAAACATTTAACATATTATCAAGAAAACAGTATGCTATGCCTTTACAGCATGAGCTTCAGAGCTTTACAGACGAGATAAAATGGAGGTTCTTTCATGGAGAACAGAGTTCCGAAAGAGATTTTTTCTAATGCGGAAAATTCATTAAATAAATTATATAAAATCTTTCCCAATGTAATTAAAGATGGGCAAGTGGATTTTGATGCCCTTAAAGAAGAACTGGGTATATTTGAAGAGACTGGGACAGAGAAATTCGAGCTTACCTGGGCAGGCAAACAGAATGCAAAAAAAACAGCCCAGTCGGATGTTTCAGGGCGCACTCTCAAATATATACCGGAAGACGGCAAAAATACCGACATCACCGAAAACTTATATATAGAAGGGGATAACCTTGAAGTCCTTAAATTATTGCGTACAAATTATTACGGCGCAGTTAAAATGATTTATATTGACCCCCCCTATAACACCGGCAATGATTTTGTTTACCGTGATAAGTTTATCCAGGCGAAAGCTGTAATGGACGAAAAGGAAATGGAAACCGTCGATGGGGAGCGTATGATTGTAAATCAGAAGTCTTCCAATCGTTTCCATGCCAATTGGCTTAATATGATGTATCCCCGCCTGCGGGTAGCAAGGGATTTATTACGAAGCGACGGTGTAATTTTCATTAGCATTGATGATAATGAAGTTGCTCAGCTTCGTAAAATCTGCGATGAAATATTCGGCGAAGAAAATTTTGAAGGCCATATCCATTGGCGGAGACGGCATAATCAGCCAAATGATAAAACCAAGATGATAGGCCTTGTTGCGGAGCATATTCTTGCATATGCCAAAGACAGCGATGCACTGCGTGCCGCAGGGGTAGGGAAAATAGATTTGACAGGAGATTTTTCAAACCCGGATAAGGACCCTCGGGGCGATTGGGCATCGAAGCCTTGGAAGGTAGGCTCTGACCAATCAGGAAGCAGGTATATTATTGAGACCCCAGGAGGTACCGTATTTGATGAAGAATGGATGGGAGAAGAAAAAACCTATAAAGAGCTTTTGGCTGATAACCGCATTATTTTCCCTCGGGGAGGCGATGGCATGCCCCGTAAAAAATACTTCCGCTTTGAACGGGAGGAAGAAGGGCAATGTGCCACAAACTGGTGGGAGCATGGCCAATTTGGCCATAATCAAGGGGCCAATGACTGTGTTACAGAGCTTTTCGGCGTAAAGAATGTTTTCAGTAATCCAAAGCCTGTGGAGCTCATCAGGGGGCTCATTCAAATATCCAATGCAAAGGATAATGATAGATATTATTCTGGACTTTTTCTCCGGCTCTGCAACTACTGCCCATGCAGTGATGCTAATGAATGGTGAAAGAAATTGGAATTTAAGATATATTTTGATTCAGTGGCCGGAAGATTTAGATATTCAATATGAAAAGTCTTCCGGAAAAACCCGTGCTCAGCTTAAAGTATCCCTTGACTTTTTAAACGCTATTCAGAAACCCCATTATATAACGGAAATCGGCAAAGAGCGTATCCGGCGGGCAGGAGATAAAATAAAAGCCCAAATCGAGGCAGAGAACAGGAAGCTTCAGCCCAATGAGGAGCCTAAAGAGGTGCCGGACATTGGTTTTCGCGTATTTCGGACTGCCGATACCAATATCAGATGGACTTATGAAGCCTTAAAGGAAGGGCAGATAGAAGTTGACGAATTTACCCTTACGGATAAGGAAAAGCTTGATTTTATGCCGGGATATACGGATATTGATGTGGTATACGAAATTCTTCTGCGCCAGAGAGATATTCCTCTTAGCGAAAAGGTAGAGCAAACAGACATCGGAGAGCGGACCTACCGCTTTGCCCATATTTACGTGGTCTGCTTAGATGAAAAGATTACAGAGGATATGGTTCAGAAGCTTTCTGCTATGGAGCCTGCGCCCATTAAATATATATTCAGAGACAGCGCCTTTGACGATGATATTTCTTTAAAAGATGAAACCGTCCGCCGTCTGGAAGCTTATATTGCCCGCAATAGAGGCGAAGAGAAAAAAGCGTATACCGTTGAATTTATTTAAGGGGGGCGGCTAAATGGCGAAAGAAAGAAGAAAGATACAATTTCAGTTCGATGATCAGCTTGACTATCAGCTTGACGCAATCAATTCTGTTGTCAGGCTTTTTGACGGCCTCCCTAAAAAAATAAGAGGGCTCTATGAGCCGGCGTCTTATATTAAAGGCCTTGCAGAAGGCGACCCCGTTTCCAATGCTGAAATTTCCTCAGGCAGCCGAATGCTTGAAAATTTGCGCACAGTGCAGCTGGATAACGGCCTGTATGCCGACAAAGCTCTTTACGATAATAATTTTACAATAGAGATGGAAACCGGCACAGGGAAAACCTATGTTTACCTTCGTACAATTTTAGAGCTGTATCAGAAATACGGGTTTAAAAAGTTCATGATTGTAGTGCCGAGCATTCCCATTCGGCTGGGGGTGGAAAAATCCATTCAGCAGCTAAAAGAGCATTTTAAGGCCATTTATAATATGGACCTTACGAAGCATAGTTTTATTTATGACAGCAAGAATCCAAATCGTATTATCAGCAGCTTTGTAGAGGCAAAGGACTTATCCCTCTGTATTCTGAATATACAGGCCTTTAATAAAGACAGCAATAAAATCCGTGCCGAGGACGAATACGGCAGGGTGCTGTGGGCGGATATTAAACAGATACGCCCGATTGTAATTATTGATGAGCCCCAGAAAATTGAAGGGGCTAAAAGTAAAAAATCCAAGTCCTTGCAAGCCATTGAAGACATAAATCCTCTTTTTACTTTGCGTTATTCGGCAACCCATAAGAAGCTATATAATCAGATTTATAAGCTTAATTCCTATGATGCCTATAAAAAAGAGCTTGTGAAACAAATTCAGGTTAAAACAATAAACGGCGTTATTCCAAAGGACTTTCCCTATATCCGCTATCTTGATTTTACAAAGGACCTCTACGCACGGATTGAGATGTTTTCCCAAAAGCAAGGGCGGGGCATCCGCTTTGAGACCTTTAAAGTCCGGGGAAACGCATCGCTTTTTGATTTATCGGGGGGCCTGCCGCAATATGCAGATTACCGTATTGCAGAAGACCCCCATAAGCTGAAGCCTCTGAAGGTTTCTGCAGGAAATGAAACTATTGAATTAGCTTCCGGTCACAGTACCTACGAAATTACCGAAAACGAAGCTGTCCGAATTCAAATACGCCTTGCCATTGAAAATCACTTTAAAAAGCAGACAGAGATTTTGCGTAAAGGGCGGAAGATAAAGGTTTTGACATTGTTTTTCGTAGATAATGTCTCAAAGGTGCGAGACAATACGAGAAGTGACGGCCGCGGTGATTATCTGCGTATTTTTGATGAAGAATATGAAAGGGCGGTTAAAGGGGAAAATGGAAAGAAAATGTTTGAGAACCTAAAGGAAGCCCTTAATTCCTTTGCCGGTCCTGATGAAATTTTTAAAGTCCGGGAGGGCTACTTTGCCGTGGATAAATATAAAAATGCGGTTGAAGTAGAAGGCTGGGATTCAAGCCTTCCGGAAGAAGAGCTGAAAATAAAGACAAAATCCCAGGAGGATATTGACCGGGGAATTGAGCTGATTCTTAGAAAGAAGGACGAGCTGATTTCCTTTGACGAGCCGCTGGCCTTTATTTTTTCTCATTCCGCTTTGCGGGAAGGATGGGATAATCCCAATATTTTCACCATCTGTACCCTTAAAAATGCCGGAAGCGATATTGCAAAAAAACAGGAAATCGGGCGTGGATTACGGCTTCCGGTGGATATTAACGGCGTACGCTGCACAGATTCTGCCATTAACGAGCTTACGATTATTGCCAATGATAATTTTGCCCATTTTGCCGACAGACTGCAAAAGGATTTTAATGACGCCATGAACTTTAAGAAAGATGAGGTTACGCCGGATATTCTTGCAGTCACTTTGAAAAAGGCAGGCGTGCCCATAGATAAGATAAATGCCAAGCTTGTTGATAAGCTGCGGGAGGAGCTTTTCTTCGCCGGCATTATCAACTCAAAAAACATGCTGACAGGCAAGGCAAATCAAATAAACGGAAATATTTTATTTACTGATGCTACATTAAAAGAACACTGTATAATGATTATGAAGGCCTTTAAAGAAAGCATGGTAGAAAAAGGCAGCAGTAAAATCCATATCCGTAACGGGGATAATGAGCCGATGGAAAACAGCAGACGCTCCTATTGCTCCGAAGAAAGCTTTTTTAAGATTTTCAGGAGCTTAGCTGAGCAATTGTCTAAACGGACTATTTATAGGCTTAATCTTGATAAAGAGAAGTTTATTGATGAGTGCATCAATGAAATCAATGCGCTTTTATTATACCGCAAGGTGCAAAATCAATATGAAATCAAAGGCGCTGAAGTGGAGGCAGACGACACAGGGCGCATCGTTATTAGCGGCAGGGATACGAAAGTCCTGAATCGCTATGAAGAGGAGCCTATTATCCCAAAAAGTGATTTTGAACTTGCAAATCGCATTATGTACCATACGAATCTGCCCCGCTTTGCAATTTTTAGAATTTTACAGAAAATAGAAAAGAAATTACTGCTTTCCAATCAGGACATTTTAGATACTGTTATCCGCTGCATTGCGAGTGTTCTTACAGCATTTGAGAAGTTCGTGGCTTTTCAAATGCCGAACACTCAAAAATTAGCAACGTTTTGAGATTGGGAGTAGCTAACAGCTACTCCTTTTCTCGTTTGTATCAAAACTTCCGGCTGCGGAAGTGGCAATACGTTAGGTATCTCTATGGAGCCAACGCAGTTGTAATGTATTTTGAGCTTTTGAACGTGTACGCCGTCTATCTTCTCGGCTTGACACACTTCTATGTAGTCCACAAGCTCATTTAGCATTCGTTGCGTCAATTTCTTTGCGCGGGTGTACTTGCGTACTTTGGCGATAAACAAATCCATTGACATTGATTTATCAGTTTCCTTGTCAAGCTCCATTTGTAAGGCTTTCACGCGCTGGACAAGCTCGGCTTGCTCCGTTTCATAACTCACGGACATTTTCGCAAACCGCTCGTCGGTGATTTTGCCGCTTTCGTTGTCCTCGTAAATCCGTTGAAACAGGTTATCAAGCTCCGCGTCGCGTTTCTGCAAGGCTTTAAGCTCCCGCCGCAAGGCTTCTCGTTCTGCTTCAATGTTCTGCTGTGATTGCCCGATTGCCGCCTTGACAAACTCGGTTTCGTACCGGCTTGCAAACTGCGTCAGGCGGCGTATCTCACCAAGTACAACCTGTTCCAAAAAGTCAACACGGACATAATGTGTGCTTGTGCAAGTACCGCGATTGCCCTTGTAGTTAGAACAGTTAAAATACTTAATATCGTGGTTCTTCTGATTGAAATGATACCACAGGTTTTTCCCGCAATCAGCACAACGCAAAAGGCCGGAAAACATACTCTTTTCGCCCTCGTTGGTAACGCGCTTTCGCACCTTGCCGCGTTTCTGCTGCACCTGTTCCCATATCCCACGGTCAATAATGGGGTTGTGAACGTCCTTAAAAATTGCCCAATTTTCCTCGCTGTTAGGTAACCGCTCTTTGTGTTTGAATGATTTGGAATAGGTCTTAAAGTTGATAACGTCCCCGCAATACTCCTGTAAAGACAGGATTTTGACGACGGTTGAACTATTCCATTTGTGCGGCTCCCGGTCAGTCACTTTGCCGGGACGTTTCACGCCTTTGCTGCGCCAGTAGAACATAGGCGTTAGAATTTTGTCGGCAGACAGGGCGGCGGCGATTTGCTCCGTGCCGTAGCCGTCCAGCGTCATGCTGAATATCCGGCGAACGGTGGCGGCTGCTTCCTCGTCCACAATCCAGCGTTTGGGGTTTTCCGGGTCTTTCATGTACCCGTAGGGCGGCATGGAAAGCGGTTCACCGGCGTTGCCCCTTACCCTGTTTGACAGGCGGCGTTTTTTTGAAATGTCACGGGCGTATTGCTCATTCGCCCAATTACGCAGAAAGATAAATTCGTCGTCGCCCTCGGCGGTGTCAATGCTGTCACCCACAGATACAAGCCGTATTTCATGCTCCGGCAAGAAATCATCAATCAGTTTGTCGGCTTCCGTGCGGTTGCGGTACAGCCGGGATAAATCCTTGACGAATAACGCCGCTGCGTATTGCTGTTCCAGCTTTGCAAGCATATTCTGAAAACCGGGGCGTTTGGCGATTACGCCTGTAATACCGTCGTCCATGAAAATAATCAAAACGGTATAGCCGTATTCCGTCGCCAACTGGGTTAAGAGCTTAATTTGATTCTGTATGCTGTAACTTTCGGCTTCTAAATCGTCCTCACGGGAAATACGCACATAGATAAAGGCTGTTTTCTCCCGGTCTTTCTTGTTGTACCGAACCTCTAAATCTGTGGCATAATAGATTTTTGCCTTGCCATTCGACTGTTTCACAAGCCCTCCTTTCCGGCAGTCAAATAGACAATATTCCCTGTAACTATTGTACCATATTAGACTACCTTATATCACCCTATAAATCGTCTTGTTAGGGCGTTTGCGTGTCCGATTGGATAAGCCGCAAAAGGATTGTGCCAACAGTTTCTTTTACACCAGATTTGAAAACAGGCTCGACGATAAATGTCTTGCCTTGTACGGTATATGTTCGCGTATCCTCTAAAGGATTTTGCCCGGACGCTTCGGGCGCGTCTTCTTTGGATTTCTCCATGACAAAGCCCCTTTCATTGAATAGTTAAAATGAAAAAGGCATAATTGGACGGTTGCGGGCGCAACCTCACGGGACTTTCACCCCTGCGTGGTTCTCACGCAGCCCTACTCATTGCCTGTGACGCTTTGAACGCTCGGACTGTGACTGTAAGGGAGTATCAATATACCGACCTATGCTTCCTCGCCCGCAAGCTGCCACGCTTGCATTACGGCATGGTGTTGGTCGCTCTCTCTACAATAGAGGTCATGGCGCACCCGCCGCCCGGCTCGACATAAACCGAACGTATCCAATTTTGCCTATACTGCGCCGCCGTTCTCTTGCGGGCTTTCTTTGTCAAAGTACAAAGGCCATTGTCAGGCCGTAGAAACTTCACCGGCTCCCGGTGGGCTTCTACCGATTGACAACACGAAAAGCCCGTGGACGGGAAGTGTGGAAAGGGGGGCACGCTTCCCGCACAGGCAAAAGGATTTATGCGACTTTGAAAGTCAAGATTTTGGTAATCAGCTTCGTTTCCAGACGACGGCGCAGAGCTTCATCAACACACAAATGCGCTGTACCGCTTTCATCGTAAAGCTGCTTTGTGGACAAGGCGGCTATATAGCCCTCGTAGTGTTTGAGAACAGCGTTGATAGCGTCAACGTCGCCGCTTGCCGCCAGCACGATAACAGGATACGGAAGCAAATTACTTGCGGTTTTACTGTTCATTAGCGTTTTCCTCCAAATACTTTTTTAGTTCCCGCAACGTGCTTGTCCGCTGGTACTGGACGGTAGCGCGTATCAAGTGCATCTTTTCCCCGATTTCCCGGTCAGACATTTCAAGGAAATAGGCCAGCAGTATAATGTCACGTTTGCGCTCCGGCAGGTTCCGCAGGGCTTCGGCGATAAGCTCGTCATTGACGACTACATCATAGCCTAAAACATTGAAAACCTGTTCCGTGGCAAAATAACTGTCCACTGTGTAAAGCTGCTCCATCTCACGCGCCGACAACTCCGAAAAGGATACCTCACGTTCACGCTGCCGCTTCATTTCGTCGTAATGGTCGCGGGCTTCGTGCTTGAGTATCTTTTTGCAAAAGCTGTCAAAGGCGTGTTGCTTGTTTCGCTCGTGGCTTGAGGGTGTCACATTCTCACCCCCTTTCTGCAAGGGCGGTGATGGTTTTTCCCCTTTCGCCACTATTACGGTGAGGATTGCGAAACTGCAAAACTCAACGCAAAGTTTTTGAAAAAAACCTCCTTTACATAAAAATGCGCCCGGCTGGATACAATCCAACGGGGCGCAGAGATATGGGCGAATATTTCCTATCATGTAACATGTGTAGGTACATTGATGCGTGTGATACACCCTGTGTGGATAAGGGCTTTTTTTGATAGGGCGAAGTAAGTATTATTTTGTCGATAGGTATAACAGAACACGGCGGCAACCTCCCTGTTACCGCCGCGCCCCTAAAAAAGGGTAGCTTTAATACACCCTCCGCTTGTCCAATTTTTCAAAAGGAAAACGGCGGCTTTGATTTTTAATTTTCAAAACCGCCGCTTGTATAGTGATAGTGTAATTATGCTTGTGATTTTAACCGTTAGCCGCGGTTTTCGTAACGTAGTTCTTTCTAAGGCTAACTATACAATCACAAACTATTTTTACACTGTCTTTTGACTACTATTTGACTATCGTTTTTCACAATTTTCGACATTCCGATTATTCAGGGTCAAATACATAACCTAAATCATGGACGTTTTTTATATAATCCGGCATATCAAGTTCGGTTTTAAGTTTTTGCCTTAACCTCTTGATATGGTTCCACAATATACTATTTGTGCTATCAAAATAATCATTGCCCTAAACATGGCAAAATATTTGTTCATAAGTAAAAACACGTTTTTTATTTGACATAAGCAACTGCAATATATCAAATTCTATTCGTGTTAAATTCACTTCAATTGACCGTATGAAAACTTTTCGATAATCCAAGCAAATAAAAATATCTTTATTACTAATAATGCTGATATGCTCTTGCTTTTTATAATTTAGTTCGGTGTATCTACGCACAAGTGCCCACCCGGAAGCAACACATTCTTCTAAGGAATTAGGCATTTCAAGATAACTGTCGGCCCCTAACTGGATAGCTTCTAATTTATCCAATGCACTATATTCACGGGGAACAATCATGATAGGTATAGGTTTTATTTCGCGGATAAGTTGTATGTAAGGCAAGTATTCATGCGGGTTAATACAAATGCTGAACAAGAGATAATTACTTTTAGTTATTTCTTCAACAGCTTCTTGCATTGTTTTGACTAAACGAAGCAGCATATTGTAGCGTAACCACTCTTTTTGACAAGCGACAAATTCTTCTTTCGGGCAGCCTACCGTCAATATCCAATTTTCCATAATTTTACTCCCCCCATTCTTTACTATACAAAAATACTGCCGTCATTGGTATGTGACGGCAGTATTTTTCTTATCTTAATTCATTTTCAAGTTCCTTGATTTTTGTTTCAATCAAGCAGATAGTTTTTATAAATTCCGCGTCACTTTTTCCCGTCGGGTCTACAAGTCCCCAATCTTCCCGGCGTTTACATGGAAGATAGGGACACTCCACATTGCAGCCCATTGTAATAACAATATCAACGGGCGGGATTTCTGCCAGTAACTTTGGGCGTTGCCTTTGCTCTATATCAATACCATATAAGGATTTCATCAATCGTACAGCGTCAGGATTGATTTTGTCTTTAACTTCTGTTCCTGCGCTGTAACTCTCAAACACATCACTTGCAAAGTGTTTTCCAAGAGCTTCGGCAATTTGACTTCGGCAGGAATTGTGAACGCATATAAATGCTACTTTGACCATTTATTTACCTCCTACAGCGCAAGAAGTTTTTCGCCTTTCAATTCTTCTGCGCTCCAACCGATTACCGCAAAATTGCCGTTTGTGTGTTCGTCAACCTTGTTAATCCATTCAATTTCATTGCTTGCTTTCGCTTTAAGCAGGGCATTGGTAGTGCCGGAATGATAAAGGGACGAGTTAATAATCCACCACCTACTATGAATACCGGCGCGCTTCAAATCTTCTTCAAGCCGCATGGCTTCATAAACAGGTGTTGCTTCGGCAAGGGCAACAATAATAACCTCGGTTTCCATTTCATTGCGTAGACGCGGAAGCAACTTTTTAACCGATGCGGGGATTTCGCCCTGTGACCGCTTTATTTCTTTATGATAGCTCTGCGTCGCGTCCAAGAGCAGCAGGGTATGGCCTGTCGGCGCGGTGTCAATGACTACAACCTGTTCCTCGGACTTCTCTACAATTTGCGCGAACGCACGGAAAACAGCGATTTCCTGTGTGCAGGGGGAACGTAAATCTTCTTCGACATAGGCAATATCATCATCAGACATGGTTTCTCGCGCTTTGCTCAAAACTTCTTCTTGATATTTTCTAAGTTCTTCGTGTTCGTCGATATAGCTCATGGTTACGCCGCTATTTTCATCAAGGACAAATTTAAGATGGGCGGCGGGGTCTGTGGTAGTAAGATGTACCTTTTTCCCTTTAGTCGATAATCCCAATGCGATAGCCGCCGCAACAGTTGTTTTTCCCACACCGCCTTTACCCATTGTAAAAATAACTTTTTTCCCCGACGCTGCAAGCTCGTCAACAACATTCTGCAAATGCGGAATAGTCTGTGCTTTCAAACCCTCGCTTTTAACAATAGCACGGTCTTGTATCAGTAGGGAGCGTATGTTTTCTATCCCTGTGATATTGTAAGCTCTAAGCGGGATTGAGTAGGTCGTAATGTTTTTTAGACTATCAGGTATACTATTAAGTGCGGCCTGTTGCTTTTGGTACAGGCTTTCAGAAATTACATCATCATGCACTGTGAGTTCACCGTTCATAATCAAAACCTGATTATGAACGCCTAAATCGGCAAGCTCCTTTGAAGCCCGTTCCGCTTCTTTTAGTGGCGCAACTTCCGGGCGGGATACGAGTATCAGGGTAGTTTTATTACCGTCAGACAGCGTTTCCACCGCCTTTTTATACATATCCTTTTTATCTTCCAGCCCGGCAAGCTGCCCCAAGCAGGACGCGCCATGTGTGCTTTCACTGATAAAGTTGCTCCATGCAGACGGAAGCTGCAACATTCTAAGGGTATGGCCTGTGGGTGCGGTATCAAAGATAATATGGTCGTATTCCTTTTCAACTTCTCCGCTTGTAATGAAGTTGGAAAATTCATTAAAGGCAGCAATTTCAACCGTACATGAGCCGGATAACTGTTCTTCCATATTGGTAATTACAGCGTCCGGCAGCTTGCCGCGATAGGGAGCGACAACGCTTTCGCGATATTCAGCCGCAGCCTGTATCGGGTCAAGATTGGCGACAATGAGATTTGGTATTTCCTCTAAAGGTTTACCTTTGCCGTCAAGCTCCGTATTGAAAACGTCCTGTAAGTTGGAAGCGGGGTCTGTGCTGATAAGTAAAACTTTTTTACCGTTATCAGCAAGAGTTAAAGCGGTAGCACAGGCAACGGAAGTTTTACCTACGCCGCCTTTGCCGGTATAAAACAGATACTTTGTTAAAGGTATTTCTTGGGGATTAAATGTTCTCATAGCTTTGTCCCCCTAACAGCATTGACCGTCTGAACAACAACAGCCGTTATTTTGTTTAGTTTCTTTTTGCTCGGTCAAATAGCTTTCAGGAATTTCAAGCAATTTGATTATTTCATCATTAGTGGGGTATCGGCCTGTAATAATAATTTTCCCGTCCAGTGTAACGGCAGGAAGCCCGTCAACGCCTTTTTCGTTAATAAACGCATTGATTACCTTGTCATTGACAAAAGCCATTGGTGCGCTGTTGAGATTGAAGCGGTCAATACCAACGCCATTCTTTTTCAAAGCGTTCAATACCGTAGATATGCGTATCAGTTCCGGGTCAACGCCAACACCGCAAATTCCTGTTTCACAACACATAGCAGGTTCATAGATAGACATTTTTTTCATAGTTAAATCTCTCCTTAAAAAATAGTTTTTTAGATTATCAGGTAAAGCATAGGGGACTTCCTCAATTGCCTGTTTTCCGTTAATGACACGCAAAATCCCATCTACAATCAAAGCGACAGGTGGTTGTTCATAGTCTTTTTCCTCATAAGTGAATACTCGACAACCCACACTATCACCGCACAAGTTCCCGCAATCGGTACAATTGCTTTCCTTTACCTCATTGCAAATATCCACACCGTTTACCCTGATTGTAGGGGAGCTAACAAAGCGATTTTCTACGGCAAGTTCCTTTGAGGTAATGTTTACCTTGTTGACCGTTACCGAATAATCCGGCGTAAGGAAAACATGCAATAGAATGTTAACGGCTTCGTTAAGTGCGCTATCTGCACTAACGCAACGCTCGCAAGTGTTCAAATCAAGATATAAAAAATCTATTTTTATTTCTTTCATTTTGCAGACTGTCCCCCCTTTCTATTATGGCTTTTTGACAATTTCGCCCGAAGATGATTTATTATCATCAAACCAACTTCGCGTTTTATTTACAAACTTTACAAGCACAAGCATGACGGGTACTTCTGTTAGTACGCCAACTGTACAAACAAGCACAACCGGCGAAGTCGGCCCATAAAGGGCGATGGCTACTGCAACGGACAATTCAAAGAAATCAGACGCGCCAATCAAAGCGGCTGGAGCAGCTATATTATGCGGCTGCTTAAAGACTTTGCACATGATGTAAGCAAATGCGGCTGTAATTACATTCTGCAATGCCAACGGAATACCGATAAGCAATACATGAAGCGGATTACTTAAAATAGCGTCACCTTGAAATGTAAATATGATAATAAGTGTCAGAAGCAAACCGATTGTGGTAATGCTATCAAACTTTGGTACAAAGTTTTTATTGAAATAATCTACGCCACGATTTTTAATAACGAGTGTTCTTGTAAGCGCACCGGCAACAAGCGGGATAACCACAAACAAAACAATGGAAAGAATAAGGGTATCCCACGGCACAAACATATTATTTATGCCAAGCAAAAACGTTACGATAGGTACAAATGCCACAAGAATAATAAGGTCATTAACCGCTACCTGTACTAACGTGTGGGCGGGGTCGCCTTTTGTTAAATTGCTCCAAACAAAAACCATTGCCGTACAGGGGGCAGCACCTAAAAGAACAGCTCCCGCAACGTAATTTTGTGCAAGGTCGGCAGGGATAAAGGATTTGAAAACAACGTAAAAGAAAAATGTTGCAAGGCCAAACATCAAAAACGGTTTTATCAGCCAACTTGTGCCTGCTGAAATAATAAGCCCTTGCGGATTTTTTCTTACATCTTTTATAGACTTAAAATCCACTTTCATCATCATGGGATAAATCATAACCCATATCAATACCGCAATAGGAATAGAAATTTGTGCATATTCAAACTTCCCTAAAAAGTCAGGGACACCGGGCAAATATTTACCTATAAAAATACCCGCTGCCATACACAGCAATACCCATACTGTCAAATACTTTTCAAAAAAGCTAATTCCCTGCGTCTGTTGTTTCTCACTCACAACTACATACCTCCTTACAATTACAAATACAATCTGCTTTAGGGCTGGTTATTACATTCAAAAATTCTTTGAAATTTGCAAATGCTTTTTCATTCAAAGAATAGTGAGTCCATTTTCCCTCCTTACGCCCGCTCACCAAGCCACAATCGCAAAGAATTTTCATGTGATGAGATAATGTTGGCTGCGTAATATTAAACTTTTCTAAAATCTCACATGCACACATCTCGCCGCAAGATAGCATATCAACAATCATCAAGCGGTTTGTATCTGCTAATGCTTTGAAAAAGGCTGTGTTTTGGGAATAAATATTTTTCATAAAATCACCTCACATAGATAACTGTCTATGTGTCATTATATGCCAACGCATAGATAATTGTCAATGTATTTTGAAAAATTTTTGTTTAATGGGAATTGAAATACTACACTATGTACCTTGTGTAATCGTTTAGCTTTTGTGATGCGAATTGTAAAATGACATAGGGTGATATAACTATGTCAAAAGAAAAAAACAAGTTTGATTTTATGGCTATGGGACAGGCCATAAAAGAAGCCCGATTAAAAAAGGGTTGGACGCGGGAAATGACAGGTGAAATAGTAAACCTTGCGCCGCGTTACATCATGTCCATTGAAAACAAAGGCCAGCACCCAAGTTTCCATGTTTTCATTGACCTTATGACGCTTTTCAATATATCGGTAGACCAATTCCTTTACCCGGATAGTGAAAGCAAGAAGTCCACGCGCCGCCGCCAGCTCGACGCAGAGCTTGACGGGTTGGACGAACAAGATTATATCGTAATGGAAGCTACGGCAAAAGCCTTAAAAGAAGCAAAGAAAGCGAGGGAATAAAAACCCTCGTTTTGCTTTATGTGTCCCTTGTGAGCGTCGCAAACTTGATTGTTTGCGGCGTTTTTCTTTTTATATGGGACGTTTGGCAAAATCACGTTTTTCACCGTAATAGTAGTAGAAAAAGAAACGTAGCAAGCATAGGAAGTGTAGCCACACTTCCGTATTTTCGCCCGGCTCGGCTGTGGCCTATCTCGGCGAAAATTGCTTGTTGGGAGCATCCCAAACCCTCTAAAGGACGGAAAGGAGCGTGAGCGCATGGCGAACAGGAAACGGCCTATTACATTGCGCTGCCCTGTCACCGAACAGGAGCGCAGCTTGATATTTCAAAAGATGGCGCAAGTGCCAACGAAAAACTTTGCCGCGTATGCCCGGAAAATGCTGATTGACGGTTATGTGATAAGGGTGGATTACTCGGAGCTAAAGGCCGTCACCGCTGAAATACAAAAAATCGGCGCGAACGTCAATCAGATTGCAAAGCGCGTGAACGCAACCGGCAACGTGTACGAACAGGATTTAGCGGAGATAAAGGGGGCGTTGGCTGAAATATGGCGGTTACAAAGATTAAGCCTATTAAAAGCACCCTAAAGAAAGCTCTTGACTATATCTGCAATCCTGCCAAGACAGACGAAAAAATCCTGATTTCCTCTTATGGTTGCTCCCATGAAACGGCTGATATTGAGTTTGGCTTTACCCTCTCCCAAGCAATAGACAAGGGCAATAATCTTGCCCATCATTTGATACAGGCCTTTGACCCCGGCGAAGTCACGCCGGAACAGGCGCACGAAATAGGGCGGCGGCTTGCCGATGAAGTCACCAAAGGGCAATATGAATATGTTTTAACGACGCACATAGACAAAGGCCATGTCCATAACCACATCATGTTTTGCGCTGTCAACTTCATGGACTACCACAAGTACAACAGCAACAAAAAGAGCTATTACCAAATCCGAAACACCAGCGATAGGATATGTCGGGAAAGCGGTCTATCCATTGTGAAGCCCGGAAAGCAAATCGAATACACCGGCAAGGACGGGCAGCGGCGCACCCGTCCAGCAAAGGAACAGGGGCGCAGCTATGCGGAGTACGCAGCCGACAAAGCCGGGGGAAGCTGGAAAGACAAGCTCAAAGTCGCCATTGATACGGTTATTCCGCAATCCTCGGATTTTGAGGATTTTTTGCGCCGTATGGAAGCCGCTGGATATGAAGTCAAGCGGCGGGGTGAAACAATTTCTTTACGCGCTCCCGGTCAAAAAAGCTTCACGCGCTTGCGGGGTAGTACGCTCGGTGAGGATTATACTGCCGAACGGATTATAGAGCGCATACAGGGCAAGAAACGGACGGTATCCGCGCCCAAACGGGACAATAAAGCGGTCAGCCTTGTGATTGATATTGAAAACAGTATCAAGGCGCAGCAAAGCCGGGGATATGAACAATGGGCAAAAATTCATAATCTGCAACAGGCCGCAAAGACGGTCAATTTCCTAACTGAAAACAACATTTTGCAATACGCCGATTTACGGGCAAAGGTTGAGGAAGTCGCCACCGCCAGCGAACAGGCCGGAGCTGCATTGAAAGGCGTTGAAAAGCGGTTGTCAGATATGGTCTTGCTTATCAAAAATATCACTACCTATCAGCGAACAAAACCCGCCTATGACGGATACCGGGCGGCAAAGGATAAGGCGCAATACCGCGCCGCCAACGAAAGCGTGTTGATACTCCATGAAGCCGCTGCCAAAGCATTAAAGGCGGTACAGGCCGGGGGCGGCAAGCTCCCCAATCCTGCCGGGCTGCAAAAAGAGTATGCGCGGCTGCAAGCTGAAAAGCAAAAGCTATCGTCCGAATATGGCAAGTTGAAAAAACAGGTGAAAGAGTACGACATTATCAAGGCTAATGTGGATAGTATTCTACACCAGCCGGAAGCGGATAAGGCAAAAGGCAGGGACGCGGAATTGTAGGAACTGCTATATCAATTCGGGTCACTTTCTATTGCACTTTACGGAAAATCCTGTATAATTGAAGTGTAAGTATTGGGTGACGGTCGTTGAACAGGGGTGATGAAAAATGACGCGAAAGGAAATAGCGAAAGACTTTTTTACAAAGGTTGTATTGTCGGTCTTTCTTGCGTGGCCGCTCTTTGCCATGTTTAAGCCAGTGTTTACCAAAGACGGCGTAACCGATTATTTCATGGTATGGATTGTCTGCGGTATCCCGTTCGGGATATGGCGGCTGCGGCTCTGGCTTATCCCCCGCAACTATGATATTGGCGGCACAGTGGGTATATGGGCGTTAAACATTATCATTGGCGGTCTGATTGGCGGCGTTATTATTGTGTGGCGGCTACTTGTTGCTGCGTGGTACACGGTGTTGACGGTTTACCGGCTTGTCACCTACAACAGCGAAAGCAACCGCATTGCACGGGAAGCCGTAGCGAACTATCCAATCAGTGAATAGGCATAAAAAGAAACAGGGGCGCGACAGCCAATACAGGCCGTCGCGCCCCTATTCTTTCAATAAAATACACGCACCATAATAGTACAAAATGCCCGGATTGAACCGGGTAAGGGAAAGAGATTACCGCCGTTCGGGGAAGCCCATACAGGCGGGTTTTTGAGCGAAAACGCACCTTTTTGATACGGATTTTTAAGCTCTTGCGGATTGCCGATAGTGGAACAATAGTAGTTTCATAAACACAAAAGAACAGGGCCGCGGCAACCTTGTGGCTGCTGCGGCCCTGTTCTTTATTAAGTAGTTTTACGCTTGCTCTTGTATCTCGGACATTCAATGACGGTCATGCGGAAAGACTGTTTACACGCATAGCGGCATTTACGGCAAAGCTCATTATACTGTCGCCGCCCGTTGTCCCCAATAAATACGCTCCATTCAATTTTTGCTTTTTTGCTCAACCTCGGCATAGTGTTTACTCGTCGCCCTCGTCGGCGGGGTCAAGGGCAAGATGGGAAAATTCGTCGTCAGTCAGGCCGTTCAGCTTATCCATTGTGTTCCGGGTAAGTTCCTGAAACTCACTGTCCATATGGGGCAGGGCGGCAGTCATTTCCTCGATAATCGCGTCCCGCGTCCCGGTATGGTAAATGCTGATAAGATTTATTTCCTCAACGGTAAATCGTGTCATAGTGATACCTCCGCTTTATTAGATTTTGTATGCGCTGCCGCTTTTTGGGGGACGGTTGCGGCCTTTCTCTCGGTAAGCTGCGCTCGGATTGACGGCTTGCCGCTGATATTCCGCAGCTTGAAAACGGCGGGGGTATGCTTCTGCCGGTCGTCCCGCGCCTGTTTCAAAAGCTGATGCAAACCGCCCTCGTCGGCAACTTCAAAGCGTACATTATCAATCTTGCCGTATCGGTCAACCAGCCAGTCCAAATTTTGTTGTATTCCTCATAGGGCAACCGTTTTTCTGTACCGTCCGCAAGAAATAAAGTTACTTCGGTGGGCTGCTGTGCGTCCTTTTCAAGCCGCGCCGCCTGTCGCCGGTAGTCCAGCTCGTACAGGTTTCCCATAACCTTGCCGCCCTCCATGCCGGTGATTTCCACAGCATAGGTCAAGAGCGTATCTTTTGTACCGGCGTAATATTGGCAAGTGTTGTATGCCGACGTTTCCTTGATAAAGGTGTTGCGCTCCCTGAAACATTCTGTGCCGGATTGCCGGGAAAACCATATCAGGCGGTTATTGTCGCCGTCAGGCTGGACGGCGGCTTGCTTGAACATTTCAACATCATACTTAAAATCGCTTTTGTAATGCTCTGTGTTGATTTCCATAACCGCACCAAGCGCGGCGATTATGTCTACGTTCTCATATTTTCGCATCGGCTACACCTCCAATCCGGGGCTTTTGTCCCGTGTCCGGCTCGGCGCGGATTTGTCCCGATAGGACGGATCCGCGCCAGCCTGTTTTAACTGCTCCCGAATAGACGGCTTTTTGCCGGTATCATGGATGGCTGCGGCCTTATCTGCCTTGATTGCTGCGGCAAGGTCGGAAAGGTTGATTTGCTCCCCGGCCTTTGCCCTTGCTTCCAGTTCGCCAACAGAGGGGGTATTATTGGGAACGCCGTCAATCATGTTATAATTCTGCTCGGTGGACATTTCAGCCGTCCGTATATGGCTGATTTCCTGCATGGCGGCTGTCATGCGCCCTTTGAGCATAGATAAATCCGTACTCCCTGCGGCATACTCAACAACTGCCTTTAGCTGCGGCTGATTTTCGGGGATTTGATTGTTAAGCCGGTCAAGGCGTTTGATTGCCATATTGTAGGCGGCAGTGCCACTTGTCTTATCGGGGTTCGCGTTCATAACATTGTCGTGAAGCTCCTGCAAGCGGTTTGTGGTCTGCTGCATATCAAAGGCCGGGGCGGGCTGCAAAAACTCCGGCACTTCCTTATATCCTGCGCCGCTATCAATATAATGGACGGTTTCCACGCCGTCCCGGTTCAGGGTTACAATGTCGGATATAGACAAGGAGTGTCCCGTAAAGTCTGACGGACGGTTAATATTAAACCGTTCAAAAATAGCATCAAGGGTTTCGTCCTTGCCAAGCTGCCCGGAATAGACAAATACATAATTTGCCGGGTCAACGGAAAGCCCCGCCGCCTGTAAGCGGTCGTAAGGCTCAAAGCGAAAATCCCGTGTGCTGTCGTCCTGCTTTAGCTGATAGATAGCGTAGGTGTCGCCCTGCTGCCGTTCCTGCTCTGGCGCGGTGGTCTGCGGTTCTACCAGCTTTTCAAGACTCCCGTCCCGGTAAGCATAGCCCTGTACCGCAATAGCTTCAAGGGTTCCGTCCGAAAGCTCCCCATGCTCTTTCAAATCATTTTCTACAAAGAATTGCAGGGTGTCTTTGACCGTATCAGAAAGGGCTTGCTGCTGCTCCGGGGGTAAACTCTCAAATACTGGTCGCTGCTCTGCGTCCCTTGCCTGTTGAAGCTCCGCAAAATGCCCGTCAATCTCGGTGATAAGTTCGGCGGCGGTGGCGCGTATCGTTTCAAGGGACGCTTTCAACTCGGCAAGCTCCTTGCCGCTGCTCCAACCGGCGACATAGCCGAAAGAATAGTCCGACGTATCAAGACCGTAATGTTGACAAACGGTATAGGCGATACTTTCCGCTTCAACCTCACGGGTACGCCGGTCAGCGCGAGGCTGCTCGTCCTGCTCTTTGTTCATATCAACATCATGCAGCCGGGCATGGGCAATTTCGTGTATGGCTGTTTTCAGGGTTTGCAATTCGCTCATGTCCTCGCGTATAGCAATACGTTTGTCTACCTGATGATAATAGCCGTTTGCGTTGCCCTCGATATTCTCCAAGGCAACCGGTACAGGGGACGCTTTTTCAAGAGCGGCAAAAAAATCCCTATACTGCTTAACGTTGCCGGTGAGTTCATCAACACCAATTGTCGGTAGCTCCTTGCCCTCCGTCTGCGAAACGTCAAAGACAGAAACAACCTTGAACGCCGGTATTTTGATTTCTACTTGCTCGGTGACGGGCTTGCCGTCCCTGCCGATAACGGGACGCTGCGTGTCGGGGTCGATTTTCTTCATTTCCTTTTTTATCTTGAACGGCGACGGGGCAATGATTTTAATACCTTTTTCGCCCTTGCGAACGTTGCGCCCGTGTTCATTTTTCCATGTATTAAAGCCAGCGATAAGGGAAGCGTCGGGCTTCTGCATGGCAATCAAAATTGTGTTGTTCAAGCTGTAATTATGAAACTTTGACAGGGTTTTTAGATAGTCGGCGTATTGTTCACTTTCAAAAATACCAGCAATGCCCTGTTCCAGCCTATCGGTAATTTCCTTTAGCTTGTCGGCGGGCTTCTCACTTTCCAGCGCGATAGGCTTTACCGGCTGCGGGTCGACCGAACGTACCGGGGGCTTCGCGGTGGCCACGGCCGGGGCGCGGGTAGAAATAGCGTCGTATTCTATGGGGTCGTCAGGGTAGCCGCCAATATCAACGGGGGTAGGCGGTTCTAATTGTGCCTCGCCTATATCACGCAAGGCCGCGTCGCGCCCATCAGCACGGGCGGCGGCTTCCTCGGCGGTAAGCTCCGGCTGTGGGAAACTCATAATGCGGTATTCCTGCGGGATTTCCGTTACCGGCTGCCATTCGTCGCCGGTTTCAAAAATATATCCATTGTCCCACAAAATACCCTTTTCCTGCTCGGCGGTAAGCTGCCTTAACTTTTCAATGTCAACAGCGGCTTTCCAGCCCTCCGGCATTTGTACCAAACCCGATTTGTTTAGGTAGTAATCACCCAATGCTTTATGGTCGGTTATGCCGGGAATATACATGAAATACTCGGTATTTTGGACGTATTCGGTCAGGTGGTGAACATCATTCCAATAAGAAAGAATATCACCGTTGACATTGAGTTTTTCAATCTGCGCCGGGTCAAACTGTTCCAGTCGCGCCGCAAGGTAATTCAGTTCATCCACCCCTGCCGTCTGTATGTTTTCAAGGGATAGGCGGGCGACGGCTTCTATCGGGCTATCAATGCCGTTTATGAAAAAATCCTGCGGGTTCTCGGCGGTAATGCCGACGCGCCGCAGGGCTTCTTGTAGCTGTTCGGCGGTGGCGGGAAGTTTCAGCCATTCGCCGGGTTCGTTCTGTTCAAAGCGTTGTCGGTTGTGTATCTGTATGGATAAAGGGTCGTTCATTTTTGCGCTCCTTTCCTGTGCAATCCGTTGTTGCCAAAGTTCGTAATCTTCGGGGGTCATGCTGCCGTCGTAAGAATAAGGGTCAAGCTCCTGCCCGTCGTAAGGACGTTCAGAAAACGGAAGCCCTGCGGCATGGGCGGCTTGCCGCGCTTCCTCCAGCAATTCAGGCGGTAGCCGTCCGTCGTGATTTTCTATAAAAGCTACCAGCGTGTTAAAGCCGTTTTCATAATATAATGCCAGCGGACACCTCTTGTAAGCTCGTCAAAGGTCATATCCTCGCCCAAGCGTCCGCAATAATAGCCGTTGAGCGCAACGGCGTGGGGGTCGATGCGGCTGATATTTTCCAAGCGGCCTATATCGTCGGGGTCTATCGTGTCGGCGGCATAGTCCATGCTGAAAAAAACTGCTTCACTGGCCATGAACGCCCGTCCCGCCAAAATACCACCCACGGGATACCGTCGCGCAATTCATTTGCATTGTCTTTTACAGCGTTGCGTAAACTTGCCATTGGTCGGCTCCTTTCGTGAAAGTGATTTGCGCCGTGGATTTATGGAAAAGCACCTCTCGCCAAGTAATCGCTTGCGGTTTTGCGGTCATGGAAAAAGGCATGGAAAACGAGGTTTCCCACACCGTTTACGCACAACCGAAAACCGACGTTTACTAAGCTCAAAGCACTTTCCCACAAGCCCCACAACGCCTACTACTGCGAACAATCCAATCCTTTCCTTTCCGTCAAAAGAAAAGAGGGTTTGGGATACTTCCCAACAAGCGAAATCCCCGCTGCCGCCGTCAGGCGAAAACGGGGATTTTACGGAAATGTGGCTACATTTCCTATGCTTGCTGCGTTACTTCTTTTGTTCCCTTTTTCCCTTTTGCTCAAAGCGATAGTTGACGTATTTTTCGCCAGTGTCGGCAAGCAGGATAACCGCGTCAAAGGATTTGCCGCTTTTCTCGGAGTACATACCCTTGACTTTGGCCTTGCCGTCTTTCAGCAAGGCGGCGGCAACCGGCTTTGTTAAGGCCTTTTTATGGCTTTCAAAGAAACGGTCATTTTTCCACATGGTAAACTCACATTCCCGGCTGCTGCAATAAAAGTTCTTTTTACCCTCAAAGACAGGAGTACCGCACCGGGGACAAGTGCCGATAATCTCTTTTTCCTGCTTGAACAGGGATTTTTTGTCGTCGTCGGCATGGGGGAAGTTGACGCAAAGGCCTTGCGCCATGCCCTCAATATCCCGCATGAAGTCTGCCGGCAACGCTTCCCCTTTGGCAATCAGGGTCAAGGCGTTTTCCCATTCGGCGGTGAGCTTCGGAGAAGTAAGAACGTCGGGCAAAATGGCAATCAGGTTTTCGCCGTCCGGGGTGGGGATAAGCTGCTTGCCCTTGCGCTGGATAAAGCCGCACGATACTAATTTTTCAATAATGGCGGCGCGGGTGGCGGGTGTCCCCAATCCTTTACGCTCCGCGTCGTCGTTGGTGTCCTCGGCTCCGGCATGTTCCATAGCGGAAAGCAAGGTGTCCTCGGTGTAGGGCTTCGGCGGCTGCGTGAAATGCTCGGTGACGGTAGCAGCGACGATTTCAAAGGTCTGCCCCTCGCTGATGGGCGGCAAGGCGCGGTCAGCTTCAGGAGCTTCAGCACCGCCGTCGTCCTCGGCCTTTAGCTTCAGCGACGCACGGAAAAGCCGGTCAACTGCTTTCCAGCCCTCGCGGGTAACAGTTTTACCTTTGGCGGTAAAGGAATATCCGGCGCACTCAAAGGACGCGGTAACGGCTTCATATATGTGCTTTTCGTGAATGGCGCAAATCAGCCGGACACAAACAAGGGTCAATATGTTGCGCTCCGTTTCGGGCAGGGTAGAAAGGTCAAAGCCCTGTATCGTCATGGTGGGGATAATAGCGTGATGGTCGGATACTTTCGCGTCATTTATGACGTTCCCGAAATAATCAGCCGGTATGCCGACGTTGCCCCGGATAAAGCCCACGGCAAGCGCAGCCTGATTGACAATGACCGGCGCGGTCTTTTCCATGTCGGAAGTCAAAAACCGGCTGTCCGTTCTCGGATAAGTCAGCAACCGCTTTTCATACAGCGTTTGCGCCAAGTCAAGGGTCTGTTTCGCGGTGTAGCCGAATAGCCGGTTAGCTTCCCGCTGCAAGCTCGTAAGGTCAAACAGTTTCGGCGGGTTCTGTGTTTTCTGCTCCTGTGTGACAGAAACACAAAGGGCTTGCCCCTCATGGCAAGCCCTTTGCATGGCCTGTGCGTCCTCGGCGGCGGGGATTTTCTTGCTGATAGCGTCAATGCCTCCTGCCGCGATATGAATATGATGATACTTTTCTTTTGTAAAGCCGGATATTTTCGCGCCGCGCTCGGTAAGCATGGCGAGTGTAGGAGTCTGCACCCTCCCGACGTTCAGGGTCTTGCCGTATAGGACGCTGAAAAGCCGGGTCGCGTTGATACCGATAAGCCAATCAGCCTTTGCCCTACATAGCGCGGAATGGTATAGGTCGTCATATTGCCGCCCGTCTTTCAGGCTGTCAAAGCTCTGCCGGATTGCGCTTTCTTCCATGCTGCTAATCCAAAGGCGGTCAAAGGGCTTTTTGCAGCCCGCCACATGGTAGACAAAACGGAAAATCAATTCTCCCTCGCGGCCTGCGTCGGTGGCGCATACAAGGCGGTCAACGTCCTTGCGGTTCATAAGCTCCCGCAAGATAGCAAACTGCTTTTTCTTATCGGCGGTGACGGCGTATTGCCATTCGCCCGGTAAGATAGGTAAATCTTCCTGCCGCCATTTTGAATAGCGTTCGTCATAATCGTGTGCGGGCGCAAGGCCTACAAGGTGGCCTATGCACCAGGACACGATATATCCCGCGCCCTGTATATAGCCGTCCTTTTTCTCGGTTGCACCAAGAACGGCGGCGATGCTCTGCGCGACACTGGGTTTTTCTGCAATAATAAGTTGCATTGTTAGTCCTCCTTTTGGTTGTTTTGGGGGTGGTTCTGCGGTATAATTTGTTTATAAACGGGGGTGAAGTTATGTTCCATGAAGTTTGCATTTATGAAGCAAAGGTTGAAAAGCAAGAAGAAATTGAACAGCTAATGCGTGAGGTTGCCGCATTTTACAAATCCCAAGACGGCATTATCGACGTAACATATATTAAAAGGACACACCGGCAAAAAGACTTTAACGCCGTGAAAAGCGGCGAACCACCCATACAACTTACAAAGTATGTTGGCAAAGTCACATACATTTTGCATTGGATATTAGAAGATAAAGAAGCCCATGCACGGGTATCCAAGTTAGGGATAGAACAGTTTTATAAACGTTGGACGCGCTGCCTTACCACCATGCCCAAAATTATGCTCGGTGAGGAAGTGGAGTGATAGCCCCCGCCGCCCGTGATGGGCGGCGGGTTTTCCGTCCCTGTCGTTACTTTTCGCCGTCCTCCTGTTCCTGCTCGTCAACTCCCATGCTCATAAAGTCGTCGTTATCGCCGTCAAAATCCAGTTCGTCAAGCTCGGAAAGGTCTGTGCCGCCCTGTACGGCCTGTTTCGGTTTTAGCACTTTGAAGTAATAGAACGCGCCGCCGCCAGCCGCAAGCATAAGCACGATAAGCAAAATACCGCCCGCGCCGCCTTTCTTTTCAGGTTCCGGCTCCGGCGCTGTGAGCGCGGGTTCCGGGTCGGGCTGCGGTTCCGGGGTAATTACCGGCTGCGCCGGTACGGTGTCCATATCCTCAATCAAAGCCAGCAAATCGGCTTCGTCCACCATATTAAGAAAGTGGACGTTTTCTTTGTCGCCCGCTCGGTCAATGACGATATAAAAATAGTTGCCGCCTTTGGTAATGACGGTAAGAAACTGCTTATCCTCGGCCTGTTCGCCGTCTATATCGTCAACAAGGGTAAGGTTGCCGTCCGGGGTCAGGGCAACGGGGTTTGGGTTCGCCGGTTGCTCCGGCTCGGTCGTCGGTTCGCTGGTGGCTTCGGTGGGCGGCTCGGTTTCCTCACCGCCGCCAGCAAAGGCCGTCAATGGAAAAGCCGCCATGCAAAGCACGACGGCAAGAAGCGCAGTTAAAATACGTTTTTTATTCTTCATCTTCGCTGTCCTCCTGCTCGGTAGTGTAGCCGGTCGCCATAACCGGCACGGGGGTGGGCTGCTCGGCTGCGGCCTGTAAAAAAGTTTTAAGCTCTTGCGGCGAAAGACGCAAAGAACGTACAAGCTGGATGATTTGCAGATTTTCCTGTTCGGTTTTCTGCGCGTCAAGCCCTTTTAGGTGGTTTTGCAGTTCCGCGATTTTTTCCCGCGTCCGCTGCATTTCCTTTTCAATTTTCGCAAGTTTCATTCAGTGATGTCCTCCTGTTCAAAATAGGCTTTCCAAGAAAAGTTACGTCCCAAGCCCTTAACCTTTGTCAGATAGGGCAAGGCGTTGTTCTCGATTGCAACCGCCCGCTGGAATAGTTCGGGATACTGTGTTTTCATGGCGACAATCTCATATTTTTTCATGCTCGGACAAAAGAAGCAGGACGATTTACCCGGTTGCGGCAATCCTGCCTTTTCAACCTCGCGGATACAATCGTCCCGGTTCCAATTCCAAGCGATAAGAGGATATTTCTTGATATACTTCCTGTCTTTCAGGTCATATTTTAATGCGTTGTCGTGCCGCCGCTGTTCGCCAGCGTCATAGCCGACATACTTATACACTCGTTCGCCCCGCGCCCATACCTCGCGGCAAGGGGGATAGTTGTTGCAAAACTTATCCTGCGGGGCGATTTTGTGTTTGTGGGAGCATTTCTTATGCCCGTAAGCTATGGACGGCAAGGAGTGGGAACGCAAACACTCCATTTCCAGCGAAAAGCGATTGCCGTACCTGTCTACGTTTTTTACAACGGTGATTTGTGGCAAGCTGCGGTCGCGCAGCCAGCCGTTCATTGTTTCAATAAACTCATAAGTATGCGGGTATTCTGCGCCGGTGTCAGCAAACAGAATAAGGTCAATCGGTATGGCCTTGTTATACATTCCAACAAGAACGGCGGCACTATTTGTACCGCCGCCAAAAGATACGATATTCAGTTATCACGGCTCCTTTCTACGGCAATCTGCCGTAAGCGTAAAAATGTTCCGTCCAGTATTTTGAAGTCACCGACGCATAGCTTATAGGGTTGCCGCAATGTATCATCATGCCGTTTCCGACATAGATACCGACATGACTAACCGGCCCCGCGCTGTCATAGGTGGAATGGAAAAAGATAAGGTCGCCCGGCTTCGCTTCGCTCGGCGGGATAGTGGCGCAATGGTTGAAAAGGCCGGTCGCCGTCGTGCGCCCCACGCTGCCAACGCCAGACTGATTGATAACCCAACAGACGAAACCGCTACAATCAAAAGAAGTGGACGGGCTGCTGCTGCCCCAAACGTAGGGGTAGCCTAAATATCGCTCGGCTTCGGCAATCATGGCGGCAAAGCATTCATCTGTCAGGGCTTCGGGCGGTATGTCGTAGTCGGTGTACTCGCCCCGATTTACATTGGCGTTACCCTCAAACAGATAGGGCTTGTTGCCAAGCGTTTCCATGTAAATATCGTACATTTCCCGCTGCTCGGCGGTTAGGTTCGCGGTGGCGACGCTCCCCAAAGACTTGTTTTTCAGCGTCACAACGAGAATATAATAGTTGTACGGCACTTCCACGGTGTAGGTTTCGGAATGGGTTTCGCCGGTTTCCGGGTCTGTCCATGTGTCGGTATAGGTTTCCGTTCGGTAGCGGACTTCGACAACCTCCTGAATGGTAAGGGTATACTGCTGCGAAAATAGGGCGGCAAGCTCGGCCTGTACTTCCTCTCGCGTGTAGTCGTGATATTTAACGGTCAGGTAAGATGCAAGCTCGAAAGGGTCATGTCCGATTTCGTCCACAAAATAGCGGTATTCGTCATAGCCGGGGTAATCGCGGGGGACATTGTTTATCTGCTCCCGCAAGCCGATTTCAAGGGCTGAATAGTCAGCATCAACCGCGTTTATGGCTTCGTCCTCGGCGGTGTAGCTTGTGCCGATAATGGACGAAAAGCCGCCTTGCAGCATACTCCCGCAAGAAGATAGGCCGGAAAACAGAAAAATGAGCAAGAGAACAGCGGCGACAATGATTAAAATAGGCTTCCAGTGGCGAGTGACAAAGGCAGCGGTTTTCTGTGCTGTTTCGGTGGCTTTTAGAGCGGTTTTCTTCACTGTGGCGGCTGCGCCACGCGCGCCCCGTGCCGTACCATTCCGAACGGCTTTTGCGTACTCCCTGCGGATTTTCTGCTTTTGAATGTACTTTGAAAGGGAATTTGCCCCGGCAAGCTGCGGATTATCCCGCAAGGCCTTTTGATACCGCACATTGACGTTGGCCTTGAAAGCTGCGTCCTCGGCTTTGGCTGCGGCGCGGTAGGGTTTGAGCTTATGGCTGCGGTAGCCCTCCTTTACCTTGCGGACGGCGTACCCTCCGGCGCGTTCGCCTAACTGCTCGGCCTTGTGCGCCCCCTCGACAGCGGCGTTTTCATGCTCTACACGGTGTATCTCGTTGTGAACAGCACCGCCAAGCTCCCGCGCCGGTTGGTCAACGGGGTTGTGGCGTATTTTCCCCACGGGCTTTTTGCCGGTATCCTCAAAACGCAAACGCACCTTTGCTTTGCCGTCCGGCTCGTCAAAAGTGCGCTCTAATACAGGCTTTTTCTGTTTGGGTATCCTATCCCGCGCCACGTCCAGCCGGTCAGCGGCTTTGTCGGATTTGCGAATATACCGTGATAATGCAGGGTCGGCACGTTCCTCGTCGGTAAACTGCAACCGGGAAGATTGCCGGGGCTGCGCTCCCGGCTGCTCCGGCTCCCGGCCTTGCTGTCTCTGCTGCCGGATAAGCTCATTCGCCTTTTTTACCGCTTTTTTCTGCTTTTGGCGGCTATGTTCGGTATCCAGCCGGTCAAATACGCGGTCGGCTGCGCCGGTGTCCTGCTTCGCCCGGCCTGATGAAAGCGGCAAAGGCGGTTTTAGTGGCGCACCCGGCTCCGGGGTCAAGGGCTGCGCCGCGTCCTGCGGCTTTGAAAATACCGGCTCGTTGTCCCTTTGACTGATACGCTCGGCTGTGCCGGTGGTTCGGTTTTCTCAAACGCGCCGTCACGGGTCATTTTCTGCACCCGTTTGTCACGGCGTTTTAGCTCTCTGTCGATACTTCATCACCTCCAATCGCATAGAGAGGGGAACGGGTCAAGCTCCCGCCGCTTCCAGCGGGCGGGTCGTCATAATCTCGTATAGCTTTGTATTCGCGGGGAATTGGTCGATAAAGGGCAGTATCACGCTGCCGTAGATAATAAGCCCCTCGCCAGCTTCGGAATTGGTAATGTACTTTGCCTGTTTGGGCGATATGTGCAGCTTTTCCGCAAGGATTTCACGGTCGCCCGCTGCCTGATTGAGAAGATATAGAAAATCGCTGTTTTCAAAAATATTTTCGATTTCCGCGCTTGCCAACAGGTCTTTGATATTTTGCGTTATGCCAGTGGGTATCTGTTTGTTATTAACATACGCCTTTTTATGCGTATCTCTGGGGCTTTCGCCCATTTTCATCAATGTGTCAATTCACATTCAGCATAGCATATCTTTTTACCACAACTAATTTAGCTGTGCCGACCGATAATGCGAACTCGTGGCGGTATTATATTCTTTGCTATTCCAAGCAAAGGGTCAACCGCTATGCGTTGCGTGTGTCTATCCTTTTACAAATAGACTTCCACTCGGATTAGGATTGCAAAACCTTTCCCGTTTTCTTTCGCATTTATAATCTTGATTTTACTTGTCGGCTTCAATCAAGACGGCAACAAATAAACATTTATGCAAAATAGCAATGCTTATTCTTCTACCTCCCCATTTTCTGAAACGCTTCCAAATCTCGACACTCCAAGCCCCTAATTCGCCTTTCAGAAGTAGATGAAATTCGTCGCAATAGTAACGCGTGGCTTTTTTCTGCGCCCGGTTGACAGTGACGCGGTTCCAAATCTGGTCTTGAATAACCAACATGCCCAAAGTTTTCAACTGTTTGCCTAACTCTTTAATGTCAAAGCACACAAGCCGGTTGTCAACATTTACATTTGTCCTGTGGTTAAAGACGTTCAAGCTGCCATGCACATATATTTCAAGGGCGGCGGCAACGTGCTTCGCGTCGGGGCTGTCCTGCACCAGAAGCGCATTATACAAATCTTCCAAAATGGGCATACGCGCCGGGTCGGGGTCAGCAAGGTACACCCGGTAAACGTCCCGTACCGCCTTGTCAATCACAGACTTTTCAATGGGCTGCAAGCCGTCCCGCCCTCCGGCGATAACCTCACAAATGGACAGGATAAAGTCAGATTTCAGGGCAACCGGGTTGTCCTCGTCGCTGTAATCGGGGTTTATATCCATAGGGTTCACATATTGGCGGCTCTGCGGCGATATGCGTATCACTTGCCCTTTCAACCGTTCCACAAGGGGGGCGTATTCTGCTTCCGGGTCACAAATTAAAATATCGTCCGTGGTAATCAAAAAGGCGTTTGTAATCTCACGTTTCGCTGAAAAGCTCTTGCCGCTGTTGTGAATAATCAAGCCGTTTTCCAGAACAAAGTTAAAGTATTTCGGGACGGTCATATCGTACACGTTGATTTTTTCAGGCAGTTTCAAAAAGGATACCCTAACGGCAATATGCCCGCCGCTCAACCGCTGCCCCTCGCAAACGTCCGACGCTTGAACAAAATCCCCTTTGTCGTCCATAATAAGATGGCTCCCGGTACAGCGCAGTATAGAACCATCCTCAAAGGCAATTTGTTTTATCTCATCGGCTTTTTTGGCAATGCGAACGTCAAAGGCCTTTGCGTCAACAATCTGCCCGGTTTTTTCGTCGTAGGCCTTGACCGCGATTTCCTCCGCACCGCGTTCAAGCAGTTCAGCAAAAGAAGCCGTCCCGCCCTCCGCAAGCTGGACGCGTACTTCACCACATAAACAGCCCGGCGTTCCCAAGATAAGCCCGTTAGGGTTCTTTAGCAATTTGCGGTCTGCCATAATCATATTGCCAGACAGGGCATTGCGCCCATAGTACAGGGCTTCGCCGCTCTGGAAAAGTTCGCCGGTGGTGAACGGGACGAAAATTGCCGTGCTGGAAGTCGTCAAGCCCCTTTCAATGGGGATTTGGTTCATGCCAAGCGGCAAGCTGCTCATAAGGGCTTTTTCCTGCTGATTGTCCAGCCGATACAGGGCGCAGTTGTGTTTCTGTGCGATACCCGCCGCCGCAAAGACGTTGTTTTCAAGCACTTCCTTTGTGTCGGCAAGGTTTATGACAAGAAACGTCGTCAAAAACATTCTTTCATTCCTGCTCTGCAAGTCGCGCAACAGGTTTTTTGCTTCTCCGCCATAGGTGGCAAGGTCGGACGGTAGAATGTCCATGTCATACCCTGAACGCACGGCCTTTTTCTGCTCATTGATTTTCGCGCTGTCAAGGTCGGTAATCTTGCGCTTTACCATTTTGATAGCTTCGGTCTGGTCTATACTGCGGATATGCAGCGTCACAATCACGCTGCTTTCCAAGTCAAGAAAATCCGCAAGGAGCCGGTCGTTAAGTTCTGGGGCAAGGATTTGCAGGAATGAAGCCGCGCCAATTTTGTTTCCCACGCGGAATATCCGGCTATCGCCAAAGGTAAAGGCAGTTGGGGCGATAAAGTCTTTTGTGGAAAGGCCGGTTTTAGGTAGCCAGCCCCAATCAAAGGAGAAACGCTCCGCGCCGTCCGGGTGGAAAATGTCAAACAGGCTTTTCAGCCGGTCATGCCCGGAAAGGGTAGCGGCTTTTGAGCCTATCGTCTTGAAATGCCCGTGTATGTCGGTTTCGATACGCTCCAAGCGGGCTTTCGCCGCTTGTGGATTGTCGTTCTCTATGGAAAAGGA
Organism: Anaeropeptidivorans aminofermentans; assembly: GCF_940670685.1. Classification (GTDB taxonomy): domain Bacteria; phylum Bacillota; class Clostridia; order Lachnospirales; family UBA5962; genus Anaeropeptidivorans; species Anaeropeptidivorans aminofermentans. The sequence continues at coordinate 3,656,715 of NZ_OW711693.1, read as the reverse complement.
AAGATATTTGCGCTTGACAAGCTCGTTTGCGCCCTTTTCGCTGTTGTCCCTAAGTATCCCGGCATACTCGCTGCGAACGTCGTCAAGATCATCACCCTGCGGCGGTATGTCTATCACCTTGCGGTAGTCCTCCGGGTTCCCGTACAGGTTGACGAAAGAGAATTGCGCGGAAATGCTGCTGTCAAAGTAGTTGTAGAAGTCGCAAAGGTTTTCAAAGGTGGCGGTCTTATCGTCGTTTCCGGCAAGTTGATAGCTTATGTCGGAAAACTCAATGCTTTTGCTGAAAACCTTATCCGTCACCCGGCAAAGACCGTCCGGGTACATGGCAAGGTAGGGGATAGACTGTTGCGCCGTCCGGGGTTTGCCGTCGCCCTTTGCCCTGCGGATAAGATTGTTAATCTGCCGCTTATCGGCGGCGGTCAGCTTCCGGGTTGCCCCTGCGGGCTGCTTTTTTACCTGTTGCAATCGCTTTTACCTCCTTGTATAGATTTGCTTGCCGCGCTGTGGCGGCGTATAGGTTATCTGTCTGATAGGGGCGCACCTTTGGGCGAACAGATTTTGTTTCGATAATATCCTGCACCACTTTTTCAAGGGGTCGCCCGTGCTTTTCGTACATGGCAAGCAGGAAAAACGGCAACATGACGATAACCATAACCATAGCCGCCGCGCTGGACGCGATAACGCCCCGTAAAACGAAAAACAGCGGCAAGCCTACCGCCGCCGCTGCGCCGAAACATATTAGTTGCCGTTTGGTAAGCCCAAGCGCAAACTTTGTTTTTACTTTGGTAAGGTCTTTTGGAATAGGCACATAGGCCATTTACTTTGATACCTCCTTTTTGACCGCCCAAACCGCAACGCTGCGGCCTGTACGGTCACATATCTTTTTGCCGGTCACTTTGATTTGCCCGGCTGCTTTCAGTTCGGTAAGTCGGGGCGCAGAATAATTGCGCTCGTCTGTCGGAGTAATGCCGCGCTGGTGAAGCTCGGCGGCAACCTCACGCGCCGTAAGCTTCCCACGCTCGGTCAGGATTTCAAGGATAACGCGCCGCCGTGCGGCTGCTTCCTGCTGCGCTGCGCCGTAGCTCTCGCGGCGGGTTTCTTTCGTTATGTCCATACTGCGCCCTCCCTTAATGCGCCCCAAAGATAGATTTTGACAATGAGCCGGTTTTGAACAGGCTGAAACAGAGAATGACGGTATATGCGGCAATGGAAAATATTGCGCTGTGTATGTCGTCCGCAATTATCATGTCATTCACAAGTACGGCATAAATGCCGACGCAAACAAGTATAAAAAATCCTTGAAAGGCCAGCGCAAACAGGCCTTTCAGATAGCCTGTTCCGATTTGTCCCCACTCCCGATTTGTCATAGTGGCAAAGGGGACGGGGGCAACGCTACAATATAGGTAAATCTCAATCATGCGCCCGTACACAATGACGGTAATCAATATCGCCATGATTTTCATACAAAAGCTGATTAACATAGTTTCTACTGTCAAAAGTAGCAGTTCGGGGATTTCCATAGCTTCAAGGCCGCTTCGCATGGCTGCAATGGTCGCGTCAACATTTATGCTTGTGCTGCCGCTTATTACGCCCGCCGCGCCTGATACAATGTGTTGCCCCATATCAAACGCCGCCATTGTAATATCAAAGGTGTGAGTGACGATAAAAACCGCCACCCACGCCTTAAAAAACCACTTAAAAAATAGCCATGTGTCAACGTCGTGCAGATTGTTTCGCTCCGTAACCATACCGATAAGCTCCACGCATAGCACATAGGTAATGATAAGCCCCGCAATCGGGATAATAACCGTTTCAGATAAGGTCTGTATCATACTGAAAATGTTACTGTTCCACGCTTGCGGGGTTGCGCCTACCTCAGCAGCTATCGTGCCTACCTTGTCGTTTACGTCCCCGAACATATTTGACAGATTACCCTCAATCGCGCCAATTAGAAGCTCTTTTATCCATTCGGTAATTGCGTCAAATATGCTCTGCATAGACTACCTCTTAACCGAACAGGCCGGAAAGCTGCGGCACAAGCAACAGGCCAATCAATGCAACACCGCCGCCCGCCATGAGCTGCTTCATGCCCTGTGACTTGCTTGCCGGGTTATCGGAACCATAGCCCTCAAGTAGGTTAATAATGCCCCAAATCCCTAAACCGGCCCCCAAAGCGATAACAAGGGTCTGCAATACGTCAACCGCTGAATTAAAAAATGCCATTATGTTTTCCTCACTTTCAAAATTGTAATAGTGGAGTATCTCATTCCCCGGAAACAAAAAATGCGCCCGCCGTTTATGGGGAATTGCTAAATGGCGGGCGCGGGTATTCAATTTTCGTTCATCACCTCCCTTATAGCAAAACAGTCGCCCATTACTGGACGACTGCGCCGGTGGGGGTATCTGCTCCAACATCCACGACGGTAAAAACGTCGTCCGGCTTGAATACTGCCGGGCTGCGCCGCAAACGGGACAGATACTTTTCAGGGTCAAAGGTATTTTTCTTGTCATGGTCGGACAGGTGTTTGTACTTCGGGTGCTTCGTTATATCGTACTTGTCGCTGTAAAACGGGTACAATCCTTGAAGCTGCAAAATGCACTTGCCGCCCGGCATGACCGCTATTTCTGATAGGCTCATCAACTCCTTTCCTGTTTTTTGGTAGTTCAGGCCGTAGGACTGTGATTGTCCCCGGTTCTCGGAAGTGTTCAGTAAGTCGATTGTTTCCTTGCCTAAAAGTTCCGAAATCTCTTTCAGGGTGGTTTTAGATTTGCCGCCCAGGAAAAGGGTTGTCGAACAGCAATCCATGATGGTATCTGCATCGTCCTTGTAAATCGCCTTTAACTGTGAAAGTGATTGCAAAATAATAGAAGCCGATATTTCACGGCTTCGTATCGTAGCAATCAATTTTTCAAACTTAGGGATTTTGCCGATATTCGCAAACTCGTCTAAAATGCACCGAACATGAACGGGCAGCCGCCCGCCGTATACGTCGTCGGCCTTGTCGCAAAGCTGGTTAAACATCTGCGTATACATCATGGCGGCGACGAAATTAAATGTGTCATCGGTGTCGCTGATGATAACAAAAAGGGCGGTTTTGGTGTCGCCCAACGTATCAAGCTCCAATTCATCATATTCCAGCAAGTCGCGGAGTTCTCGTATGTCAAAGGGTGCAAGCCGCGCTCCGCAACTGATAAGGATTGATTTTGCCGTCTTTCCTGCGGCTAATTTATACTTCGCGTACTGTTTGACAGCAAAATGCTCCGGGTCTTTTTCTGCCAGCCGGTCAAACATAAGGTCAACAGGATTTTTGAAATCCTCGTCGTCCTCGCGGGCTTCGGACGCATTTATCATATCCAAAAGCGCCAAAAAGTTTTTTTCCTCGTCCGGGGCTTCATACCAGATGTAGCCAATAAGGGCGCAGTAGTAGAGCCGTTCGGCCTTTACCCAAAAATCCTCGCCGGACTTCTCGCCCTCGCCTTTGGTGTTGACAATTATCGTATTGACGAGCTTCAAAATGTCCTGTTCCTTGCGGATATACTCAAACGGATTATATCGCATGGATTTTGAAAAATTGATAAGGTTCAGGATTTTTATTTTATGGGTGCGCTGCAAGAGCTTCCCGCACTCCAAAAGCACCGTGCCTTTTGGGTCCGTGCAGACGTAGGACGAATGGGCTTGCATAAGATTTGGCTTAACATAGAAACGGGTTTTCTATTTGTGATTGCCGGACGGCTTTTTATCCGTCCCTCCGGGGCTTTCGCCCATTTTCAGCGGTATGTTACTTCATACCCGGTATAGCATATCTTTTCGCCCTATCCGTCAGGACAGGCCGACAGGCGGCGCGGCCTCGTGGGGCTGTTATATTCTGATAAACAGGTTCAAGCCCTATGCGTTGCGCGTAGATACCGTTTTGCGGGTAGCCTTTCGCTCTGGTTAGGAATGTGAAACCCTCCCAGTTTTTTGCCGCGCTGATAATCTCAACCTACTTGTCGGCTTCGGTTAAGACGGCAAAACCCGCAAATCCATTCACATATTAAGGATAAGCAGGTGTATATTTACCTGTGCCGCTTCCCCCGATAACAAGGGTATTTTTGTTCTTTGCGTCCTTTGCGTTCGGGTGTCTGCCGTTCAGGGAGTGCCATTCTGTTTTGGTAAGCAGGATATTGTTATCAAAAACCGGGTCAGCAAAGGGTTTCCAGTCCTGCGCCGTTCCCCAACGTGCGCTGCCGTACTCAACGCCTTTGCGGTATTTCTTCGCGTTTGACCGCTTCACTTGCAGCGCAAGGGCGATAAGTGCCGCGCCCACAATGCCGACAAGCATATCCTGAACATGGAAGCTCGGCAAGGGCATTTCAAAGGCTGCGGAAAAGCCGCCGCCGATATTCAGGATTTTGCCGCTTAAATCTGCGCCTTGCGCTAGCCGGAACGCTTGACCGGCCTTATCGAACAGATAGAAAAACAGGACAAAGGGCAAAGCCTTGATAATCAGCTTTTTTGCGTCGATATTCTTCATAGCTCAATCCCCTTATCCTTATTTTTCGTAACGGCGCGTTGCGCGTTCATGGCCGCCGCCTTTTCCTTGAAGTCGGATAGCACCTTGCGGATAGACGGTTTTTCGGCTTGTTTGACGAGCTTCTTTGTGTACTGGTTGAAAGCATGGGTCATAGCGTCCGCGTCGCGGCCTTTGAAAAACAAAAGGTATTCACCCTTGCCGGTTTTTACCGGCGAAAAGTCAATACCGGCTTTTTTCATTTCCCGGTTAATCTGCCGCAAGTTCGGGTCTTTTAGCTCCATACTGGAAAGCCCGGTATTTTGGGCTGATAACTCCTTTAGGCTCTGCTTGCCGTGTACGACGGTAGGTAGCTGCTGGCCGTTTTTCTTTAGCTCGGTTAGCTGTGCAAGCAGCTTATCAAGGGCTTTTTTGATTTCCTCGGCGGTTAGCTTGCCGATTTTTGCCCCAAGCTGTAAGCTCTCGCGGTTGACTTCCTCATGTAACAAAGCGTCCTCCTTTCCCGGCTATTCGCCCCAATGCGCCATATCGTGAGCGACAAGGGCGGTGTAATAGCTGTCCATTGTGGACGGCGCATTGAACAGCACCGCCAACAGGTATTTTTTGATATTGTGGATTTTGGTTGTGTTCTCTTTCATGCAATCAAAAACAAATTGAATGTGGCTGCTGTCCAGCTTCATAAACTTCGCTTTCACAACCTCGGCGGGATACTCGTCACCGGCGACGCGGATTGTCTTTCTCGCCGTGCAGACGGTTTCAAGTATCAAGGTTACGATTTCGTCCAGCCGGTCAACGTCGATATGCTTATCCTGCGCTAAAATGTCATACTCGATATTGTCCTTTATGATTTCCTCATAAATCTTGTATGCGTCGTTCGCTTCAATTCCTTTCCGTTCCGGCGGCTCTGCCGCCATGCCCTCACAAGGCAAGGGGTTAGGGGAATGGATAGGAATGGAATGGGTACTTGATAAATCCGTATTTGATTTTTCTGTAATAGATAGTTCTTTATTTAATTGCGTTGGAAAATCCGACAACGGGTTTTCCGTCGTCGGATTACCCGGTGTTGGATTTTCCAATATCGGATAATCCAATTCCGGCGACGGCTGTGGCTGCTCGTATATGGTGTACTCAATGGCGGTCATTTTGCCTTTACCGTCCCGGCCTTGTTGCCGGGTGATATATCCTGCCTTTTCAAGCTCCCAAACTGCGGTACGGATAGCGTCGATACTTTCCCGGTTAATATGGGATAGGCCAGCAAGGGTATAGTCCCATGCTTCGGGCAAGGACAGCATTTGCGACAACAGCCCTTTTGCTTTCAGGGTCAAGCCCCGATTGCGTAGGTGGTGGTTGCTCATTATGGTATAGCCCTTGTTTTTCTCTACCCGGAATACTGCCATAGCGTAAACCTCCTTTCTCTCTAAAAAAGGGCATAAAAAACGCCGTAGATTTTCTAAACCTACGGCGCACCCTCCCTTTTGAGAGGTTATTTGGGGGAATTATTGTCTATTGACTACCCGTAAACCATTGATTTTACTGGGTTTTCTGAAAAAGTGCTGTATCGCCACTCGTACCATTCATTATAAGCTTAATGAAGCAAAGGCAGAGGCGATTTATTCCTATGAGATTATAAAAGGCTATGAGTTTGACGATAAGGTAATCTTTGAAGCAGACACCATTGACGAGGAAATGCTTAAAAAAGAGAAAAAGGTATACGAAACAAAAGAGTCCGAAGGCCGCGGCATTTATCAGTATTACAAAGCGGACTCTGAAGGGGAATATGATTTTGCAAAGAGCTTAGATGAAGACCCCAATGTAGTACTTTTTACGAAAATAAAAAAGGGCGGCTTTGTCATTGATACTCCCTATGGAAACTATTCTCCTGACTGGGCAATTGTCTATAAAGAAGGGGAAGGAGATACGAAGCTTTATTTTATAACAGAAACTAAATTTGAAAAAGAGTGGAAAGACTTAACCGATGTTGAAAAGCTTAAAATTAAATGCGGAACCCTTCATTTTAAGGCTGTATCGGAAGCAACAAAAGATAGGGTTTGCTTTAACTGGGCCAATAGCTATGAGAATTTTAAGGAAAAAATAGGGATAGAGTAGCCGGCGCAGTTAACAAAGATAATTTGTTTATTAAGCATAAAGAGCACCTGAATAATTATTCGGGTGCTCTTTAATTTTACGCTATGTATGCAAAGGGACAGATGCTGATACATTTACCGCAAATATCGGCACTCTTTAAAGGGACGGATTTCTTTAAGCCCTCTTCGTTTTTATTTAATTCCTTTTGACAGGCGAATTTGTCAAAGGAGCCGTCTCCTGCAAGAGCCTTCACAGGGCATATTTTAAAGCATAGCCCGCAGGATTTATTTTTCACATATAAGCATTTATTCTCCGTGAGCTTATTGTCCGCTTTTAAAGGGGCGGAGGTAATTACGGTGCAGAACCGTCCGGCAGACCCTTTTTCTGTTATTAACAGCCTGTTTGCGGCAAAATTACCTAAGCCTGCGATGGATGCGGCGCTTCTATGGGACCATAAGGATTTTAAATCTTTCGGGTCATAAGTATGGGTAGGCCTTATGGCTTTAGCCTGATATCCCAGGCCGATTAAATAATTTGATACGGCATCATTAATAATATTAAAATGCTTATTAATTTCCTGGTAGGCTTCTCCCCATAAAGGAGAGCCTTCTCTTATTTTCTTTGGTTCTGATGCCGCGTCTTTTGTAAAAGGTACAAAATAGCTGATTATGCTTTCAGCCTCCGGCAATAGCTCTTTCGGGGTTAAATGCCACTCACCGATGATATTCTTTAATTCTTTATACCGCTTATCATCAGCAGAAGAAAAAGAAACAAGAGGACTGCGGTATAAATCAGGTCGGTTTAAAATAAGAAGCTGTTCTGTAATAATATCTTCTATTGTTTTTTCAAGTGTTTTATCCAAAATAGATCCTCCTTTACATATACTCGAATCAACATGAAACTATAGTATTGTGAATTTACTTTTCTTTTATTTTAAGCCGTTTAAATCTAAATATTCACTTCGGAATAAAAGCAAATTCACTATATAAGGCAGCTGTTTTTCAAAAGAACTTCAGATTTTATATTAAAAAATAAGAGCATGCTTTAAAACCTATATTTATAGGCTCTTAAACATACTCCAAAAAATTATCTGTTAAATTATGAAAGCTTTAAGAAGTTTACCTTATGGTTGGTGCTTTGGATTAATTTAATTAAGTCGCTGCAATCTATAAAGACGGTTGCTGTATTGTCATTTGGGTGTACGCCTAACATATTGCAGGAACGAAGCGCTTCGTCTATATAAAATTCCACGGCACTTTCTGAATCGTTTAATAATCCAAGAGGGCTTACAGCACCCTTTGTAACACCTAAATACTTTGATAAACGCTCATCGGAGGCAAAGGAAAGCTTAGTGCTTCCGAATTTTTCTCCTAAGGATTTTAAATCAATAGACCGATCGTGGTGCGTAGCTAATAGAAAATGGCGCTTTCCCTTTGCGTCCCGGAGGAATAAATTTTTTGCCACGGTGCAGCCTTCAGGAAAATCAAGCTTTTTCATTTCCTCTATTGTGAAAACAGCCTCATGCTCTATAGCGTTATAGGGTACTTTCATTTCTGAGAGCTTATCATATACCAATTGCTTTTGTTCCACAAAAATTAAATCTCCTTTTGCTAATCTGCTTCCGGTACATAAATCCAATATACAGTACAGACGCCTTCGCCGACCTTTTTATATTTGTGGACGGAATGAGCCTTGATATATATAAAATCCCCGGGAAGCAATACGTAATTCTCTTCGTCAATTGTGACTACCAAGGAACCTTCAGCCACAATGCCCAGCTCATCATCATGATGGCCCCATGACATTTCCTCTTTATAATTATCTGCCTGAATTGTCATACTAATAATTTTTACTATAGAGGAACGGTCGAATATTAGGTTATATACAATGCCTGAGCCGGTAGTAAATAGTTCCGGGCGTTCTTTTTTCTTCAAAACCACAGGAAGCTCTTCCTGCTTATCAAGCAAAAAGGCAGCCATTGTTATTTGAAGAGCCTCACATATTTTCTGTAAATTGGCAAGCGTAGGGCTCGTAAGATTATTTTCAAGCTTACTCAGGTACGCCGCAGATAAATCCGTGCTGTCAGCCAATTGCTTTAAAGTCATTTGCTTTTTCTTTCTGATTTCTTTTAAAGAATCTCCAATATAAATCATTTTGCCATTCCCTTATAATTTGATATTAATAAATTTTGTAATTTAAGTATATCAAAATTAAAACAAACTTTCCATATAAATTAAGGAATTGGCTACTGGTATAAGCTATAGGGGAGAGTAAGAAAAAAAGCAATAACTTATTAAAAACCTGTTATTTCTACTTCAATGCCGCTTATTTCTTCTTAAGCATAGGGATATATAACCCAATAAGGACATGCCTTACACATACATGCAATTACAGAGAGCTTTCAATTAATACATAGTTTTTATCTGTGTATTAATTTTTTATGCATATAAATAATTTAATGTATATAAATTAAAATGAGTATATCATAAATAAATAGAATTTAAATACATATTTATAAAATTTATTGCTTTTGTTAAATTGAATAGAAGAATGAACAATTTATAGTAAAATGCCACATTAATTTAAATAAATTCAGGTGGTTTGTTATAAGTATTACCTTTATCGTAAGTTTGGATTTTAGAATAATATATATAATTTTACGTTTTTGAAGTGTTTTATCAATACAGATTGTATTTTTACCATTGTGTGATATACTGATTTATAGTTGATTATTGTAAATATTTATTTCTAAATATGAAATATATAAAATAAGTTTATAATAAGAAAGAATTTTATGAAAATGTTTATAAATACAATTTGAAATGGGGATAAGTTATTGATAAGCCCAAATAATCAATATAAACCAATGTTAATTACCAATAATCCGTCCTGTGCAGAGCATTTTGACAAAAAATGCATCGGTGTTTTTGATAATCAATGGAGCTATGGTGAGGTTTTGGAGAAGGTGCGGGAAAAGATTTATAAGGGCTATTGCCTTTTGACCCACCCTATGGCTGGGAGCATGAAGCCAAATCAAACGCCGTATAAATCAGTGCTTTTAGCGGAGCATTCTTCTTTTGAAGGCGATTTTAACAGCTTGGAGGTGATAGAGCGGGCTATTGATGCTTATAATAAATTTCAAAAGCAGCGGCCCACCCCAAACTGGTCGGAAAAAATTAAAAAGGATTTCGGCGCCATTGATGTATCACTGATCCAGGGCGCTTTTGAAAGAACAGGGTTTAGAATTCTCTAAATAATGTAAGATTGATGAAATTAAAATCCCATCAATCTTATGAAACTATTCGTACAAATTTGCAGAAAAATACTGCAATGCGTACATCTAAAGATGTACTTAAAGTTCTCTACTCATAACGTGAAAAGTCCTCTGGGCTTTCCCTCGATAAACAAAGGGGTTCAACAAAGTCGAATTCACGTTAAATATTATAATAACAAATAGGAGGTGTCTGTTATGCGCTTAGAATTAGGGAAAATATTTATAAGTGATGTGCAATTCGGAGAAAAAACACATGTTGAAAATGGAATTCTATATGTAGACAGCGAAGAAATCAGAAAAACAGTGTTGGAAGATGAGCGGATTATTGACGTAAAGGTAGAATTGGCTCGTCCCGGCGAAAGCATAAGGATAACACCCGTAAAGGACTGTATTGAGCCGAGAGTGAAAGTGGAAGGCGGCGAAATGTTTCCGGGGGTTATCGGAAAGGTCAATAAAGTAGGAAGCGGACGTACTTACGCCCTTGAAGGCGCCTGCGTTGTTACTGTTGGTAAAATTGTAGGATTCCAAGAAGGAATCATTGATATGAGCGGCCCTACAGCCTGCTATACGCCTTTTTCAAAGACACAGAATATCTGTGTTGTTTTGGAGCCTGCGGAAGGTTTAGAAACGCATGCTTATGAAGAAGCATGCCGACTTGCAGGATTAAAAGTAGCCGCCAAAATAGGCGAATGTGCCCGTGCCCTTACGCCGGACGAAATTATCGTATATGAGACATTGCCTTTATTAAAGCAAATAGAGCAGTATCCGGACCTTCCGAAGATTGGATATATCCATATGCTTCAAAGCCAAGGCCTTTTACATGATACATATTATTACGGAACAGATGCAAAGCAGCTCCTGCCTACCTTTATGTACCCCACTGAAATCATGGACGGTGCAATCATCAGCGGTAACTGTGTTGCCCCCTGTGACAAGGTTACAACTTACCACCATCTTTATAATCCGGTTATTGAAGACTTATATAAAAGGCATGGCAAGGATTTAAACTTTATCGGCGTTATCTTAACGAACGAAAATGTTTATTTGGCAGATAAGATTCGTTCTTCCGATATGGTCGCCAAGCTTACAGAATTTTTAGGTCTTGACGGCGTTTTAATCAGTGAGGAAGGCTACGGAAATCCCGATACCGACTTGATGATGAACTGCCAGAAGGTGACTCAGGCAGGAACAAAAGTTGTACTTATAACCGATGAATTCCCAGGCGGAGACGGAAAGTCCTATTCTCTTGCCGACGGCGTTCCAGAAGCCGAGCATATCGTATCCTGCGGAAACGGAAACGTTGTTGTTCATTTTCCGCCTATGGACCGTATAATAGGAATGCTTGATTATGTAGAAATGCAGATCGGCGGCTTTTCAGGAAGCCTTAAAGAAGACGGCAGCATAGACGCAGAACTTCAGATTATTATTGCATCGACCATTGCCAACGGATTCAATCATCTTGCAGCGCGGGGTTATTAGGAAGGGGGAGTCATTATGAAAAAACGTGTAGTACATTATATAAATAACTTCTTTGCCGGAATCGGCGGAGAGGAAATGGCGCATATTCCGCCTGAAAAAAGAGAAGGCGTTGTAGGCCCCGGTATGGCTTTACAGGCGGCCTTCGGTGACGACGTAGAAATCGTTGCAACACTTATCTGCGGAGACAACTATTTCGGAGAAAATACAGAGCAGGCTGTAGGTCAGCTGCTTTCATGGGTAAAAGAAGCAAACGCGGATATTTTTATCGCAGGCCCTGCATTTAACGCAGGACGCTATGGATTTGCCTGCGGAAGCATTGTAAAGGCCGTTCAGGATAATTTAGGCATTCCTGCTTTTACAGCCATGTATGAAGAAAATCCCGGTGTGGATGCCTTTAGAAAGGATATGTATATCCTTAAAACAAATAATTCTGCAACGGGTATGCGTAAAGCAGTTCCTTCTATGATAAAATTTGCAAAGAAGCTTTTAAATAATGAGGAAATCTTAGGCCCTTCGGAAGAAGATTATTTTGAAAGAGGCATCAGGGTAAATTATTTCCATGAAAAACGCGGCAGCGAACGTGCCGTGGAAATGCTTCTTCAAAAGGTCGCAGGAAATAACCCTGTGACGGAATATCCGCTTCCTAAAATAGATAGAGTAGAGCCTGTTTCTCCGGTAACGGATATGGCCCATACAAAAATTGCCATTGTTACCTCAGGGGGTATTGTTCCTGTGGGTAATCCCGACCATATTGAGTCTTCCTCTGCAAGCAAATACGGCATATACAGCATAGCCGGCATGGAGCGCATGAGTAAAGACGATTTTACAAGCGTTCACGGCGGTTATGACAGGCAATTCGTTCTTGAAGACCCGAATCTTGTAGTGCCTCTTGATGCTTTAAGAGAGCTTGAAAAAGAAAATGTAATTGGTGAATTAGCCGACTATTTCATGACCACAACAGGAACCGGAACATCAACAGGCAATGCCAAAAGATTCGGAGAAGATATTGCGAAAAAGCTTTTGGAAGATAAAGTTGGCGCAGTTATTCTCACCTCCACCTGAGGCACCTGTACTCGTTGCGGCGCAACGATTGTTAAAGAAATTGAAAGAGCAGGAATCCCTGTTGTACACATTGCCACAGTTACGCCTATATCAAAAACCATCGGCGCAAACAGAATTATTCCCGGTATCGGTATACCCCATCCCTTAGGCGACCCAAAATTATCTGACGAAAATCAGTATAAGCTTCGTAAAAACTTGGTTCTCAAGGCCCTTGAAGCTTTACAGACGCCTATTACCGAGCAGACTATTTTTGCATCATAAAACCTTAGAATTTATTTATACCTACAGGCTGTTTAACCGGCAGATTTAATCTTTCTTAAAAGGTAGCATGCTTTCCGTAAAACCTGTATCTGAACCCAAATGCACTGATACAAGAGTATAAAGGAAATGAACCATGTAGGTATAGATATTAAATAGTTGCTAAACTCCCTGAAATATGCTTTAAACCTTCTAAAGCGGTTCTAACCCATAGGCTTCAAAGCATATTGTATAGTGAACAAACAAGCTTTCAGTTTACTCACTATAAGGAGATGCTCACTTAAAAAACTATTTGCAAGCATGGGCTTATATCATTTTTTAAGTTCACCTTGTATAAATACATCTCTTATATAATAAAAAAATATTAGGCAGCTACTTCGCCTCGTACACGAAGTTCAGCTGCTTAATATCTTTAAACATCAGCTTGATTATATCAAAATAGTTAACTTAACGTGAGGTCGGCGGAGCCGACCCCCTTGCCCGGCAAGGGAAAAGCCGAAGGATTTTCTACATTTATTGTTAAAAGTTCAACGGAATTAAAATTCCGTTGAACTTACATTAACTTAATAACACAGGATTCATTTAATTTTTCGCAAATTTCTGCAAGTTTATTATGCTATAAATAATGAAAACAGGTTGTTGGATATAGGCTTCATTATAAGGCATATCAGCGTAAGGGAACTAATTTTTTGTCACTATATAATCAGAAAGGATGGGTTTATCATGAGTGGGAATAAAGATAAGGTTAATATTTTAAGAGTTATTATCATGGGCGGCGCCTTTATAGGCTTGCTGATTGGTTCCGGCTTTACTACAGGGCAGGAGATCATGCAGTACTTTGTTTCGTATAAATTTGCGGGCATTACAAGTATTATTGTAATGTTTTGCTTATTTGTTTATGTCGGCATCAGCTTTAGTGCAGTGGGATATGAGCAGCAATTTGAAGAGCCTAAAAATATATATCGATATTACTGCGGAAAGGTAGTAGGTACGTTTTTCGATTATTTTTCCGTTATTTTCCTTTATATGTCCTTCTGGGTTATGACGGCAGGGGCAGGAGCAGCTTTAAACCAGCAGTTCGGACTTCCTAATTGGATGGGCGGCGTTATTCTGGGCGGTGCTACTTTGATTACGCTTTATTTTGGATTTAACCGTCTTGTTGATATTATGGGTTCCATTGGGCCTGTGGTTTCTATTTTAGCAATTCTTCTCGGTATTGCCGGAATTATGATGAACCCCGGCGGTTTCTCCGCATTTCCTGATAAGGTTGCGCCATTAGTTGAAAGCGGCACTGTTATGCAGGCCGGAAGCAATTGGTTTATGGCATGTGCTTCTTATGTAGGCTTCTGTATGATGTGGCTCGCAGTATTTATGACAAATCTCGGAAAAACAGCAAACAGCAAAAAAGAAGCTTATTCCGGCGCAATTTTTGGTGCGTTCTTATTCTCTTTGGCAGTTTTATTATTAATGTTTGGTTTGGCCTCCAATTTAGATGAAGTAGCAGGGGCACAGATACCTACATTAATACTTGCCGAAAAAATTAATCCTGCATTGGCAGTAGTCTTCACACTCATTGTTTTCACAGAAATTTATACAACTGCCGCTCCGCTCCTTTGGGCGCCGATACAAAGATTTGCCCCGGACGAAAAAAGCAGCCGTTACCGTGTATTATTAGTAGTTATGGGCGTAATCGGTATTTTCGTAGGCTTGGTGATTCCTTTTGACAGATTAATTAACGTTATATACGTTATTAATGGATATGTGGGCTTTTTACTTCTTTTTATGATGATTGTTACAGACTTTAGAACAAAGGTTTTGAAGAACTATACTCCTAAAGTGGTTATTGAACTTAAGAAAAAAGCAAGAAGCTCAAGAAATGCAGGGTAGTATTAATAAAAGTAAAGCTTTACATAGGTTTGAATTTGGATTATTATGATGAATTTTGGCATGGAAAATATTTAGTGTCCAAACCTCCCCTTAAAACAAAAGAACAGCCCTAAACTCATGTTTAGGGCTGTTCTTTACTGCTGTAAAATAGAAAAATTTCTTTAAAAAAGCCTTAAAGGATTAATTCGGAATACAGTAAATTTATCAGAAAGAAGTAGCAAACCCGATTCACTAGAGATTTTAAAATAGGGGTTTCCGCTTGAAACTGTACGTTTTTGAGTTTATATATAGTAAGTTTGCTTTTCTTCAGCAGTAAATAACAGGTTCCAATAAGGCATAAAATCAAGGAAAAGCAAATTTACGAAGCTACTGTTTTACTTTTATTCGAGTATAAATATCCGGTTTTGCTACCGTTTAATTTATAAATTTATTTTAACTTTAAAATATTTTCTCATAGGCAAAGGAGATTCTTTCATTATTATTAAAGCGAATGGTACCGCAGAAGGCATAGCCGTTTTTAAGAAGAATATGCTGCATGATTTTATTATCGCTTCCCGTATCAATTTTAATGCTATGGATACCTCTTTCTCTGCATAAGTTTTCTGCAAGAT
Source organism: Anaeropeptidivorans aminofermentans (assembly GCF_940670685.1). Taxonomy (GTDB): domain Bacteria; phylum Bacillota; class Clostridia; order Lachnospirales; family UBA5962; genus Anaeropeptidivorans; species Anaeropeptidivorans aminofermentans. Next base: position 3,641,548 of record NZ_OW711693.1, on the reverse strand, counting down.
TGAATAGGATGCCGGATAGATTTTCCCCTTTATAATTACTATCAATGGCCATTCTGTGAATAACAGCATAGGGCTTATCACTGAGCCATTGGCCCTGCAATTCGTCGTAAATCTGCTCTTTTGCAAAGGAAATACAGGCATAGCCGGCGATATTTTGGCCGTCGATTAATACATAGCCGTCGCCGGCTTTAATATCGTCTTTAATGTGGCAGGCATCGGGGTATCCGTCGTTCCACTGGTCAACCCCTTGTGCCTTTAAAAAATCTTTTGCCTGTAAAATGATGTCCATGATTTTATTTATGTCGCTTTCTGTGGATACTCTGTAGTTCACAATGAGACCTCCTGAAATGGAATTTATCTCGCAAATTTTATCATATCTGAAGAAGATGGGCAATGCATTTGCAGGGGTCTATTTCTTTCGATATTTGGCTTATTATTTCTAAAATAACTATTGGAATAAATGCCCTGTTCGGTTTATAATGAAAGGGGGCATTCTTTAACCGGCCCTTGAACGGCTATAGACGTTGTACGCTAAAGAGGATTAAAATCAGAGGGAGGTAATTTAAAATGAACGGCTTTACTTATGATATTCCCGTAAAAGTTTACTTCGGAGAAAATAAGCTTTGTCACCTTGGCGAAGAGCTTCGCAAATACGGCAAAAGGGTTCTTTTGACCTATGGCGGCGGCTCTATAAAAAAATCAGGGTTATATGATAGGATTATAGAGGAAATTGAAAAGGCTGGCCTTACAGTATTCGAACTTTCCGGAATAGAGCCCAACCCCCGTATCGATTCTGTAAGAGAAGGCGGCGCCCTTTGCAAAAGGGAAAATATAGATGTGCTTTTGGCAGTTGGCGGCGGCTCTACCATAGATTGCACTAAATTTATAGGGGCTGCGGCTTATTATGACGGAGACCCTTGGGATTTCTTCGATAAAAGGGTTCCTGTGCCTAATTGCCTTCCGATTGTAACGGTGCTCACGCTTTCTGCCACAGGCTCTGAAATGGACGCAGGGGGCGTTATAAGCAATCTGGAAACCAATGATAAAATAGGCAGGTCTGATCCTTTAATGCTTCCGAAGGTATCCTTCCTCGACCCTACGATTACCTATTCCGTAAACCCTTATCAGACAGCCTGCGGCGCAGCCGACATACTTTCTCATATAATGGAGGTTTATTTTAATACGGAGAAGAATTTATACATGCTCGACTGTTTTATGGAAGGCTTAATGAAGACCGTTATTAAATATGCGCCCGTAGCTATAAAAGAGCCTGATAATTATGAAGCAAGAGCAAACATTATGTGGGCTTCCTCCTGGGCCATAAATGGATTCATCAAGGGGGGAACAAGCCTTGCATGGAGCTGCCACCCTATGGAGCATCAGCTTTCAGCTTATTATGATATTACCCATGGTCTTGGTCTTGCTATTCTTACGCCAAGATGGCTGGAATACACCCTTGATGAAAATACGGTGTCCAGATTGTATCAGTTCGGGGTTAATGTATTTGATATAGATAAAAGCCTTCCGCCGATGGAAGCGGCTGAAAAGAGCATTGAAATGCTTTCGGAATTCTTCTTTAAGACCCTTGGCCTTCAAAGTACATTAACAGAAATCGGCATTGACGATAAATATTTTGAAATTATGGCAAAGAAAGCCTGCGGCGGCGATGTTATTCCTGGATTTAAGCCCCTTAACCAGCAGGACGTAGAAAATATTTATAAGCTCTGCCTGTAAGAAATGAATTAATAAATTAAAAGTCAAATAATAAAAAGACGGAAAGAGCATGATTAAATACTTTTCCGTCTTTTTTGTTATGAAAGAAAGGGAATAGCAAATTTATTATGGAGAAGTAGCAAAAGCCTATCCCCGCAGGCTCAAAAACGCGGATTTTCCGGAAACAGTACATTTTTGAGCCTGTGTGGATATACAGCTTTGCTGCAGATTACCTTTAAATTTATTATAATAGCCATAAGACAGATACGAAAAAGATTGATAAAAATTTAACTTGATTTTATTACTAATTAGTAGTAAAATAAAATCATGGATAAAAAAATGATTTACGGCGAAGATAACACCTTAAATTTAAATCTTATGATAGCCTTTGGAAGGACCCTTCAGGCCCTTCACAAAAGATCTTCTGAAATATTCAAATCAGGGGGTTTAACAACCTCTCAATTTGCCGTTTTAGAGGCCCTTTATCACAAAGGCTCTATGACAGTAAATGAGCTTACGAAGTCGGTTCTTTCCACCTCAGGCAATATGACAGTTGTAATAAATAATCTTATAAAATCGGCTCTTGTAACCCGCTCAATAAATCCAGAGGACGGAAGGTCTTATTTAATATCGATTACGGAAAAGGGAAGTGAGTATATAAAGGAGATATTTCCCAACCATATGAAGGACCTTCAGGAACATTTTAAGCCCTTATCCCAAGAAGAGAAGGAGCAGTTAATTCGTATTATGAAAAAAATCAGAGATGCAAATATCTCTTTATACAGATAATACCAATTGGCAGCACACAAATAAAAATTTATATTTTATTTAATTTTGAAGAAGATATAGGATATAAGATAAATTTTAAAACCCCAAATATACTATTTAAAGGAGCATTCATTATGTCAAAAGTATTATATATTAAAGCAAACGCAAAGCCGGAGGGAAAGTCCAGAACGTTTAAAGTTTCAGATAATTTCGTTGAAAAATATAAGAAGGCCCACCCGGAAGATGAAATAACGACCCTTAATCTTTATAAAGAAAATATTGATTTTCTGCCTATGGGAGAGCTTGACCTTATTCTCCGCCCTGATATGGGAAGAGACAGAAACCACCCTATATTAAAATATACTTATCAGTTTCTTGAGGCAGATAAAATAATTATAGCCGCTCCCTTCTGGAATTTAGGCTTCCCGGCGATTTTAAAGGCATACCTTGACTATATAACCATAAACGGCATTACCTTTAAATATACAGAGGAAGGCCCTGTAGGCTTATGCTCAGGGAAAAAGGCAATCCATTTTGTTGCCAGAGGCGGAAATTATTCCACAGAGCCATATTCAAGCTTTGAAATGGGAGACAGATATTTAAGAACCCTTCTTGGCTTTATGGGTATTCAAGACTTTACAACCATTGCGGCAGAAGGTCTTGACGTCGTGGGAAATGATGAAAACGCAATTGTAAACGACGCTATCCAAAGGGCAGAAGCCTTGGTGGACAAATTTTAATAAAGGATATGCAGAACATCCTTAACCCCTGATTTTATTTAGAAATGGCTATAAGACCCTATAAATAAGAACTATATGAGAAATTTACGATATCGATTTTTATAAAGGGGTAATTTTGGATAGAATAAGAGAATTTAAAAATTAATTGAAATAGAAAAAGGCTGATTATCTTATTTAAGATGATTAGCCTTTAATATTTGCATTAAGCTTTTATATGATTTATTTAAATACGGTATGTATATAGTAAATGAACTTAAAAGACCCCAAGACAATTTACTGTGAGTATTAAGGATAACTGCCTTTTTAAGGCTCTGTGCCAACAAGCTTTTAATATTTATCTGCCGGTACTCTTATTTACTGCATTTCCAAGCTTTCTAAGAAAAAGGTTCGCTTCACCGGAAAATTCCTGCCCTTTTTGCTTAATATAGCCCATAAGAAGACATTTATCGCATTCTTCTATGGCAACCGTATGGATATCATATTGTTCATATAAGGGGTTCATAAACTTTATGCCAAGATTGCAGACATCTGTATGCATAAGCATATCAATTAATAAATTATCGCTGTTGGTATTTATGATATTATCGAATTTCTCCATATGGAAAGTTCCAAGGCTTATATAGTCCAAATCATGTTCCATGGAAAAAAGGTCCTTTTTCATCTGCACAAATTTTAATGCGCTTAGCTGAGAGAAACTGATACTTTCTTGATTATACAAAGGACTTTTAGGCCCCGCATAAATACAGGCCTCCATTTCTGCAAGGATTGTAAGCTCAAGGTTTTTATGCTCTAAGAGATATTTAAAATTACTTTGCCTGCTTTTGGAAAAATATACGATGCCGATTTCTGAAAGGCCTTTTCGTACATTTTCAGTAATAGTTTCAATGGTTCCTTCAAGAAATTCCAATGCAATATTCTCTGTATTGTAGCTATTATAAAAATCGCAGAACACCCGTGAAATCATATGGCTGGGATAGCAGGAGATACTGAATTTAGAGGCTTTATTTCTTTTACTTATACTTGCAAGGATATTGGCATTTTTAATGATATCCTTTGCATATTCATAAACCTCTTCTCCCATGGGGGTAAGCACAGCGCCTTTATTGGTACGGTGAAGGAGCTCGCAGCCAAGCTCTTTTTCCAAAGCGGAGATAATTTTGCTGACATTAGGCTGTGAAGTATAAAGGGCCTGGGCCGCCTGATTAATGCTTCCCGTCTCTGCAACGGCTATAAAGTGCTCTAACTGTTTTAGTTCCATACGATCCCTCCTTTAAATTTACTATACTTGGATTGCCATGAAACAATAAGGCTGTTAATTACTTTTGCTGTATTTTAAGCCCTCTATAGCCCAATATTTTATGGCGGGATAAAAGCAAGTTGGCTATATAAGAGAGGCACTTAAAAAACAGATAAATAAGCCAGTGCAGTTAACCTAAGCTAACTATACTGGCTAGTATATCTTAAATTGCGGTATTTTTCAATTGTTAATTTTAGCTTAGGGAAACTTATTTGCTGATTTCTCCGTAGGCTACGGCAGGGTCCTTTTTTCTTATGGAAAGGGTAGAGGCAAGATAGAATACCACGCCGTCTGCTTCTGATACGAAGCTTTCCAGCTCCTTACCGAAAAAATCGCATACTTTTCCCAGGAAATCCCCTTTTTTAATCATATCTCCCGCAGATACGGCAGGATACCATAATCAGTCAATGTTTGCTTCGGGATAAAATACCTTTGTGATTTCCTGCTGGGATTTATTTTCAGAAACTTTCTCTGAGTTTATAAGCCCTAAATGAGCAAGCAGTCTGTATATATCCTTTTTATACGCATGAACCTCATCTGCCGTCCACTGGCCCTTGCCGCCCCTTTCAATAAGCAAAGAAGGCTGCCTCAACGCTTTCCAGAAGATGCATCATTTCAAGCCATGTATGGCGGTCCTTATTTTCTATAATAGCGTCGAAATTGACTTTAATAGCGTTGGCATCGCAAATTTCTCCGTCAGAAAATTTTACGCCCTGGCGTATCTTAAAGGTATATACCTTGCCGTCGTCGCTTATGCTCCAATCCTCCGCAAGGCAGCCTTCATAGCCTGATTCTGTAATATTCACAAGGGTTTCGTAAAGCATTTCCTGTGCGTACATTTCCCCTGCGTATAAATGAGGGTTTAAATCCCTTATATCTCTAAAGTTAACAAATACAAGCTTATCACGGGTTTCACCTGGGGAAGCGCTTTCGGAAGATGCTTCCGTACTTTCTTCTTTCGCCTCTTCTTTGATTTCCTGAGAAGGGCTTGAAGGCTTTTCAGAGGAGTTTTGACTGCAGCCTGTCATAACAATGGATAAAACCGCAAATATGCCTAAAAGGCCTTTGAATTTTCTTTTCATTTCTAATCTCCTTCGTATTTCTATGAGTGTTAGACGCAACCAACCTACAACAAAAAAATAATGCACCTTAAGTGCCTCATACTGAAAAAGTATGCCATATATTTTTAAAATCCTGTAATATCATTTTGTTTGCATGTGATATTCATTTAAGTTATATCAGGATAACTAAAGCAACATAGAGCATGGATGGAGAAGGGTATGTTCTTTCACATAAATTTAGCAACGCCGCTGTATTTAAAAAACCCCTTTGATAAAACAAAGAGGTTTTTTCGAGACAATCAAAAATGATAATAAACTTCTTATAAAGAAGGAGCAAATACCTATTGCGATAGCCCTAAAAGACGTATTTCCTTCGGAAATAGTACTTTTTTATGGCAACGTAAATATACGGTTTTGTTCCCGCTTCATCTTATAATTACGACATCTATACGATTTTTAAAGTAGAATCTGCCAAGTCCCATACGCTGGAAACAATGTCATTATAAAACTCCGGCTCATGGCAAACCATGAGAATGGTGCCGGAATATTCCTTAAGGGCTCTTTTCAGCTCATTTTTGGCGTCAACGTCCAAATGGTTTGTAGGCTCGTCAAGGATAAGGATATTGGTTTCACGGTTAATAAGCTTGCAAAGGCGGACTTTCGCCTGTTCACCGCCGCTTAATACATAGATTTTGCTTTCAAGCTGAGCTGTAGTAAGGCCGCATTTTGCCAGGGCGCTTCGGATTTCATACTGGGTATAGGAGGGGAAAACCTCCCATACATCTTCAATGCAGGTATTGGTATTGTCGCTGTTAAGCTCCTGCTCAAAATAACCTATCAGCTGATTTTGACCTTTTTCAATGGTTCCGCTTATAGATGGGATTTCTCCCAGAAGGCTTCTGAGTAAGGTTGTTTTTCCTAAACCGTTGGCTCCGATGATGCAGACCTTCTGCTTGCGCTCTAAAAGAAGATTCAAAGGCTTTGTTAAAGGCTCATCATAGCCGATAACTAAATCCTTAGCTTCAAAAATAAGCTTGTCCGATGTTCTTCCATTCCTGAAGTTAAACTCCGGCTTGGGCTTTTCTCTTGTTTTTTCGATAATATCCATTTTATCAAGCTTTTTCTGCCTTGCCCTCGCCATACCTGCTGTGGCAACCCTTGCCTTATTTCGTGCAATAAAGTCCTGAAGGCCTGCGATTTCCTGCTGCTGTCTTTCATAGGCGGCGTCCTGATGGCGCTTATGCTGCTCATAAAGCCTTAAAAAGTCTTCATAATTTCCTACATAACGGGTAAGCTTCGCTTCTTCCATATGGTAAATTAAATTAACCACATCATTTAAAAATTCCATATCGTGGGATATTAAAATAAAGGCGTTTTCATAATTTAGCAGGAAGGTTTTGAGCCAGGCGATATGCTCTTCGTCTAAATAGTTGGTAGGCTCATCAAGCAAAAGAATATCCGGTTTTTTAAGAAGAAGCTTTGCCATTAATACCTTATTTCTCTGTCCGCCGGAAAGCTCGTCGGTTCTGCGGTCCAATCCAATATCCGAAAGGCCCATGCCCGCAGCAATTTCATCTATTTTAACATCAATTGTATAAAAATCGCTGATATCAAGGATATTTTGAAGCTCGGCAGTCTCTTCCATTAAGGTGTTTAAAAGCTCCTCATCAGCTTCAGCCATCTGCTCATATTTTTTCGTAAGGGTCTCTTCGATTTCAAAAAGGTAGCTGAAGGCCTTCCGAAGCTCCTCTCTGATGGTTAATCCCTTTTCCAGCTCACTCTGCTGGTCCATATATCCTATGCGGACGTTTTTAGCCCATACAACGCTTCCCTGGTCGGGAACAAGCTTACTGGTAATAATATTCATAAAGGAAGATTTGCCTTCGCCGTTGGCTCCTATAAGGCCTACGTGCTCTCCTTTTAAAAGGCGGAAGGAAACATCTTCAAAAATAACCCTGCCCCCGAAAACATGATTTATATTGCTTACTGTCAGTATACTCATTTGTTTCTCCTTAATTATCGTTATTAAATCTAAATAAATTCATAAAGGCAGGCCACGAACAAAATATGTATTTGCTATATTATTTTTTCGTTTAAAAATTGCCTCTTATTCACCATACTTCTCCAGAATATATGATACTGATATTTCATTTAATTTTCAAGTATTAATATACGAGGTAAACACATAAAAGCGTTTGCCTGCTTAATATATAAGATTTAAAAATTTTTATATAAAATGCCCTTAGAGTTTAAGCGTTCAGTTTGCCAACATTTTATTTTCGAATAGATTTTTTACGGTTATAAAATTAAATTTGACATGTTATAATGAACTGTATTCAGATAATGAGCGCATTCGTATTGTTTATTTATAAAATTTTGATGTGGGGTTTAGGATATGTCCAAAATCATTATATTAAGAGGCAATTCAGGAAGCGGTAAATCTACAGTAGGCAAAGCTTTGCAAAAGAAGATTGGCCGGGGGACTTTGTTAATCGGGCAAGATACGATACGAAGAGAAATGCTTTGGGTAAGTGACGAACCTAAAAATCAAGCAATAGATTTGATTATAAACCTTGTTTCATATGGGCATCAAAATTGTAAATTTGTTATTCTTGAAGGCATACTTTATGCGGATATTTACGAAGCTTTGTTCAGAAAAGTTGAGGAGCTCTTTGCAGAAAACATTTTTGCTTATTATTTTCTGCTTCCCTTTGAAGAAACCCTAAAGCGTCATAAACTAAGACCGAAACTGTATGAGTTTGGGGAGGCTGAAATGAGGCGATGGTGGCGAGATAAAGATTATTTAGTAAACATTCATGAAAAAAAGTTATATAAAGAAATGAACTTAAATGAAATAGTTGAACTCATTTATAAAGACATAACGGAATAGAAAGGAAAGCCATATTATATGATGAGGATAAAGGTCTAATGAATAATTTCAGACGGAAATACCTTCTATTGATGGTTTCATGCCGGAAAAGCACTTGATTAGGGAGCTTGAGGGCTATTGATTTAGGTTATACAGTAAAAAAGGCGCTTAGATTTTAAGCGTCTTTTTATGTATAAGTTTATTTACTTAGGCAAATTAAAAAAGGCCAAGCATATTACAGAAAATCCTTAGCCTGCTTCCATAAAATATCGCCGATTTCATCTAAATCATCAACATAGGCATGGGCTCCGAGCTGCTTGTAATTAAACCGGCGGTCCCTTTTGCAGATGACATAAGCCCCGGATTCATAAGCTGCCTGCAAGCCGTAATCCGAATCCTCTACGGCAGCGCATTCTTTGGGATTCAGCCCAAAATAATTTATAACGTCAAGATACACATCAGGATAGGGTTTGGCTTTCTTGCAGGAGACACCGCTGGCGTAATAATCAATGAAATTACCGAAGCCGCACTGCTCTATGACGGCCTCTATTTTTTCCATAGGGCTGTTGGAGGCGATGGCGATTTTAAGGCCATTTTCCCTGAGGTCTTGAAACAGTTTTTCGGCGTGAGGATTTTTAATTTCATCATAATTTAAATCTATGGTAAATTTATAATTTTCTATGAGCTGTTCTTTAAATTCATCGGAAAGATAGTCAAAATTATTCCGCAAAGCGTCATAATATTTTGCCCCGGTAAATAAACAAAGCTCCTCATGGGTAAAATGAACGCCGTTTTTCAGGAAGTATTCCTTTTTTGCATTGTATAAAAGGGGTTCCGTATCTACCAGAACGCCGTCTAAATCGAAAATAACACATTGAAACATAAAATCAATCCTTTTACTCGTCGTCTTTATATTTTCTGGGACGAACCGTCTTCATATACTCACTGGATTTGCTTCTGGAGTGGGTATAATCTTTTTTAAATAACCCCAGAACCAGCGTATCTACTATGTACAGAATGCCGGCGTTTGGATAGAAGGACTGAAGCCTGGAGCGGACGCTTGTCTCAAGGACTTTTAAGTGAATGTCCGAATAGGTCATCAGGGTATTTTTAGTAAGGTTAGAAATACCGATAATGGAAATGCCTTTCTTTTTGGCAAATTCGGCAATCTCCAGCACCTCTTCCGTTTCGCCGGTTTTTGAAATCAATACAATACAGTCGATGCCCGGCTCTAAAAACATAATGTTTTGTTTTATTTCAACTACTGTGCTGCTGTAAAATACATTTTTGCCAAGGCCCATAAGAATATCCTGCATATACTGGGCAAAGGCCCCCGTAGCAAGGAAACCGAAGCACAGCACTCGGTTGGCACGGCTTATCATGTTAATGGCTCCGTCAATATCTTCCGGTTTATTGGCATCTTTAATAATTTTAAAGGTGTTATTGTAATTGGTAATCATTTTATCCATCATGACATAAGTAGAGTCATTAATCTGTATCTCCTGAGACTCCTCAATGTCGGAGTTGGCAATATCTGCAATTAACTGTTTATAACTTCGATATCCGATTTTTTGAGAAAAGCGGATAATGGTAGATTGCCCCATACCCAATATTTCAGCAAGCTCCGAAGAGGTGATGGAAGAAATGTTTTTCCTGTTGTCGATTAAGTAGTCTGCAATTTTCATTTCAGAAATGGTAAAGGTATGATACAGGCTTTTTATTTTAGTTACAAACATAATTTAACACCTCTTGTCTCATCATGGCTTTACTTCACAATAAAAGAATCTGAGAAGAAAGCTTTATAGAATGTATACTAAACCAACTTGAAAAATTATACAAGAGCCATCTTGTAAATCATTTTTTAAATTTGCATCTTCTTGAAGTCAACAAATAAGTTTTTAAGTTTGTGAATTATAATATTTATAGGTCTTCATCAGGATCGGTATTCTGGGGGGCCGTAAAGGCTTTCACATCGGTATAGGAAACGGAAGCCTTGCCTGCTTCTATGAGACTTTCAATAAAGGAATGTATGTCCCCATAAGAAAATCTGGAAATAGCCGCCTCACAGGCCATGCCGACATTTGTTCCTGCCATAATATGAAGCCTTGGGTCATTTAAGGCGAGCTCTAAAGCGCATTTATAAGGGGAGCCGCCGAATATATCGCTTAAAACAATAATTTGCGTACAGTCTGCCAATTTGCTTATGGCAAAGATGAATTTTTCTTTTAAGGTATCCAAGGTATCCTCCGGCAGGAAGCTTACCTTTTCCAAATGCTCCTGAGGACCTGTGAGCATTGATACTGTTGAGGCCATGCCTTCGGAAAATCCGCCGTGGCCTGCTAATATCAGTCCAATCATTAAAACAACCTCCTGTTATTTTACATGTTTTTTGTAAAATTATCAAATATACTTCAATTAATATGGAAGAGCGATATTGTTAATTTGACTTTCTCTTGTTTTTTGCCCTCTAAGCCAAACACCTGCAGTGGAATAAAAGCAAATTGGCTGTCTATATGCAGTAGACTTAAAGAGGCATAAAAAAAGGCCTGCAAATTATTTTTGAGGTTATGAGCCATAGCGATAGTAAAATAATTTAATCACAGTAAGAAAAACCGTATATACATATTGAAGGACTTAATATAAGCGCTTCTATATTTATGCCGTTTGTGAAAATAGATTTTTGTTGCTGCCTTGAAGCTGTTTTACTTTAAGTTTTAATTTCATGCTTAAATTCCTGACATAAGAAAGCTTAATTTAAGCAAGAAGTTCCTGTTTCAAAGCACCGCAGATACAAAAAGGAGTGCGCTTTATGCCATACCCGGCTGTTTGAAAAAGACAAAGCATCAGCTTATAAGCCTTTTTCAAATTGGCCTTTACTTAAAAAACGATTTACAAGCTTGCACTTGTATGGTTTTTTAAGTTTGCTTAGGGCGTGTCTGAAAACTCCAAACTCTAGGATATTTTGCCATAAAAGTGCGGCTTCATTGTTATAAATCCTCAAGATATGCCGTACAGGTTTATTTTGAGTAAACCTGTACGCTCAACATTTTTGCATAAAGCAAAAATGTAAATGCCCGCTATCTTTGCGGTTTTCTCCTCGAATTCACACTTCCTTACAAACAATACTTTTTTAGCTTACAAGCTGAAAAATGTATTTCTGCTGTAAAATGATAAATAAACTTTAGTTTATTTATCATTCTTGTCGGTTTGACCGTTTTCAGACACTGCCTAGTATACATCAGCGCACTGGGGAGTTTCTCTGTTTCACCGCCATGTTTTAAGCCTGAGCGGAGCTTCTAAAGGTGTTTCTTATTTTATAGCGGATATGCTCTATCAAAGCAGTTCTCGTCATGGCGAAATATTTCCTCGGGTCCATTTCCCTGGGGTTTTCCTGCATATATTGGCGGATTGCAGTAGTGGTTGCAATTTTCAAGTCCATACAGGAATTAATTTTAGAAACACCGTGGGGCATGGTAGCATGCAGATCGGCTTCTGAAAAGTTTTTACTGTAGGCAATGCCTGCATTGTAGCTATTTGCCTTATCCAGAAAGGCTTTAGAGAAGATGCTTGTGGCGTGAAGCACAAGAGGAATCTCCGGAATAGCCTTATGGATATTTTCAAGAAGCTCGAAATCAAATTGCTTTTCATGGTCGGGGGCTTGGCCGTGGGCATTTCCCACACATATGGATAAAGAATCACAGCCAGTGAGCTCGACAAACTTTACGGCTTCTTCTACGCTTGTTCTATATAGCTCAGGGCCTTCTACCTTATGGCAGATTTCTCCTTCGACGCTTACTCCTCTTGGATGGGCATAGTCTACGACGGTTTTTGTGCGTCTTACCTGCTCATCGAAAGGAAGCCCGGTATTATCAAGCATAACGGAGGTAAAACCGCTGTCTACACATTCTATACAGCGCTCTATAGTGTCGCCGTGGTCTAAATTTAGGGCAATGGGAACCGATGCTTTCTTCGCGGCAATTTCTGTGATGGCTTTAATCATGTCTGCTCCTGCGTAATCTATGACACGGCAGGAGGCCTGCACCAGAACAGGGGATTTTTCAAACTCGGCAGCTTCAATAATTGCCTGAATCATTTCCATATTATAGCCGCAGAATCCGCCGATGGCATAATCTTTAGCCATGGCCTTTTTATATATATCATTTGTGTTTACAAGATTCATTCTTCAAAGCCCTCCTTACATAATGCCCAGGTAAGTAAGGGCGATGACGGCGGCCATAAGACCAAAGATAAGCTTCGCGATGGAAACGTTTTTCTTTGATACTAAGAAGTAACAGAATAAAACAAGCAGCAAGCTCAAAACGTTTGGAAAGATGCCGTCAAAAATATTTTGCAGCACAATCGGATCTGCTTCCGCGGAAGCCGTAAACTGCAATGGGGTTTTAACCCCTACATAGCTTGCCGAAAGGGCGCCAATGACAATAACGCCGAAAACAGAAATGGCGGTTCTTGCTTTCTGCATGATTTCGCCGGATAAAAGGGTTACTGCATTTCGCCCTACTTTATAGCCTTGATTATATAAAATCCATGCATAGCTCCATAAAGCAATGGGCGTTGCCAATAAATAAAGAATACAGCCAAGGGGGCTTAAATTATCTCCAAGGCCTGTTAAGGAGATGGCGATGGTTGTTAATAGGGTACAATCGTCGCCTGAACAAGGGAATCGCCTACGCCGGCTACAGGGCCCATCAAAGCGGATTTTGTGGTTCTTATCATATCGCCTGTAACTTCTTTACCGAGGGCCATTTGTTCTTCCATGCCCACCATAATGCCCCAGATAATGCTTGCGGTGGTGTGTTCATTGTTATGGAAGTCCAGCTGGCGGTTCATGCCGTCGACTTGGCCTTGTTTATTGTAATATTTCTTATATAAGGGAATCATATTATAGGCATAGCCATTGCCGTGCCAGTTTTTAAAGTTAATGGAAAAGGAATAAAGCAGCTGGTATCCCCAGAAAAGCTTTTTCAGTTCCGGTTTTGTCAGGGGTTCTCTTGAAATAACGTTCTGCTGGTTGATTACATCAGGGTTTTCTGCCATTATATTAACCTCCTTGCAAATTTTAGATAATTAGTATAGTTCGTTTGCAGTTTCCTAAAGTTCTTCGTCTGCGTCGCTATAAACAGGGACAGTGTCGGCCTGAGCAGCAGCGGCGGCGGCCGGTCTTGAATCTGCTTTGTAATAAAGGTAGGCAATGACAAGCCCTGCAATGGAGATAGGGATAAAGGCCATTTTCATAGAAGAAAACATCATAAAGCCCAGCACGAAGAACAGAAACATAAACTTATTGGAAATATTGTATTTTAGAAGCATTGCCATACCTACAGCAGGAAGGACCTTAGAGAAGGTATTAAAGGCCTGCATCAGCTTATCGGGCATGATATCAATTAAGCTTTGAAGAGCCGGCGCACCTAAAACGATAAATGCAAAGGAAAGGCCGAAGGAAAGAACGAAGAAGAACAATTGGGGCAAAAAGATATGACCCAGCTTAATCTTCATAAAATTATATTCGTCGATACCTTTTTTCATAATGTTTGAAAATATGGTGTTAGCGAAACGAACAACCTGAATACGGTTTGCCGCAAGCATGGAAATAGGGGTTGCGATGGCAAGAGCGGCACCGACGTCCAAATTTGAAATAATTGCTACTGCCATAACCGGATAAGAAATGGTTCCAATATCCATAGTGATGGCACCGCCTACGGCGAAGGTCCCCATATAGGCCAGCTGGAAGGCTACGCCGATTTCAAGGCCCTTTTGTATATCGCCAAGGATTAAGCCGCAAAGGAAGCCGCCGATTAAAGGCCTTGCCAAAGTGTACTTGCTGATTACGAATCCGCCTATAGAGCTGTATGCGCTTGCTATGTAGAATAAAACGGATATGAGTGCTACTTGCAGATAATTCATATTACTCCTCCTAACTTTAATTTTTTGCATAAAAATAACAGGCAGCGATTTTGAGGGCTTCTCCAAAATATACTGCGCTTATATTTGAATGATGAAACCATAGCATTGTTATTTAGGTTTATTTTGTTTTGAGCCTTCTGTAGTCAAATATACTTATTAAACTTAAAAATAGACTTTTTGTTTTTAGGTTTAATAAATTTTTTTCAGCTTATAGAAAATAAACTTGATTCCTTTGAAGTTTATTTTCTATATTTACGGGGAAATAAAATCAAATGAACTATATTATATAATAAATTTATTTTTACACCTGAAAGAATGAAGTGCATTTAAAATCAAATAAATCTTACAACAGTCATTTCTATTTGCTTTTTAAAGATTCTTTGGCTTCTTTCCATGTATAATTGGGTGTTGTGAAGGTGGGGTTTAGGATAATATTTGTACCGGTGGACTCGATGAAATCAAGAGCTTCCATTTCCTCATGTGTAAGGCCGAGCATCTGCATAATATAGGTTGAATTTGGCCTTACGGCCTGGGGGCCGATGTTTAATGTGCCTTTGAACCGATAGCCGACTTTTACCATCTGGGCGGCTACTTCGGGTTTTTTAAATATGACAATATAGTTTTTTGAGGAACTTTCCGCCTCAGGTAATTTTTTAAGAGCCGTTTCAACCGTAAAACAGAGTACCTTCATAGACGGCAATGTTCCTTTATAGACCTGCATCATAAAGGGGTCTGCTGCAATTTCGTCATCAATTACCAGTATGCCGTCACAGCGGGTTTCTTTTGTAATTTTGGTCTGGGTTTGGCCGTGAATGACTCTTTCGTCAACTCGATAGTGAATAACCATAGGACTCCTCCTTTTTAAATTTCATTAATGCAAGAATGAAAGCTATGATTTTACCCTCTTCTTATGTCTCATAGCGTTTTAAAATTTTATAAAGAGGCTTATTCTTGCATTATTCTAATTTCACTAAATTATAGTTAACAAAGATAAAAAGAGTTTGTTTAACTATAAGGAGACGCTCCCTTAAAAATGATTTATAACCTTGCATTGCTATCCTTTTTAAGTTTGCCTAATATAAATTCAATATAGCACAGCCTAAAGAAAATGTAAACTAAATTATTCAAATTATTCACAATATATAAATAAAAACCAAATATTGCAGTTATTTAAAGAATAAATCAAGGAATATTTGTTGAATATGCATATACTTCATTTTAGTTCAAAAATTTATGAATAATTCGCATATTCAATAAAACGCTGTATATTTAAGAAGATACAGGTATTTTGGCTTAAAATTTGGTGATTCTTGGCTGGGTTATGATTTTCTATAGGATAAAACCATTAAATCCATTTTACCCTTGAAGGATATGGGGCCATAATGAACAGGAATAAACACTGTTTCCCCAGGCTTGATAGAATAACCGTCAATTTCGCCGCAGCCTTCTACACAGGTCATAAAAAGAAATTTATCGTATTGGAAGCTTCCTTTTTCTTTGGTTTTAATACGCATGGCAATGTATTCGCCGGCAACATTATAATATTTATAAAGGCTTATGCCGTTTTGCTCTATAGGTTCTGCATGAATGGGGCCAAAAGGCACCTCAGGAATATTAACGCAGTCATATACCTCCTGCATATGCAGCTTCCTTTCCGGATCGTTCCTGTCATAATCATAAAAACGGTATGTAATATCACTGTTGGTGGAGAAGGTCACGTTAATTCCGCCGCCCCCTTTACCCCCATGAATAACACCGGCGGGGGTATGCAGATAATCCCCTTCCTTTACCTCAACATAAGTAAAAAGATTATCCCAGTCTTTATTTGCTACAAGCTCCTTGAAGTGGTCAAGAGAGACAGCTTTATTGCCGAAGAGGCTGCGCTTAACGCTGTCAGACTCTGTAATGGAAACAGCGCCGGAAACCTTGCCCTTTGTGCCGTCATGGGTAAGGGCATATGCATCTGTAGGATGCAGATGATAAGACTGCATGCCTTCATTGCAGGTGATGGTCATTCTCACCGGGAAAATTTCCTCATCGCAGCCAAAAAGGGCCTTGTTATTTTTGTAGAATTCCGAGAGGGTTTGGCCTGTGCCTTCCACCTCATTATCCAGATGCCCGGGAAGGGCAATGACATTATAGATGGTGCCTATATTATCTAAATCCGTTTCAATATTGAAAGCATCAATGAGCTTTCTGCCCCCCCAGATAAAGGATAAATAAACCGGCTTAATTCTATAAATCTTTTTCATGAATATACCTCCTGCAATGCTTTATTTCCTCCAGTATATTACAAAGCCGACGTCCTGTAAACCATAATATTTAATAAAATAATATATTATTTGAATTATACGGATAAATTAAAATAAAAAATAGACAGAAAAATCTAATGGAGAGTTGAGATGCTACTTATTGACACAGCAGCATCTCATTGATATAGTTACTATAAAATACATAGTGTAGGTGATAACAATGAAATATGAGCCAAAGATGGAAAAAGAAATTATGTGCCCCATTGAATACGGGTTAGATATGTTTGGGGGAAAGTGGAAATCAAGGATTCTTTGTGTGCTTTCCGCTAATTCTGTCATACGCTATAATGCAATCCGCAAGGAGCTTGGCAATATAACCGATGCCGTTCTTGCTTCTATGCTAAAGGAGCTGATGGCAGACGGGTTAATAAATCGTGAGCAGTATAATGAAATACCGCCCAAGGTTGAATATTCTTTAACAGAGAAGGCAAAATCGGTACTGCCTATTTTACAGAGCATTTGCCATTGGTCGAGGCAGCAGACAAAAGACAGACTGGATAAAAAGCTTCCCCCCTGTAAAACATGCAATCAATTGACATAGCCCATACTATTAAAATTATTAGCTAATTATAAATTTGCTAATATATTTACCCTTCCAAGCAGCTTTGATATACTTCTTGTCATGGTTACAGCAAAATAAAGCAAGGCAGCAGCAAAAATTTGTTTTTTATAAACCGTTTAAATATATAAAAGCGCTATATTAAGCTGTTCAAAATATTTAATTTTTATTACTGTAATTAAATGTGTTTTACTATGAGCTATAAATGTAATGATACAGAGGTAATATAGCAAATGAACTTGAAAAAAGCTCAAGTTTATTTACTATAGGATAAAGAAAAGCTTATTCAACTTAAAAACAACAAGACAGTTTTCAAGCTGAATAAGTATAATTATAAGTGCAAAAGCATATTTGGAAATTTTAATGACAATGGACGATAATAACCGCCCAGCAGCAGGCATTTGTATAAAATACCGTAAAAGCATTCCTAAAGCAGTAAAGGAGCAGTATTAAGGGAACTCTTTATGAAGAAGGACATTCAGGAACTCCACGGCTTTAATAGTATTTATTCTGCAAAGGCATGCCTTGAATCAGGTTTATTTAAAAAGGATGTATTTATCAGCTTAAAGCCTCTTAGAAGCCCCGACTCAGATATTAAAATTTACGGCGTGGCATAAAATCAGCATGAGATATTTTAAAAACAATTTTAGAGTATTAAAAGCTACCTGTTATTCATTGAAGGTAGCTTTTTTTGTCAATACAGAAATTATAAGAAATAATGATATTATGAAACAGAATCTATTGATGAAACGAATACTTTGCTTTAAACTTATAGATAGAAAATGAGAGGTTGAGTCTTATGGAAAGCAGTAGGCTTTGAGAAGAACAGAAGTTTATATGAAGCGAACTTAAAAAATAATATGAATATAAGCTTGCAAATGATTTTTAAGTGAGGGTCTATATTACCTATAAAAAGATTTTTAGGTAATATCTGTATTATTTATATTGTAATTATGAGCGCAGGTTTTACGCTTATATTTTTCTTTGGGAATTGTATTCTTACTAAATCTTATATCCGGAGAGGTGGCAAATTGGTAACTATGGAAGTGGCAAAGCTTGCGGCGGTGTTTTTAATTATTATCGTCATACTGTGGATAAAGCGTCCTTTATATCAGGCTGTATTAGCCGGCATTGCAGCATCAATAATTCTTTTTGGAATCAGTGCTTTTCAATCGGTAAGGCTCTTTGCAGATGTTGTTACCAGCTGGAAATCCATGTCCATACTGTTTGTGTTTTATTTTATAACCTTTTTACAGCGGATACTTGAAAAACGCAGTCAGATAAAATTAGCCCAAAAAGATTTAAACCGGATATTCAATAACAGGCGGATTAATGCTTCCATTGCCCCTTTCTTTATAGGGCTTCTGCCTTCCGCCGCCGCAATGATTTTATGCGGTGATATTGTAAAGGAATCCTCAGAAGGATATCTGGACACGAAAGAGCAGGCCTTTGTTGCCAATTGGTACCGCCATATTCCTGAAAGCACTTTACCTACATATCCTGGGGTTATTCTCATGTCTACCTTGGCTGGGGTTGCATTATCCGAGTTTATAGTAGGCATGATTATTCCTGTGATTACTTTGGCTATTTTAGGGTATATTTATTTACGGAAGTTACCTAAAGATACAGGAAATGAAGAAAAATCCACTAACAAGCTGAAAGACGTATTTATGCTCTTCGGTCATTTATGGTCCCTTTTGACCGTTATATTTTTAATCATCGCCTTTAAGCTGTCGACCCTGTTATCTGTATTCATTGTAATCATAGCTTCGATTCTTATTTATAAATTAAAGTGGACGGAGCTTCGTCCTCTGTTTAAAGGGGCCATTGAGCCTAAAATGCTTGGGAATATGTTTCTGGTGCTGGTTTTAAAAGAATTTATAACCTATACGGGAACCATTTATATGCTGCCGGACTTCTTTTCAATGCTTCCAATCCCCATGTATATGATATTTTCCCTTTTATTCTTTTTCGGCTGTTTGATTACAGGCTCAAGCGGTATTATTGCCCTTGGTACGACCCTTGCTTTTACCGCGATACCTGACGGAGGTATGCCTTTAATGGTGCTTTTAATGTGTATATGCCACGGTGCCAGCCTTTTGTCACCTACTCACGTATGCCTTGTGATTATTTCCGATTATTTCAATATTACCCTTGGCGAATTAATTGGAAAAACCCTTCCTATAGTGCTTGCCTTCTGTATATTGATGATGGGGTATTATAATATATTGCTGTTGTTAAGCTAAAAAGGAGCTTTCTGGCTTTGCATATTTATAAAATAAAACCATGTGCGAAATTTCGCGCATGGTTTTTATTGTATCTCATACAATAAACCACCTGCTATGCAGGTGGAGGGAAAATGCTTTAGCTTCAAGAAAAATACCCCCTGTGATAAAATAAAGTGGGTTTGCCAACCACAATTATTAGATCATAGGAGGTGTGTCCGATGGACAAAAATAGTTTATCACATACAACCTGGGAATGTAAATATCATCTGGTATTTGCTCCAAAGTATCGAAGACAAATAATTTATGGAAGATTAAAGGCGGATATAGGAAAGATACTTAGAGAATTATGTGAAAGAAAAGGTATAGAAATAATAGAAGCAGAATGTTGTAGTGACCATATACACATGTTAGTCAGAATACCACCTAAATATAGTGTATCAGAGATAATGGGATATTTGAAAGGAAAGAGTTCTTTAATAATATTCGATAGACATGCAAATTTAAAATATAAATATGGGAATAGACATTTCTGGTGTAGAGGATATTATGTTGATACAGTAGGTAAAAATGCGAAAAAAATAGAAGAATACATTAGAAATCAAATACAAGAAGATAAAGTAGCAGATCAAATTTCATTGTTAGAATATATTGACCCGTTTACGGGGGAGCCAGTGAAAGGAAATAAAAAATAAACCGCTTTAGCGGTTATTGGGAAGTAAATGCGGTTGGCAAACCGCTTCGATGCGTCCTCAGACGCATGCCAGTAAGAGCCCCTTATAGGGGCAGAGCAAACTACCGGCTAAGCCGGTAGTTATGATTATCATGAAAAGTCACCAACTTAGAGAACAGAGTAACTGTGATTTAAAATAACCTGTAAACTTAGCAAGTGGCGGCATAAATTTCTGAAACAAATCCAAATTTCGTTTTTGTAAAGCAAGGCTATGATGATATATAGTAAATTTAAAGTTAAACAGTAGCAAAGCCGTATATGCACACAGGTTCAAAAATGCGCTTTAAAAGAAATATAGTAAATCGCCTTTGTGAAACTGCCTTTATTTGATTTATATATTAAAAGCCTTATGGCCTATTATGGTATAAAGGCAATTTCACTATGTTTCCGAAGGAAATCCGTGTTTTTGAGCCTGATGGGAATAGGCTTTTGCTGCTTCTTTATATGAAATTTACTACAAGCCAGTCTTTTTTTATCTGCCATAATCCTACCTGAACGCTTCCGATACTTTCAGTATCGCCGGCCTTTATTTTTTCATGGTGGCGGAATAATCTTTTCCAGCTGTTTTGTACTTGGCGCTTTAAATCAGGATAAAAATTCGTAAGAATGATATCGCTTTCATGGCGCATACCGTAATCTTTGAGCATTTTTTGAAATTTTATTTCGTCTTCATCATTTTCGCCGATGTATTGCAGACGAAGTATTTTATTAAAATCATACATGTCAAAAAAGATTGCTTCATCTACGGGGACGGATAATTGCAAAACACTGCTGTCGCCGGAGGATTCCAAGCTGTATAAATCTTTAAAGGCCCAGTAGGGATATTCGGCCCCTTCCGGCTTGGGAACATACTTTTCTGCCTCTGAAACAAAGAAGTCATAGGCCGCCATAAAAATAGGGGCGCTTTCCTGATATTTTTTAAGGACATATTCTTTCTTTGAAAAACAGATGCCGTCACGGTACAAAATCTCTGTTACAATTGGGGACTGAGAAGAATAAAGCATTACTGTATTACATTTGTTATCCATCGGCTTTTTACCTCCCATAGGTTTCCGTAGCAGCCATGGCCGTCAAGCAAAATAGAATCATCAAATAAACGGCTCCAGCTGTTTAAAATTTCTCTTTTTATCTGGGGATAGAATTGGGACATATAGGCTTTTGTATCGCTTACGCCGTATAGCTGAAGCTGCTGCTGGTGCCTTTTAGCATCCTTCTCATCTGCGGGAATATAGGAATAATTAAGCATGGTTCCCCATTTGCCGATGTTCACCATGGTAATTAAGGCTGGGTCTAAAGTAAGCTCAAGGATAACTGAATCGTCGCTTTGAAGCATTGTGGCTTCCTTTGCCAGAGACACCCATACGGGGTATTCCGCGTCCTTGGGCTTTTGGGCGGCATTAGGCGTATTTCTGACGAGCCAATCATAAACCTCCAATACCAAATGGGCGTGTTCTCCCAAATCTTTAAAAATATATTCCTTTTTAGCCACATACCTGCCTTTTTCCTCTAGCTCTTTCAGAACGGCTCTATTTTGCTTTGTCCAGACGGTAATTTTATCTATCAGGCTCTCCCCCTTTCATTGGCCATTGTATATAAGTTTCTGTCCTTGCAATTTATACGGAGCAGATATTTTTATAGCTGGATACAATCAACCTAAGTATATAACGGCAGCTATATTTAGTCAAACAAGGATTCTTTATATAAAAAGGTATATTATTGGCTCTTCATATAACTCAATAACTGCCTAAGCTTATAAGGCCGGTAAAAAAAGAAAAACGGACCGGATAAGGCAGAAAGAATCAAGGATACGATGAAAAGGCTGATATCATCGATTCTCTGAGGGCCGACTCTGACGGCCGCATTGCCGGCGGCAAGGTCCAGGTCGTAGAGGCCGGCTTCCGCCTGAGGGCGATGGGTATTAATCTCCAAACGGACATAAGCGCCGAAGGGGGCTAGAAAGCATCCAAGGGCCAGCAGAATTGTCTTCTGAACAGAAAGGGTGGTCATGGCGGTAAAGGCTCTGATATTCATGCTCCAATAGCCGAAAAAGGTTGGAATTATCACAGTATCTCTGCTTCGTTCGGAGATTAAATAATTTAGCCGGGCATAATGGATTCCGTAAAAGGCAAGGATAGTCAAAAAAAGCCCTAGAACGGCTGAAATTATGATTCGCTTTTTAAGCTTTGAAATCTCCTTGGGGGCGCATTTCTTGCAGAAGCCTAAGTACATCGTTTCGGCGGATAAAAAATCGTAACAGGCTTTACACCTTTCCTGTTTTTTGAAAAAACTTTTAACCATGTGAACCCTCCTTTTATTTATAGTAAATTTAAAATTAAACAGCAGTAAAGCCGCATATTCATGCAGGCTCAAAAACGTACTGTTTTCCAAGAAAATTTCTGTTTTTGAGCCTGATGGGAATAGACTTTTTCTACTTCTTCATAATAAAATTATTATATAGCAAAACAAAAACAAAGTTTATTTGTTTTACTAAGAGGTGCGTGATGATGTTTTATTTATTATTTGAAATATACTCAACGGCAGCTTCTATAAATTCATCTCGGCCTTCTTTAATGCCTTTAAGGGTCCGTTCTACATAAATATCTGGGGAAAGGCCGGTGCGCTGGGTCTGACCGCCGTCGGGGGTATAAACCCCTAAGCCGGTAAATAATACATGATTTCCGCCGGGAAGGGGCAAATCCGTGACATTGCCGTCTGCACCGATGGAGTTTTCTCCCATGACAGTAACATTAGGGCCGTTTCTAAGAGACATAATTGTGAATTCCGGCTGGCTCCATGTATTTTCAGACATTAAGAGGACAACTTTATTTTCATAATAAAAGCCGGAGCTTCTGTCTACTCTGCCGGAATATAAGGGCAGAGAGTATATAAAGGTACCGGGAACTGCTTTTGACGGCTGCGTCGCGAGGACAAAGGGCATTCTTCTGTCTATGAAATATTCCCCAAGGCTATAGGTAAGAAAGTCCGACGGATACTGCCTAAGATCCACAATCAGCCCATTGGTATCCGCTAAGGCCGCCATAATCTGATGGATTTCTCCTTTTTCAAGGATAGCCGGATTGATTAGGCCGATATTGTTTTCAAGAATTTCGTAAGACTTTGTAAACTCCATGCTTGGATGAAGGTATATATCTGTTCCTTCCACAGTAAGGGTAAGCTCCTCACGGTCTCGAAGAACGGTAACTTCCATGGTTTTCTCATGAGACCTTAAGATATAGGGGGCAATTGTTGCCAACAGCTTGGTATCTTCCGTATAGGACTTATATTTTTTAATCTCTTCTGCTTTATCCTTGATGTCAATACCGTTTAATTGCAGCAGAATATCTCCCGGTTTTAGAGGGCAAAGATCTTGATATGCTTTATAAACATTCAAAACTGCAAAATGGCCTTCTGCCTTTGTTATGCTTAC
Organism: Anaeropeptidivorans aminofermentans; assembly: GCF_940670685.1. Taxonomy (GTDB): domain Bacteria; phylum Bacillota; class Clostridia; order Lachnospirales; family UBA5962; genus Anaeropeptidivorans; species Anaeropeptidivorans aminofermentans. Next base: position 3,617,922 of record NZ_OW711693.1, on the reverse strand, counting down.
AGGGGCGGAATAAAAACCAAATTGATTCCGCAGGAAGGTGTTATCCGTAAAGTATACGTGGGCATCGTTGAGCTTTGCCCCTATTGCAGCCAAGGTTAGTTCATAGCTTTGCTTATCTGTTCCTTTAAGCATTTCAGGGATAAAGTCAATTAAAAGTTCGTTCCAATCATAATCCATAATATCCTTATAGGGGAAATAGTATTCTACGGCGTTCCAAAACCGAAAAAGCCCTAAAAGACGGTAATTAGTATCACTGTAATCCATATCCTCATAACTTTTCTCATTTTTAAAATTACTTAATGAAAGAGCAGCCTCTGGAAAACTATCAAAAAATACGGGCGCCTTTGACCGGCTGACGGCAGGGATTTCTCCAAGGGCTGATAAAGCCGAAGAAAGCTCTTTGCCTAAATAGGCTTCGTCTTTAATCCAGCTTGTATCAGCCTGAATAAGGATGTCTTCTTCTTTTACGTACTTCCATTCCACCAATCTGGAAGTTGTTCCGTAATTGATTTCCCCAAGGCTTATGAACCAATCATAAAGAATAGCGTTCGCTTTTTCTTCGCTATTTGCCGAGGAAATAATCGGTATTAAATTAAGCAATTCTTCGTCCCAATCCTTTTGACCAAGCAAAAATACAGGGTGCGTATATTTCGTATAGCCCCAAACCTTGCATAATTTTTGAAGATTACGGGTTTTTATATCTGAAATTTCTTCTGATAAATCTTCTTTTGTAATGAATTCATTTTTATTGGGTTTTATGGTGCAGCCGTTTAACATTAAAATGGAGAAAAAGCAGAAAAATAGTATGTATACAATAAAACGCAAAGGTCGATTTTTACACATAGACATTATCTCCCTTTCTTTATGAATACGTTTTCTGGAGATAAAAGTATGGGTATGGAAAGATGATAAGCCTGTTTTCATATTTAAAAAAATTATACAGGAGGCACAAGCCATTTAATATTTATTACTCTATAAAAAAGATATCTGTTATATTCTAGAATTTTTTAATAAAGCAATAAAAGCAATTCTTATTTTCTTCATAAACATTTTCCTTTCTTTGAAAAGGTCTGTTTAAGTCATTTAATATAATAATACCATATATTAAATATTATAATAATAGAATTAAACCGGTAAAAAAGAGCAGAGAAAGACAGTGTTTTTTATTTTTAATTAGACTAAAGTGCTATATGCAATCGGGCTTCCAAGTGTGGCAAATAATAGATGCTTCTCATATAAATAGTAAAAGAGGAGGGAAAATATGAATGATCATAGTATGCATTACTTATGGACATTGGTTGAATGGGTAGCCAGAAACAATAAGGATGAGCAGGACGCCATACTGGAATATACTTATCTGTTAAAGTACATGAACTCCAATAGGGAAACTCTTATAAAAATCTTTGGCATGAAGGAATTTAATAATATTGAAAGCATAATACGGGAACACGTATCCGACGAGGAACAGCACAGCCAGCAGCTGACGGAAATTTATATAAAGCTTACAGGGATTCCTATTGCAAAGGATTAGTATAATTAATAATATAAATAAAAAATTTTGTCATCAAAAGCCCTTGCTATTAAACGGGGGCTTTTAGGCTGTATCTAAGGCCTATGATGATTGAAATACTTTATTAAACCTCAAAATATTCCGGCTTATTATAGCCTTATTAAAACGGCAGGAGGAAGAAGGCATACAAATAATAAAAACTCAGTCTGAATATTTTGAATAAAGGCCGAACCGAAGGAATTATTAAGTATGAATTTTTTATTGATACTTCATTCGTAGAACATTATTTGTTTTTAAGCCAATGATTTATTTTATCAAATAAAAAGGGCTGTATTTCTGGATATGTAAGAGATTCAGGAATAGAGTCAAAAAGGTTTATATGGTCAATTTCAGATGCAGGAAGCGCACCAAGGCTTTTAATATCTGCATAGCATAATAAGCCATAGCTTTTACTTCCTCTGTTAACACAATATACGCAAACAGGCGAAATCACATAATCTGCGGCGCCGGTTTCTTCATATAGTTCTCTTTTAGCGGTATCTGTTATAAGCTCCTGAGGTTCTCTGTGGCCACCGGGTATCTCCCAGGTTTCTCTGTCCTTGTGCTTACAGTATACCCATTTATTATTGTATCGGCTTACAATAACGGCATATTCCAAAAGAGCGTCATCTACTGCTTCTATTTTTTCAAACTCCACTGAAATCATTTGCATACCCCCAAGATAAAATTTATATTTATCATACCATAAGCGCAGGGTTCTGCTCTTGTTTTTTTCAAGAAATGATAATATAAACAAAATGTGTATTCTTGATTTTGTTTATATTATTATATGGAAGAATGAAATAAACAAGTATATTCAGAAAGAATTATCTCATGAAAGTGTTAAATTGCTGAAATTATATACACCTATATTATGGTATATGCTATACTGCTATTAATGATTTAATTAGGATGCAATACACTGGAATAAGGATGATAAAATGAAGGATTACAGACACATAGTAAAATTAATGAACGAAATAAAAGCAAATCTTTTAAACAATAAATATAAGAATAAAGAAGAAATTAAAAATGATTTTTTTAAGACCCTTGATTTAGTTTGGAAAAATTTAAAGAACTCAGACAGAACAGATTTAACGCTTATGTATAAAGTAAATGAATTTTTAATAGATGAAGTTTGCAATATCCATACTGAAGAAAACAGCAAAATAAACGAAGCGGTGTTTAAGGAGAATATCAGTATTCAAACAGCAAAAGAAAACCTTGAAAACGGCAGACGAGGCTGTCATATTTATTCATTTAAGGAGCCTAAATGCCATTATTATATCATAGGAGATATTCATTCCGATACCATAAGCATTGAAAGGATTTTAGAAAAGACGGATTTCTTTCATAGAGTCATAAATAAAGAAAAAATCAAGCTGATATTTCTGGGAGATTATGTGGACAGAGGCAAGGCCCATCTTAAAACCCTGCAATGTATTTTAACCTTAAAATATCTGTTCCCTCAAAATATATATATTCAAAGGGGAAATCACGACGGTGGAAGCTTTGAAAAGGGAGAAATTAAACTGTGCGTAAGAATGCCTGAAGGGGAAGCGGATAAAGACTGGTTCCTGCCGTATCTTTATAACCTAACAAAATCAAATAAAACATTTCCGGAAGCTATGATTCATAAATACTTAAAGTTATTTGACAGCTTAAGCAATGTTTCTTTTATATGCCATGAGAATATAATTTTACTGCTTGCCCACGGAGGTATTCCAAGGCCTTTGAAAGAAGAAAAGAACCCCTTTATATATATAAAAAGCATTTCAGATCTTACAAATGAAAGCATCGTAGATTGCTTAGGCGCTACCATAGTAAATAATATGATGTGGAGCGACCCGGCGGTTACAGAAGACGATTTAAGAGAAGACAGAAAAAGGTTCAGATTCACAGAGGACCATTTTGAAGCATTTAGAAAGCATATAGGCTTTGATATTTTTGTACGAGGCCATCAGGCGGAGACTAAGGGATATAAGAAGTTTTTTAAAGACAGGCTTATTACTGTTTTTTCAAGCGGGAAAATTTTAGATAAGCATAAAAATATAAATCATGAGACTGCTTATAGTGACATAAAACCTAAAATACTAGAAGTAAATAAAGAAGGGGAAGTATTGGTTCTGGATTTAAATTCTTAGGAGGTATTTTAAAGTAAATCAGTATAATTGAAGACCTGCCATTTGAAGCAAGCTTTAAGAAATGTTTCAGCGTGATTAATGCCAGAGAGGGCGGCTGTAAAATTTATTTTACAGCCGTCCTCTTTATAATATGGATAAGTATCATAATCTTCAAAGTAAATTAACGGTTGAAATTTAGTCATCATGATTATAAAATTAACTTGTATAGTTTATAGGGGCAGAAGAATATATCTTGTTATAGAAATATAGGGGAGGGCAGAAATGATTCAGAATTTCGATGAGCTTTTAAGCAAAAGAGATAGGGCAAGAGGCAAGATTATAGCCGTAGCCGCATCAAACCATTTACATACGCTGAAAGCCGTATTTGACGCGGAAGAGGAATTTGGCATCAACTATTTGCTTGTAGGGGACCGTATGAAGACGCTTGAAATTTGCGAGAATATGGGGAAAAGCATTTCAGACGAAAAAATTATTCCCGCAGATACTGAGGAAGAAGCGGCTTCAAAGGCAGTTGCCTTAGTAAAGGAAAAAAGGGCGGATTTGCTTATGAAGGGGAATATTCAGACGGCTGTCCTTCTAAAAGCGGTCCTTAATAAGGAAAAGGGGATTTCAACAGGGGGCGTTATGTGCCATATGGCTGTCATTGAGACAAGAGGATATGAGAAGCTGTTGTTTATGTCCGACGGAGGAATGATACCTTATCCTACCTTGGACCAGAAAAGAGCAATTATAGAAGAAGGGGTCAAATTTATGCATTCTTTAGGATATTCAGAGCCGAAGGTTGCTATTCTGTCCGCCGTGGAAACCGTAAACGAAAAAATGCCGGAAACATTAGAAGCAAAGGAGCTTACAAGGCTTAATAAAGAAGGGATAATAAAGGGCTGCATCGTAGAAGGGCCATTATCCATGGATTTAGCCATAAGCCCTGAATCGGCGGCAATAAAGGGCATAAAAAGCCGCATTGGGTCAAAGGCGGATTTTCTTGTTATGCCGAATATATCCGCCGGAAACATTATGAGCAAGGCCCTTACTTTTCTTGGCGGGGCAAAAATGGCAGGCTGCATTCTTGGGGCAGAGGTTCCCATTGTGCTTTCTTCAAGGGGCGCAAGCGAGGAAGAAAAAAGATTATCCATGCTTTTATGTTTATCCTTATAGAAAGGGGAGGACTATGGCTCATTTAATATTAGCTGTGAACCCCGGCTCTACCTCGACTAAAATAGGCTTATTTTCAGACAGTACCCCTATTTTTACAGAGACTATGGAGCATGAGCATAAGGAGCTTGAAAAATATCCTTCTATAGTGTCACAAAGGCAAATGCGAAGCCGTATAGCAGAAGAGCTTCTTATGAAGCATGCAATAAACCCTGATATGCTTTCTGCAATCGTAGGCAGAGGAGGGCTTCTCCCGCCTTTAAAAACAGGCGGGTATTTAATCAATGAAAAAATGATAGACATGATAGTAAATGAAAAGGGGGTTTCACCCCATGCTTCCAATCTCGGAGCCCTCATAGCCTATGATATTGCAGAAAAAGCAAACAGGAAGGCCTATATATACGATGCTGTTTCCGCCTCCGATATCCTTCCGGTGGCCCAAATTACAGGCTTTCCCGAAATAAAACGCAATAGCTTTTCCCATGTGCTTAACTGCAGGGCTAATGCCATAGAATATGCCAAATCCTTAGGAAAGGCCTATGAAGAAATGAATTTAATAGTGGCCCATTTAGGGGGCGGTATTTCTGTAAGCGTATATCAAAAGGGTAAAATCATAGACACTGTAGGAGATGATTTCGGCTGTTTTTCACCGGAGCGGTCTGGGTCTGTGCCTTTGCTGGATTTTATAGAGCTTTGCTATTCCGGCAATTTTACGAAAGAAGAAATGAAAAAGAGGGTAAGGGGGCAGGGAGGCCTGAAGGCTTATTTCGGCACCCCCGATGTGAGAACAATAGAAAAGATGGCTTTGGAGAAGGATGAAAAAGCAGAGCTTATACTTACTGCCATGTGCTATACCATAGGAAAAACCATCGGTTCCCTTGCACCGGTTCTTAAGGGAAGATGTGATGCTGTAATATTAACGGGAGGCATAGCCCGTTCTAAATTTATAACGGATAAAATAGCCGAAATGATAGGCTTTATAGGAGAGGTGGTTATAAGACCCGGAGAATATGAGCTGGAAGCTCTTGCAGCAGGCGCCTTAAGAATAATAAAGGGAGAAGAAACAGTACATATTTTTTAGAAGCTTTTTCGTTTAAGCCCAGGACGTATGGGATATGTCCTGGGCTTAAAATAATGTTCTGTTTAAAGATATTTTTCTTAGGCAATGCAATTTTGAAATGGGATTGGCTAAAGAGGCAGATGATACTGTGTGAGACTTTTCAGATGCTACTATGATAGTGGTAAAGCTTTAATATAAAGAAATAAGCTTTCCAAGTCTCTTAATCATAACTTTAAGGAGACTGCGGCTATTAAAATAAGCCGTAAAACGAACCAAAGGGTAAAAATATTTTAAACAGAAAGGAAATGATTTATATGGCAGCAAATAAGAAGCTTGCATTACAGGGTTTTTCAAGGCTTAAGCTTTTTCCCGTGATTAAGAATAGCTCAGAGGGCTATGAGGTAGGAGAAGGCTTCGATCTTCCTGAGGCTCAGGAAATGACAAAAGAAACGGACGCCAGTGAAACAAAGATTTATGCAGACGACAGGCTTTATCTTAATATGAAAAGCTGGAATGGCCTTAAGGTTACGATTACCGTAGCGGAAATGGACCTTGAACTTATGGCTAAGCTTGGATTTGGAGAAATAGACCCGGAAACAAAGGCCCTTAAGTGGAATCCTCAGGGAAAGAATAATGAATATGCGTTATCTTTCAGATGCGCAACTGCAAGCGGAGACTACCGTATGTACAAGATGTTTTCCTTTACAGTAAGCGAGATTAATGAAACAGGTGTAAAGACAAAGGGAGACGGCTCTGAAATAAATGCGTATCAGATTGTCGGAACATTTACAAAAAGAGCAATGGACGGAAGCCCGGGTGAGATTAAGGATACGGAATCGGCCGCCGACTTAGTATGGCTTGATACCATAGAAACACTTCCTGAAACACCTTAAATTTAATATGAAGAAAAGCAGGAGCGGGCCGCCCATTACATAGCTGGCATGCGTATACTTGAATAAATATGAAATATAGCATTGCCAATTTGCTTTTCCCTTGTTTATGCCCCTTTATCATAAATTTGAAGTTAAACAGTAACAAAGCCGTATATTCACGCAGGCTTAAAAATGTACCGTTTCTAAAGGAAATCTATATTTTTATCTAAGTGAACTTGAAAAAGGATACAGGTATAATCCATCCCTTTTTTAAGCGGGTGTCTTCTTATGGTTATCAAACTTGTTTTTGATTGGTAACGATGAGCCTGTTGGGAATAGGCTTTTGTTGCTTCTAATAAATTTATCTTCAAATAAAATACTTGCAGCGGAATGAAAGCAAATTGACTATACGCTCCTGCAATAGGCTGTTCAGAGTAAAAAATTACTTTGGGCAGCCTATTTATTTAGCTTAATAGCAAAATTACTGTTAAGCTAAATAAGTTTTTTAAATACATACTAAATCAGCTTACGATTTTCTGGAACTGATTTAGTACATATAAATTTATAATGACTACCACTACAAGGAGGAAATCATGTTTAAATTAAACAAGCCGGAAGATAAAACAGGATTATCTTTACCAAGGTCAAAAAAGGTATGCGGATACGAGATAAAAAAGCTCCCCATAGGGGGCTATTTAAATGCGCTTGAAAGAATAAAGGAGTTTCCTGCTGACTTTCTGGGAAAATGTTTTCCGGAAAAGAGCATTGATGAGATTCTGGATATTTTTTATACGGTGGATACAGGAAAGATTACGGAGATGGCTACTTCTTTATTTATACTGGCTCCGACATATATTGTGGGTTTTGTATCGGAGCTTACCAATATACCGGAAGAGAGGCTTTTAAATGACGAAAATATAGGTATTTCTGGTTTTGGAGATATTATCCTTGCGTTTCTAGAGGTAAATGAGCTGGGAAAGTTCATATCAGTAGCAGGGGAAATAAAAGGAAAAATAAAGGATATGAAGATAGCTCCGACCCTGACTACTGGCTTCAAAGACTGATTGCCTGCTGCCTTTCTATAGGAATAACAAAAAAAGAGCTCCTAAACGACTATTATATTGATGAAATAGGAGAGATTTTATATGAACATAACGAAATGCACAGGCTGCCGGACAGAGAAGAAAAGAATGAAGTTACAGGGATGGATTTCTTCGGATTTTAAGCAAGAGGAGGTGACAAAGTGAATAACAATGAAATCATAATACACCTTAGGGCTTCTGCGGAAGGCGTAAAAAAAGGGGTGGAAGCCGCCAAGAAAAGCCTTGAAGGCCTGAAAAAAGAGAAAAAGCTTCTTGAAGAAGAACTCCACATGAAGGTTCATAAGGGAGAGCTTAATAAACTAAAAGAAGAGCTTTCTTCACTTCAAAAAAGAAAAGAGATTCTTGAAGGGGCAATTAGTTTTCCGGTGGATTCTGAAAGAATTTCAGAGATGAAAATGAAGCTTTCTGAGCTTAATAATGAAAAAAATAAAATAGAAGCGATGCTTTCCATTCCTATGGATTTATCAAGCAGCGATGAGCTTAAATCAAAGCTTGAAGAAATCAGTTCAAAGGCAAAAGAACTTGAAAGGAAAATAAGCATTGAAGTTGAAATCGAAAGCAGTACTGCAAGCTCAGAACTTAGTGATATAAAGCGAAAAATCAGCTATATCGAAAGAAGCATTCAAATAGAGGCAAGCGCTGTAGGCATAGGGGCAGTTTCAGCCCAGCTTAAAGAAGTAGCAATAGATATAGAAGCGGTTAAAGAAAAAAGCTCAGGATTTTCTGAAAGATTAGAAGCGGCCCTGCCGGCGGCCGGTGCTGTTTTCAGTGCAGTATCTTCCGGGGTAAAGACAGGCCTTGACACTTTTAGTGAGTATAGCACTGTTATGAATAATCTGAGCGCAAATATGCTTCAATTGGGTATCAGCTCATCAGCTGCCATGGATATTGTTCAGCAGAAATCTGCTGATGGATTCCTGTCTGTTTCTGATGCGGAAGAAGCAATAAAAAATCTGACTCAATATGGATATACCCTTTATCAGGCTTCTGAAATGGTAGACAGGCTTAAGGACAGCGCCGTAAAAAACAGGCAGTCTCAATATACTTTAAGCGAAGCGGTAAAGGCGACGACAGAAGGCATTAAGAACGGAAATTCTGCATTGGCAGAGGCTTCCGGAGTTACAAAGCCTCTTTCTAAAATGTATGAAGAGTACGCATTGAGCTTAGGAAAGACCGCCGAAAGCTTAACCGAAGCTGAAAAAGCGCAGGCTACATATAACGGTTTTATGAAGGAAACGGAATCTTTTATGGGGAACGCCGCGACCTATGCAGATACCCTTGCGGGAAGCCAAGAACAGCTTAAATCCTCTGTGACGGGGGTTGCCGCGGCATTTGGAGAGGCCCTTGCCCCTGTTGCCATAGAGCTTATGCAAAGCTTAACTTCAATACTGAACTTAGTAAGAGAATTTATATTAGAGAATAAAGAAACGGTAGTGACGCTTACGGCATTGGCAGGAGGGATTGCCGGGGTAATCGTTGCTATCGGAAAGGCCCAGGCAGCAGTTAAGGGTATTGGCGCAATAGGAAATCTATTGAGTTTAAATCCTGCAATAGCCCCCCTTGTAGGCGTTGCAGGAGCAATAGGCTTAGTTATCAGTATGGTTTCCGATGCCCATGAAAAAACCATAGGCTTTAATGAGGAATTTGACAAAGTTAAAGGCGCCGCCGATGGCTTCAGAAACGCAATGAAGTTTGGTGTAGATGAAGAAAATATAGCTGCTTTGAAGGAAGGCAGAGAAGGCTTGGACCTTTTGGTTGAAAGACTTGATACCCTTGGGAAGGTGAATAAAAGCATTGCGGATGCCGGCGGAGATGACTTTTCCTACACAGAAGGTAAAATTTTAAATTTTGCAAAGGAAGTTGAAAAGTACGGCATTACCCTTTCCGGTGTAGGATCTGCGGAAGAACAGCGGCTGGAGATGCTTGCAAAGCTTAACAGTGCCAGAAGTTTAGCAACGGTTAAAGAACAGAATTATTATAAGGCTGTTGCTGAAAATAAGGCAGTGATTTTAGCCCAGTCGATGGATATGGAGAAATTAAGCCAAAGCATTAAAGAAACCGCTGAACGCTTAGAATTTTTAGAGCAGTCTCAAAAAGCCCTCAGCCAAGGTCAGGACTTAAGCGCAGAAACCCTTAATAAGCTTATAGACCTTTATCCGAAGGTTGCAGAATATATTGCATCAACAGGAGATTTAACCCTTAAAAACGGAGAAATACTATCTATCGTAGCGGCAGAAAGCAGAAAGCTGGCTACGGATACATTGAATGCCGAAAGGGAGAAAACTGAAAATGTTATAAAGGGAACTAAAAACAGAATTGCCGCTATGGAATCTGAGCTTACAATGCTTCTGGCATTACAGCTGGCCCAGGGAGATACGGGATACGATGTTGAAGAAATCAATAAAACCATAAAACAAAGAACCATAGAAATAGAAAGCGCAAAGGAAACTGTTGCTAAAGAGACAGTTAAGCTGGATCAAATATCTAAAAGTATGCAGGAATATGGATCAGACTCTTCCAAAGGAGAAAACAAAAAGGCGTTATCTTCAGGTTCCGGCGGCATAAGCTCAGGATATGTGGAAAAGACCAATTCAGAGCTTCAAAAGCAGCTTAAAATCATAGACGATATTAAGGCCACTTCTGAAATGAGCGCCGAAGAAGAAATTCAAAGGCTTAGGACAATTTTAGCGGAATATGAGCTTACGAAGGAAGAAGCGTTTGAAATTGAAAAGCGGCTTTTTCCTCTTAGAAAGGCGCTTGGCGATAAGCTTTATAAAGAAGAAATGGACAATATAGAAAAGCTCAATAAAGGCAGGGAAGACAATACGGATTTTTCGGCTATTATTGAAGCTTATAAAAAGCTGTTTGATGAAATACCCCAGATGTATGAGGGACTTCCGATTACTATAGGAGAAAAGCAAAAGGAAGTTATGAAGCTTATTGAGGATAATACGAGGAATTTAGCTGATAAAATTTCCGGAATCGGGATGGAAGCCTTGGATAATGCAGTAAGCCTTCACGATAAATATATTAACAACCTGAAACAGTTTAACGGAATGACTTTACCGGACGGAACGGAATATGAATTTGGGCCGGCGGAAGAAAAAATTCTCGTAGGTGAATGGCTTGAAGCTATCAATAAGGATATTGACGATTTTGTTTCCCAATATGGGGATAAAACGGACAAAATGACAAATGGGCAAAAAGAGCAGTACGAAGACCTCTTACAGCTTCAGCAGGACTATAATGACAGGCATATAGCCCTCTCCCTAGAGGCAATCAAAGAAGAAGAACGGAATATGGAAGAGCAAAGGAAAATAAAGCTCCAGGCCTTAGAAGAGCTTAACCGCCAGATTATCGCAAAGGAAAAAGAACAAACCTCAAAATTAATTGAAGAGATAAAAACAAGATATAGTGAAGAAATAAAATTTGCAGAAGAAGCGGCCAACGCAGAAATATCAGCTTATGAAGAAAAGATAAAAGCCATAGATAATCTTCTGAAAGAAGAAGAACGCAAGGAAGAAGACGATAAATACAGCGACAAAATAAACAGGCTGAGAGGGCTTCTTGAATTTGAGACAGACGACAGCAACAAATATGAGATGCAAAAGGAAATAGACAATCTTACTGCTGAAAACGACAAGAGAAAGCGAAAAGAATCTCTTGAAGATGAAAAGGCTATGTATCAGGAGCAAATCAATGCCGTAAAAGAGAACCTTGCAGAACAGAAGCTGATGCTTGAAGAAAACAGAGATGCTGAAATAGCCTTTCATGAGGAGGCTCTTGAAAGCTATACGGCAAAGCTTGAAGCAGAACTTGAAGGGCTTAAAGGCAATAATGAGCAAAACCTTGAGGAGCTTAAAAAGAACTATGAGAATCAGGAAAAGGAATATAAGACATTTTTAGACGGGAAAAAAGTCAAAACACAGGAAAATAATTTAGAAACCGAAGCGCTCATGGATTCAAGCTCCACCAATATCATCAACAGGCTTTACGAACGGGTAGAAGAATACAGAGAAGCGGGAAAACGCGCAGGAGACGCCTATGCGGAAGCCTTCAGAGAATCGGTGCAGTCCATAGAATCCCAAATAGACGACAGGCAGTATTCTGTTTTAGGGGCTCAGGCAAGCACGATGTCTACAAATGCAACAAATAACAGTATTCAGCTTTATCAAAGCATCAGCTCCCCTACTGCAAGCCCTTCTAAAGTGGCAAGGGAATCTAAAAAGGCTCTTGAAAGTGCTTTAAGATATGTTTAGAAGAACTGGTTTGCTTTTCTTTAGCTGTGGCTGTAATCCTCTTTCAAAAGGAGTGATAAAATGCAAAAACTAAAATTTATTAATTCCCGGGGTTTTGAGGTGGAGTTTATGTCTCAGGACCCTTTTATATTCTGGAAAATAGACGGCATAAGCCTGCCTCCGGTGGAGCCCGTATTTACCCAGTCCGTAGGGCAGAGCGGCTATACCCTTCATTCCATTGTTTTTGACAGCAGGGTCGTAACCCTTACGGGCCATGTTGTAGATTCCTACGGAGATGTAAAAAAAATGTATGCGGAAAGGCAGCGGCTTCTTAACATCATAAGCCCAAGCTTCGGCATAGGAAGGCTTGTTTATGAAAATGACAATGGCAGATGGTCGATTCCTGCTTTCTGTAAGGACGCAGCCTATGCCGAAAAAATAAATTCAGTACAGACTTTAAATATAAGTTTTGAATGCCCCTCGCCCTTTTGGCAGGATTATGAAAATACGGTTGTAAGCCTTGCATATGTGGAGGGTGGTTTGAAATTTCCCATTGTAACGCCGGGATTTTTCGGAACATTGGGATACAGAGCTTTTGTAGACAATAAAGGCGATGTGTCTGCCCCTATGGAAATATATATAGACGGCGGAGCCCAGAATCCAATGATTAAAAACGTAAGCACAGGGGAATTTATAAAGGTAGAAAGAAAAATGAATCCCTATGATAAGCTGTATATCAATACGGACCCTGAAAACCTCAAAGTAGAGCTTATAAGAAACGACGGCATCAGCGAAACAAGGGAAAACGCCTATGGCTATTTAAGCTTTGATTCCTCTTTATTCGGCCTTAAGCCCGGTATGAACGAGCTGATATTTACCTCCGACGATGAAAATAAAAAGGTAAAAATAAGGCTTGTATTCAGGCTGCTTTATTCGGGGGTGTAATCATGGCGTGTGAAATAAGGATATACGACAAAGACTTTAACTGGGTAGGTACGGTTAAAAATGCCGAAAGCATCCAGTTTACCCGTTCCTTTTACGGTATAGGCGGTTTTGAAATCCATATCCATCCAGAAAAAAATTATGCCGGCAAGCTCTGCCAAAGGGGAAATTTCATTATCATAAACGGCAATATGGAAAAAATGGGCATCATAAGATACTTTACATTAAACGAAAGCAGAGACGGAGCCAGTATTTCTGTATTCGGAGATACTGTAAAGGGTTTTGCAAACCAGAGAATCATAATTCCCCCTACGAAAACAGAAAATCCTTTAGCCTACGGCTGGGACAGAATATCAGGAAATGCAGAGACTGTTATAAAGCACTATTTAAAAAGGAGTTTAACAAATTCCTCAATTTCCGGCAGAAACATTCCCTTTATAGAAATAGCCGAAGATTCAGGCAGGGGCCAGACTGCCAAATGGCAGGCAAGGTATCAGAACCTAGGAGAAGTAATTCAAGAAATAGCAGAAATGTACGATATAGGCTGGAAGGCTTATTTTGACCCGGAAAGAGAAATGATTCTGTACGATATTGATGAGGGGACGGACAGGACCCTTTCCCAGACAGAAAATTCCTCTGTTACATTTAAGCTGGAATATAGCAATATAGGAGAATATTCCTATACGGAGGATTTCAGCAATTTCAGGACCACCGGCATATGCGGCGGAAGCGGGGAGGATGAAAACAGGCTTATTTATACCCTTGGCGGAGAAGCGGAAGGGGCTTGGCGCTTTGAAGAATTTCTTGACTGCGGCAATGCAAAGGATATCACGGAGCTTATCCATTACGGAGAGCAGAAGCTTTCCGAATTTAAAGAAATAAAGCATATTGAAGCCGATGCCCTTCCAAGGGCTTTTATTTTTGAAGAGGATTTCTTTTTAGGGGACAAGGTAAGCGTATATATCGGCAGAATCAACAGCACTGAGGATACGAGAATAACCGAAGTAAAAGAAATATGGGAAAGAGATTCAGGCTACAGCTATGAAATAAAATTCGGCTATGACCTGCCGAATATCTATACTGCCCTGAAACCCAAGGCAGTAATCAGATAAAAACAAAGCCAATATAGTGCATCACTTTTTACCGCTACAAGTATTGAGCTTTACATTTTATAAAATCAGTAAAAAGTGTATTGCACAGGAATTAATTTTAAATTTATATTACTCTAACTCTTTCATTGAAAAGAAAGGACGTGATTAAATGGCAAAAATCTGGTACGGTCATTTTGACTCAACACAAGAAGACCCCAGAGAGCTTCTGGCAGAGGATTGGGCCAAATATATCAGCATGTTTTTGGGAAACGGCATAAGAAACGGCGGCACCAGCCTTCAAATAACAGCAGACGGAGCCGGAATGTACACCAAGATGGACGAGGGCTATGCAAATATTAACGGATATTTCTTCAAATCCGAATCCGACATAGAAGGCGGACGCTACTACACCATAGCCCACCCGGCTGCAAATCCCGAACTTCCGAGGATAGACAGGATAGTATTAAGACTCGACAGGACCATAGCCGTAAGGAAGGTTATCCCGGCTGTTATAACGGGTAGCCCCTCCTTAAGTCCTACAGCTCCGCAGCTTACCCGGAACAATAATATCTATGAAATTTCTTTGGCTCAAATCCGCGTTCCCGCCGGAGCCGCAGTCATCAGGCCTGCTGATATAACAGATGAAAGGCTGAATTCTAATTTATGCGGCATCATAGATTCCCTCATATCCGCAGATACAGCGGAAATGTATCAGGACTTTACGGATAAGTTCTTAGAGAAAATGAATTTTTATGAGGTAAGCTTTGAAAATCAGCTTCAGGCGCAGGGGAAAGAATTTGAAATAACTCTCACAAGCCGAAAGAATGATTTTGATTATTGGTTCGGCTCTGCAAAGACAGATATTGCAATGCTTCAGACTTATGATTTTGATAATCTGGCGGCTTTAAGTCAAGTAGATAAAACGACAGAGTTCCTTGAAGACGGCAATATTAAAGAGACTATAAGAAAAAAGCTTGACAATATCTTAGTTGCCGAAAGGCATACGGTTTTTAATGAAGATGAAAGCATTTCAGCCACAGTTACAGTATATCAGGAAGACGGAGAAACTATTAAAAACCAAAGCACAGTGAATACCGTCTTTGAAGCATACGGAAATATAAGAGAGGAAGTGGTTTCATGAGTTGGGCAGAGATTAAGAAAGCGGTAAATAGTGATTTGAATAAGCCATTGAATGAACTGATAACCGACAGAATTAAGATTTTTACATCTGATGATACGTTCGTAGTTCCACGCGGAGTGTCCGTCGTTCATGTAATAATGATTGGCGGCGGAGGAGGTGGGGGTGGAGGTGCCCTTGCTCAGAACGTCGGAGCCGGAGGCGGTGGAAGCGGAGTCATACAAGAAGCTTACTTGAGTGTAAATGAGGGAGAAGAAATTCCTATAACCATCGGCGTAGGTGGTACAGGTGGCGCCGCTGGCTCTCCTGAGGGTGGAGCAGGACAGAATGGCAACTCCGGAGGTATAACCTCTTTTGGAGCATACTTATCAGCAGTTGGCGGTGAAGGAGGCTATAGAAGCACACCAGGAACTGGCGGCAAAGGGGGTAGCGGCGGCGCTGGAGGCTGGGCAGATGATTCCACAACAAAAAAAAATGCAGGCGGAGGCTCAGGAAATGACGGTTCAAACGGTTTAAGAGCAAATGGCTCTATTGCCGCAATGGGAGGTACTGCGGCGAGGTCAAGTGACCACAGATATTCCCTTGGTGGAGAAACCGGGCTGTCTACGTATTCAGGTGGCGGAGGCGGAGGCGGCTTTGGCACGTCTGCCGTAGTTGCGTCTCCCGGAAACAGCTCAAGAAGAGGACAAGGTGGAACTGGGTATGGAGCTGGAGGCGGTGGAAGTTGTTCCGGAGCTGGATATGGAGCTGGCGGCAAAGGAGCCGATGGCGTCTGCATAGTCATGTACTAATAAAAGAGGTGATATTATGAAAACAGTTCAAATATTAGGAAATAAAGTCCATTGGATTACCCCTTATCCCTCACTTGAGGAAGCCTCACTCTTTGCCCCGGATATAATACTAAAGGAAGCCCCTGATTATATAGAAGAAGGGTATTTATATGACGCAGAAAGCGATACATTTCTTCCCTCTGATGATTCCGAAAATAATGCTGAACCGCCTGCAACTTTAGACCAATTAAAGGATTTAATTATAAACGCTAACCTCAGCGCCGAGGAAAATAAAGAAATGATTTTAGTTTTAGCCTCCGCCATAGCAGAAGTTTATGAAAGATTAGATGCAGAGGCTTTAAAATGATATTAATATAAATAATGACTTAAAAAGTAATATTTAAAAAAAGGAAGTAGATAGTATTATGTTAGATTTATATGTAGCTTTAATAATTGCAGGCAAAAGAACGGCAGACGACAAGCCTAATGGCTCTGCTGGAACGATATTAGAAAGATATAGGCAGCCTGCAATAGAAGTTTTAACTTCTCTGGGCCTTGATAAGCACGGCAACCCGATAGATTAATCTACTTATTTTATGGGATAAATTTTCTGCAAAATGTAAACAGACAGGTTGCATGCTTTTTCTATTTCCACATATGAGAGGCCTTGCTATAAAACGCTTATGGCAAGGCTTTTTAATTTTATCATATAGTTGATTAAATAAGAAGCAGTACATAGTCAATTTGTTTTTCTCTCATTTTATGCCCTCTCAAACCTAATATTTACTTGGGAATAGAAGCAAATTAACTATAAAATAAAAGAAAAGAGTGCAAAGCACGATTATTTTGACTTTCAAATACCCATTTCATATGAAATGGGTATTTGAAACTATTACGAATAGACAGCGTTTCTCACTTTTACAAATTGCTTAATTATAAATGCTATACCAAGCTATCCCACTTAACATAAATAGATAAGATATCGATAAAGCTTTGAAGACCCTTCTGGTCGTTTTCGTTAAATCTTGATTTTATGGGGCTGTCGATATCCAATACGCCAAAGAGTATACCGTCCTTTATGATAGGCAGGACGATTTCCGACTGGGAAGCACCGTCACAGGCAATATGCCCGGGAAATTGGTGGACGTCTTCTACGATTACGGGTTCTTTCTTATGAGCGGCTGTACCGCAAACCCCTCTTCCCATAGGAATTCTTATACATGCGGGCTTGCCTTGAAAAGGCCCTAATATTAATTGATTTTCTTTATAAAGATAAAATCCTGCCCAATTGATATCTTTCATGCTGTAGAATAAGAGTGCGGCGCTGTTGCATAAATTGGCCAAGGCATCTGTCTCATCTTCTATTAAGCTCTTTAATGCCTGATTCAGCATTTCATAATTTTTTCCGTCAAAGCCTAGAGTGATTCCTTTATCCATAGAGACCTCCAATATTTAAAAATTCTGTTTTAGACGATGCTTTATAGTTGAAAGGGTTATATATTTAATTTCCTTAAAATTAGCAGAATGAAGCAAATTCATTGCATAAATGCCGTTGAGTTTTTAAAAACTTCACATAGAGCTTATTTAGGGTATTTTATACCCTGTAAATTTAAAAAAGATGTAAAAACAAGCTTCCTTCTCAATTAATCTTTTACCGTATATCTCAGAATTTGTTAATTATACTGTATTTTATAATTTATTATGAAAAATAGCCTTCGTTTATAGCAAATTTAAAGTTAAACAGCAGCACAGCCGTATATCACTTGAATTCATATGAAGTAGCAGCATTGTTAATTTGCTTTTCTCTTATTTATGTCTCTTAAAGCCAAATGATTATAAAGGTATAAAAGTAAATTGACTATACCCAGGCTCAAAAATGCGTTTTAGAAGAAATAGAATAAACGGCTTTTTAACTGCCTTTATTTGATTATATATGAAAGCCCGTGTCTATTGCAGTATAAAGGCAATTTCACTGTGTTTCCGAAGGAAATCGGTATTTTTATACGAAGTGACTTGGAAAAAGGTACAGGCGTGAGCCTGTAAATCTTTTTTAAGTGAGGGTTTTCTTAGCTTTATCAAACTTGTTTTTTGTTTGGTAACCATATGCCTTAAGAGAATAGACTTTTGCTGCTCTTCATAATAAATTTACTATAAAATAAATACGATTTCTATTTAATAGATAAATTATACATGGTAAAATTGTTGAAGACAAGTAGGGGCTTTGTGTTTGTGATATTTAAGAAAACTTTAATGGTAAACAGGAGGTTTACGGGGAATGGACGATTTATCCTTTTCGGAAATGCTTAAAATGCAATACAATCTTTGGGAAAAAAATAAGGACTCATGGTCGCCTTTAGAGCCGGAATATGCACGAGATTCAATACTATGGATGATGGCAGAGGTTGGTGAGGTCATTGATATTATTAAGAAATGCGGAGAAAAGGCTATTGTATCCGATGAGGAGATTAAAGCTTCCCTTATAGAAGAAATGTGTGATGTTCTGATGTATTTTAACGATACCTTGCTGAAGTATAACATTTCATCAAAGGACATAGCCGCCGCCTATTATAAAAAACATAATAAAAACATGCAGCGCAACTTTGAAAACGAAGGGAAGCGGTTTGCCAAAAATTTAAAAAGTTAGATTTTGCAAGATTTAGCTAAAGAAAGTATTTCTATAAAGTACTGTAATTACATAGGCATCTGATTAACAGGCTCATCAATTTTATAAGGGTAATATGGTCTAATTACTATTTAAAATATGAAACCGAAATACTTGGATATATATGGAGATAGGCCGCAAAAACTGACTAGACTATAAGGTTCAAAAAACGTATTATTAATAGTATAAAAGTATATGATAAATTCTAAATATACGGCAGAGATAAGATTGGACTTTGATATGGATAAGTGGATTGAAATAGTCTCGTATTTGCAGGCGGTCCCTGTGCGGTATTGTCGTCTCTCTATGAGAGACGTGGATTGAAATTCGGCTACGGCAATTACACGGGCCTGTACCACCCGTGTCGTCTCTGGTAGAGGGATGTGGATTGAAATAGATTCCAGAATCCACCTAACGTTGCCCGAACTCGTCGTCTCTGGTAGAGAGACGCGGATTGAAATAGGTGCGGATGCAGCTCCAGCGTTTTCAGCATGAGTCATCTCTTGCCGAGGGATGCGGATTAAAATATAAAATATGAAGTAAGGAGGTTGGTATTTATATGTTGTCTCCGCGAGAGTTGTGGGTCAAAAGCTCCAGCCTTCAGGCATTATTATTTTTTCGTTAAGGCTGTCTCTTTTATTGGCAGCTATAGTTTAAAATCTCAAATATATAAATTTACGCTTATAAAATACAATACAGAAGGACTGATGGATATTGAAAGAAAAATTAAGGTTAAGGTTTAGCCGTTTTATGATAGGGCGTTATGGGGTAGATGACTTCAATCGCTTTTTAAATGCATTGGTTTTTATATTGCTGATACTTGGAATTTTCATCTCCCGTTATTTTACATATTTGGGTCTTGTTGTTATAGTATACGAATACTTTAGGGTTTTCAGCCGTGATATAAGTAAAAGATTTAAGGAAAATATTTTTTATTTAAACAAGAAAAGGAAAATAGACAAGTGGATTGCTAATAAAAAAATAAGGATTTCCCAAAGAAAAACCCATCGCTTCTACACCTGCCCCTCCTGTAAAAAAACAGTACGTATACCCAAGGGAAAGGGCAAGGTAATGATAAAATGCCCTATATGCAATACAGAGTTTGAAGGGAAAAGTTAAACTTTGTTATTTTAAAAGGTGTGGATTAAAATGACAGCATTGGGTTAAACCTTACCTCAATATCGCTGTTTCCCATAGAGGTCACAGAGTAATAGCATAACAGAAAAAGGGCTTAAAGGAAGCTTTGCTGTTAATCTTTGCACGAGGGGTACAGAAGGTATTCCACATAATAAAAAATGAAAAAATAAAAGGCCTTCTCTCTGCAAATAGCATAAAAGAAAGCCTTTTATATTTTTAGTTTTTATATAATTTCTTCTTCCTTTTCGATTGTCTTATCCCCAGGAAGATAAATAGATACACATACCCCTATGAGGATAAATAGAAGGCCCAGTATTGTAAATAAAGGCGGGATATATTCTGTTGCCCAATACACCCATACAGGATTCAGCAGAGGTTCTGCCATTGCAATTATAAGAGCTGATTCAACGGGGATTTTTTTAAGGCCTTCTCCATATACGGCATAGGATACCGCCGATATAAATATTCCGGCAAAAACAATAGGCATAATATCGGATATACCCTTAGGCATGGGGTTTAGGTCAAAAGGAAGCGCTGAAAGAAAAAATATTACGGATACAAGGTTTACACCGCCCACAATTCCTAAAGCACTGCCTTTATTTATGTTTTTTAAATTAATGCTATATAGCAGAAATGAAATGCCTACGATGATTCCCGTTAAAATAGAAAGAGGAGAAGCCGCATTTAAGCCGTCTAAAACACATAGGATAATGCCTATAAGAAAAAGAATAAATACAGGGATTTTTCGAGGCTGGATTTTTTTATCCTTTATGGCTTCATAGGCCATAAGATATATAGGGGCAGAATACTGCATGGCTACTGCCATTGCAGAGCTTCCTATTTTTGTGGTTATGGTAAAGACGCTTATAAATATAAAATACAATACTCCCGTTATGATGAGATATTTAACAGGCTCAACTTTTTTTCTCAAGAAAAACGGAAACAGCAGAAATGAAGCAACAACAGACCGTATAAGAGAAATCCAGATAGCGCTTGCATGAACGGTTTTTATAAGAACGCCGGATAAGCTCCAGAGCACCGCCGCTATGAATACAAATAAATACCCTTTAATATATTTTTTATTCATATGACCCTTCCGTAAAATAATATTTTGATTTGTTTACTCCTGCATTTCTCAAAGGAAAATATATAGGTAGAAGCTATGGTTATAGTAAATTTCCCATAAAGAAGCAACAAAACCTATTCACTATAGATTCAAAAACACAGGTTTCCTTCGGAAACGGTATATTCTTGAGTCTGCATAAATATACGGCTTTCTTACTATTTAATTTTAAATTTACTATATACTATAATTCAGATAAAAATGAATGCTTGTTTATAATCAATTTAAACTGAAACAATAGTTGCAGGTTTCGGCCTTCGAAGATGATGCCTGTTGGGCGAATGCCAACATCATTCGGTTATTATTTCATAGGAAATTTACTATAATTTCATTTATAAATATATTCCTAAAAATATAAACCTTATTAACAAAGATAAGAACTTGCTTGTTAACAATGAGAAAATGCCCTTTTAAAAGGCTATTTGCAAGCTATCCTTGTACAACTTTTCATCTTTACTTCGTATAAATAATATTATGTAAAACAGCTTTTCTATGAATTTACATGTTTCCGCACAGCATTTCTTATTATGAAAACATAATTCCATTATATTTCCTAAGTCAATCCATCTTTTTAAATCATGGAAAATAGATTTTTATCTTTATTTAATTAAGTCTGCGTGCCTTGCATAATTACAGCAATAGCCGGCAATCTGATATTTTCATTGTTTAAGCAAATTACTGTAGATAACTTCACTTTTTAATGAAATTATCAAGAAGTGCGATTGTATGGAATCGATTTTTACCTTCTTTAAAGCTTTTCATAAGTTTTATGCTTAATCCCTTATATTCATAAAACATAGTAACATGTTTCCGCTGTACTTACAAATATAAATAAGAACCCCCGGCAAAATAATTTCACCGGGGATTTGATTATCTTTTGTTTCTATTCTTATAGGCATGCCGCTGGCTTTTTTCCATGGTTCTTATTTTTTCTCTCCACATTCTCAAATAGGCCATTTTGTCTTCGCTTCGAAGATTTTCATTTTTAAGTTTTTGATAGTTTTTCCATCTGTCAGGGCTTAAGCTTCCATTTTCCAAGGCTTCAATAATAGCACAGCCTGGCTCCTTTGTATGGGTGCAGTCAGAAAAACGGCAGCTTTTTTCTAAAGCAGATATGTCTAAAAAGGCTTCACTTAAACCTTCCATAGCATCCCATAGGCCTATTTCCCTCATGCCGGGGGTATCTATAATCATGAATTTTTCCTTGGTCATGATTAACTGCCTGTAAGTGGTGGTATGCCTTCCTTTTGAATCCTCCTGCCGTATGTCTCCGGTCTTCATCAGTTCTTCTTCGGCTATGCAGTTTATAAGAGTAGATTTTCCGACCCCTGAAGAGCCGAGAAAAATTGCCGTTTTACGGGGTTTTAATAGGCTTTTTATCCGATCTATGCCGTCTCTTGTTAAGGCGCTTACAGAGATAACATCAACTCCCGGGGCCGAACTTTCCGCTTCGGCGACATAGCTTTCGGCATCTTGGCATAAATCTGCCTTTGTCAATATAACCCCGGGTATTCCGCCGCTTTGCCATGCTATCGCCATATAGCGTTCAAGCCTTGCGATATTAAAATCCTTATTTAAAGACATCAGTATAAACACATAGTCAAAATTGGCGGCGATAGCCTGTTCCCCAAGCTTTCCGAAATTATTGCTCCTTGTAAAATAAGATTTTCTGGGCAATGTTTTAATAATAAGGCTATCGCCTTTATCGTTGTAATTTATTAAAACAAAGTCTCCTACTGCGGGAAAATCCGCATAAGAACCGTTAAAATATAATCCTGATTTCAGTATGCCCTTTATTTCACCGTATTTGCAGACCATAGTATAACGTTCCTTATGGACTGCAGTAATCCTTGCCGGAATATCCGACGCTTCAATAACATCTTTATATTCAAATCCGTAATCTTCAATATTAATCATAGTTCCTCCCAATAAAGGTTTAATTTTGGGCACAAAAAAAGCACACCCTGTATGTATGCTTGAAAATAGCCCATATGCTTGTCAGAATACAAAAAGGTAAATTACGGCACAAAAATAATGCCCTATGAAATTGTCACCCTATCTAATTTTATCGCTCTCACAAAACATCGCCCCTTTCTTTGGAAACCTTATCCATGCTTTATTCATTTAATTATCTGAAATCTTAAGAAACCAAAAGATAATTAAACTGATACGGATACCAATAAATAAATTTCAGTTCTAAACAATATCGGCATTGCCAACTGTTTAAGAATATCACAATATGCTCATAAAATCAATCAGGCAGCACCTATAAAAAACACTGAACAAGATTTTGATTTTAGTAACTTGGATTTTAATCCATTTGATGGGAAAAATTATGCTTTAGGGTTAGATTTTTCAGGCACCAATTCATCTTCGTTAAATATCCCTACAGTGTATCGCCAAACCACAGAATGTTTTATAAAAAAATGATTTTAAGTGGCAAGGTCAAAGAATGTGTCTTGAATTTAATTATTATAAACAGTATCTTGCAGAACAAAACCCTTTGAGAAAACTGCAGAAAGTATTGATGGTACTTTTTATGTACACTAAAAATATCAGATAAGGTTTTGCCGCTCTGGGTTAAGACGGCATAGCGTATTTTGCAGATTGGCATAATCAAAAAAACAGCAGATTAAGGCTGGAACCGACCTGTAAAGCAAAGACCTTTTGGTGATGAAGTCTCTTTTCCATAGCAAAATGACTCCGGTCTGGACTTTTCAAATACGCTTTAATATACAGTACTATAAAAATATAAGCTTCATGCATAATCCTTAAAATAATGCGAATTCTATTGATGAGGTGATTATATGTCAGCAAAATACAGCAGTCTGCAAAGCCTTTTGGAAGACGATGCGGAAGCAAAAAACTTTTTTAATTCATTGCCCGATTATGTAAGAGAGCATATAAGCTCCCGGGGAAACAATGTAAATTCTTTTGAAAGCCTTAGACACTACGCAGATAATCTGCTTAGGGGCGATATTTAAAAGGAATAAATCAGGAGGTTTTACTATGCCAAAAGATTCTCAAATTGACCCTAAGGAAGTACGAAAGGAAAAATCTAAAGGCGGCCCTACCTTTGCTAACGATGCTTTAGATGGTGAAGGAAAAAATGCTAAAAAGCAGTCCATAAAAAAAGATGGTTTTCAAAGCAATAAATAAAAGGCTGCCGCTGAAGGTGCTTTATAGTAGATTTCTTATAAAGAAGGAACAAATTCCTATTTACAATAGCCTTAAAAACACAGGTTTTCCCGAAAACAGTATATTTTTGAGGCAATGCAGCTATATGATTTTGTTTCTCTTTCATTTTAAGTTTGCTATATGCCTTTTGCTAAAGGTGTGAAAAAACTATTTTCTTCACAGGGCTTATGATTTATCGTCAATTTGTTTTATGACCCTATCAGTATTTGGTTATAGCGGGCATAAGATAAGAGAAAGGCAATTGATGATGCTATTATTCATATGAATTCAAGTATAAAAAAGATTTAAATCATAGGCCCTGAGGAGATTATTTTATACCAAGAAATTTAAAAAAGGATATAGGCGCAAGCCCGTAGAGCTTTTAGGGGAGGGTCCTTATGGCTAATATTTGTCTTCGTGCTGAAAATGGCTTCTGCCTTTTTATTTTACATAAACCAATGCATAATATTAAGAAATTCAGCAAAAATAGATATTGAGGTGATACTATGGAAATGTCTACACAGGATTATTTAAAGAAAACCCTTTTAGACACACAGGAAAGAGTCCGTGACTTCATGCACTTTTCAGAAAATATGGATAGTGAACATTTGAGAAAGTATTTTCACGCATATGCAGAAAGCGAAGCAAAGCACGCTCAAAAGATTAAAAGCTTTATTGAAGACTTATCATAATATGAGATTAAAAATTTGGACATGCTTCTGAAAGCAAGAATCATATGCTAAGTTCTTATGGTATGGCAGATAAAAAGGGTTTTGAAATTTACCGAATGCTTTAGCCGGTAAATTATGTATCTTATAAACAATTTAAAGGACGGGGATATTTCCGTCCTTTTTTATTTTTAATTCCTTTTTTATTGATATGATAGTAAAAATAGTATTTTTTAATAAAATTGCGGCTTAAGCAAGCTTATTAATCTGAAAGAAAAGTTTCAATTATATCTGATGTTTTGTTAAAAGGCCTATGATAAAATGTGCAAACCGTATTTCAAAATTCCGTAAGAAAATACAGACGTCAATCATAGGGTAGCTTTGTATAAGGGCATGAATCTTAGGAGAAGAATAGATAAAGACAATAGGATATTAAATTAACTTACCCCTAATCAATTTAATATAAGGACTAAGGAAAATTATTTAACCTTAGAATAAAAGGCGTTTTTTAAATTTAAATCAGTATAAGAAGCATTTTTAAAGAGCTGCCAAAGAAAAAGGTACTGCAAATATTTATATTGCTGTTTGTATCTCTGTCTTTGGTATAATTGACCTGCCGTATAAATTAGTCTAATTAAATGCAGGGGCCGCCGCATGGGATATACCGTCTGCGCTGATGAGCGCAATAAAGACTATGGAAAAGAAAGGTTCACGAAAATCTGCAAAACAGCAAAAAAGCTTGGGCTATAGTCAATTTCAAATTAAACAGTAATAAAAATCGTATGTTTTGAATGGCTTAAATATAGGGGTTCCATATGTTTAAGCCGTTTATGAAAAATAGATTTTTATTACATCCTTATGTGAAATTTACTATAAATAAAATCATGATTACTCAGAGTGTGAACAATATAATCAGTAAAAGGCGGGTATCTTTAATGGCGGCATTTTTAAAAAGGAAGTTTCTGCTGAAGGCAATATAATGTAACAAAGAGATATTTGGCTATACTTATGGCTTTATGCCTGCTTGCTGAAGGCTTTACTCCGGAAGAGCCCAGAAATATTCAGGGTCTGTTATGGCAGTTGCTCCCCTTCTTATAGTTTTGTATCCTTTTGGTATGAGATTATATATTGTTTTATTCTGCATCCCATCGGAAGCGTAATCGAATACAGAATCCATTTCAAAACGAAATGTATTTTTCGCCATATATTCCAAATAATATTTTAGTTCTGAATCCTGAATATCTTTTCCTGTTAAGTTAAGTGCCGTAATTTTGCTTCCGTCTATGTAAGAGTTCCGTAGGGACCAAAGATCAATATAATTTTCCTCTTCGTCCATAAGGATAAGCCTGTTGCTGGGGTCAAGCATTACCCATTGGTGAAGTTCGGCTGAATAAGCGTGAACTACCACATGACAGTCTATAAAAGGCTCTTCCTCAGGCATGCAGGTAACATGCCTTGCATCTATACCGTAGGCTCTGAGGATTTCAGCTAAAATTAATGAAAGCCCCCGGCAGTTTATTCCGTCGTTTTTTTGATGGAATTCAATTAAGGCAGAGATATCCGAATTTTCCGGAAGGCCAGAAAAGCCGTCATGATTAAAATTATCGCATACCCAGTTTAAAAGCGCTATCATAAGAGCTGTATCCTCAAGACCTTTGGTTTTTTCATCAAGGCCATATTCATTGATAATATCTTCATATTTTAATTTTTCGCCGGTTTTTACTATAAATAGAGGCCTTTCACCGCCTTTTTCATATTCGCTATACTCCTTTAATAAATGAATTCTTTCTTCTGCTGTCATATTGTTAAATGGATCTGGCGCTTCATATTCATCAGGGATATCCGAAATCTTTTTAAAAAATATATCTTTGGTATTTCCGTACTGAGTAAAATTACCTTTTAAATCCCCTGTTTCGGTCATCTTAAGATCTATGGCAATGCGATGGCTTTCATCGGAATTCATAGTGAATTTTAAATGGTCCTCCTCCAGTTCACAGGAAAAGGGAACAATGCCTTGAAGCTCGAACTTTTCACTTGACATAAGCATCTTTTTGTTTTCACCGTCATTATAAATATTTAATATTAAATCTCCGTTAATAGAGCTGATATAAGACACCCATTTTCCTTTCATGGTTTTTGAAACATCAAACTCTGCGTCTTTGCTTCTGCAGGCTGCCAATAACAAAATTATTACTATAAATACCGTAATTTTCTTCATATTATTCTCCCTGCGAGAGACGACACAGCGTAACATCATCTACTCCTTTATTTCTTACCTATTTCAATCCACGTATTTCTGTGAGAGATGACCAGAAATCCGGCACAACTCATAAGGTCTGGTGAATTTCAATCCACGTCTCTCTGCGAGAGACGACCACATAGGTCCGGCAATTTCCCCTGCCGGTAGGATTTCAATCCACGTCTCTCTGTGAGAGACGACGAGTATAAATACAGTTACTCACGGTGATGAAAAGATTTCAATCCACGTCTCTCTGTGAGAGACGACAAAAATGTAGAACAATATAAAATTAAGATAAATATTTCAATCCACGTCTCTCTGTGAGAGACGACCAAAAAGGCTATAGGCGCACAATTATCATAGATATATTTCAATCCACGTCTCTCTGTGAGAGACGACAACGCTAGTTGAAGAAATGCATCATCTCCCGAGAATTTCAATCCACGTCTCTCTGTGAGAGACGACCCCGGCTAATGAAGCCACACTTGCCTATGATAAGATTTCAATCCACGTCTCTCTGTGAGAGACGACAATCATCTCGACAGAGGCATCGCTAGAAGATTTAATTTCAATCCACGTCTCTCTGTGAGAGACGACGGTGAAAAAAGCTATCAGCAATCAACGGATAGCATAATTTCAATCCACGTCTCTCTGTGAGAGACGACAATCATCTCGACAGAGGCATCGCTAGAAGATTTAATTTCAATCCACGTCTCTCTGTGAGAGACGACGAATATTTTCAGGGATAAGTCAATTATTTAAGATATTTCAATCCACGTCTCTCTGTGAGAGACGACTACGGTCCTTTCTTTTTATGGTATAATTTCCCTTGATTTCAATCCACGTCTCTCTGTGAGAGACGACGATATACACCCGCGAAGCCGCAGAAAAGGCATTGATTTCAATCCACGTCTCTCTGTGAGAGACGACGACTTATTCATAATAAAGAGATTTCCACTAAAAAATTTCAATCCACGTCTCTCTGTGAGAGACGACGTAATACCTAATAAATAATCGGTGGACACAGAATATTTCAATCCACGTCTCTCTGTGAGAGACGACAAGGATTATCAGAGGTTTCCCCGGAAGAAGAGTTAATTTCAATCCACGTCTCTCTGTGAGAGACGACACGATCTGAAGAAGTTAGCCATCATAAAAGCTAAGATTTCAATCCACGTCTCTCTGTGAGAGACGACATCAAACCAAGACAGATTCGTTTTAACGTAAACAATTTCAATCCACGTCTCTCTGTGAGAGACGACACAGAATAAGCTTGTAAAAATAGCAAGAGACGTTATTTCAATCCACGTCTCTCTGTGAGAGACGACTTTAGCTGTTCGGATATCGTCTCTAAAGGAGTGGATTTCAATCCACGTCTCTCTGTGAGAGACGACGCAGCGCATGTCCTGAGAGTTTTCCTTCGGAAATTTCAATCCACGTCTCTCTGTGAGAGACGACGTACACTATCTTGGTTTATCATTTCTACATTCAATTTCAATCCACGTCTCTCTGTGAGAGACGACTCGTCTAACTGTGTTAAAAGATAAGTTCCAAACGATTTCAATCCACGTCTCTCTGTGAGAGACGACTTTCGGGAAAAACTGTAAATTTCGCAGGTACAGAATTTCAATCCACGTCTCTCTGTGAGAGACGACCCGAGTTTGGCAATCTTCAATATAATCTGAAAGCAATTTCAATCCACGTCTCTCTGTGAGAGACGACACAGATATAAGTACAGCAGACCCCCTACTTTTAATTTCAATCCACGTCTCTCTGTGAGAGACGACTACAGCTAGGGAACTTATACTCTCCAGAGCATTAATTTCAATCCACGTCTCTCTGTGAGAGACGACTAGAGCTAATTTTGTATTACAGGTAAAAGACGCAATTTCAATCCACGTCTCTCTGTGAGAGACGACAAAGCTATATTTGCCAAGAGATTAAGAGCTGCAAATTTCAATCCACGTCTCTCTGTGAGAGACGACTCATTACAGCGACATTCGCCGGCCGGTAAAGGCATTTCAATCCACGTCTCTCTGTGAGAGACGACTCCATACAATCAAGTTTAATGGCTGGGATATTTATTTCAATCCACGTCTCTCTGTGAGAGACGACTTATTAATTTAATATTTCTAAAGCTACTACTTAGATTTCAATCCACGTCTCTCTGTGAGAGACGACAAACACGTCAATAATTTATTAACAAAAATTTTAAATTTCAATCCACGTCTCTCTGTGAGAGACGACAACAGAAAAGTATCAAGCTTATTTTTTTGCTAAATTTCAATCCACGTCTCTCTGTGAGAGACGACGAAGTTATTTGTTCGATAACTTTCTCAGTAGGGATTTCAATCCACGTCTCTCTGTGAGAGACGACGGCGTTATAATCATATATAAGTTGTTGAGTTTTAATTTCAATCCACGTCTCTCTGTGAGAGACGACCTTATAACGATAACGCTACAGACTACCAAAATAATTTCAATCCACGTCTCTCTGTGAGAGACGACTAAATCTTTGCCATCAGAAAGCCCATCAACCAAAAATTTCAATCCACGTCTCTCTGTGAGAGACGACAAGGGCTATTCAATATTGCTAGTGTTTGCCCCTTATTTCAATCCACGTCTCTCTGTGAGAGACGACGTAATTGATACCTCTAAAACTCAATGGTTGCTAAATTTCAATCCACGTCTCTCTGTGAGAGACGACTTCTTAGTTCCTGCAATAATAAAGCTTCTGTGTATTTCAATCCACGTCTCTCTGTGAGAGACGACAGCAGGTTTTTGTATCGTCTGACGGGTGACAGTATTTCAATCCACGTCTCTCTGTGAGAGACGACGGCTGTATAAAGAGCAGGTTGGAATCCCTTAGGATTTCAATCCACGTCTCTCTGTGAGAGACGACATTTGTTTTTTATCGCCCACTTAATATCACGCTGATTTCAATCCACGTCTCTCTGTGAGAGACGACGATGCAAGAATACCACCATGTATGTAAAATGATTATTTCAATCCACGTCTCTCTGTGAGAGACGACAAAACTCAATAAAGATTTTATTAAGGCTTAATTCTATTTCAATCCACGTCTCTCTGTGAGAGACGACCCCCCGTGGCGTACATTGCAGCGACTAAAATCATTATTTCAATCCACGTCTCTCTGTGAGAGACGACAAAAATGAAGATACTTTGCTTAAGTACCTCAAGATTTCAATCCACGTCTCTCTGTGAGAGACGACCCCGCTTATCCGTTGAGGGCGCAAAGCTTTTTGATTTCAATCCACGTCTCTCTGTGAGAGACGACGCAATGCAGAGGGTATCAATTTGAGATTGGCAAAATTTCAATCCACGTCTCTCTGTGAGAGACGACAAAGACAGAATTCTAGCCAAATTCGAGGAAATTAAATTTCAATCCACGTCTCTCTGTGAGAGACGACGCTCCCTTTGCGGTCAATTAGATTTGACACGTAAAATTTCAATCCACGTCTCTCTGTGAGAGACGACGTTAGTAAGGCATGTTGCAGATATGCAGACAACAATTTCAATCCACGTCTCTCTGTGAGAGACGACTCTTTCAGATTACTCTGATACAAGTTTTGAACTTCAACAATTTCAATCCACGTCTCTCTGTGAGAGACGACATAACGAAAAAAGCCGTATTCTACCTCTCGGAATTTCAATCCACGTCTCTCTGTGAGAGACGACATGTAATAATAGGTTTCGTCTTCCTTCGGTCTATTTCAATCCACGTCTCTCTGTG
This sequence comes from Anaeropeptidivorans aminofermentans, assembly GCF_940670685.1. Classification (GTDB taxonomy): domain Bacteria; phylum Bacillota; class Clostridia; order Lachnospirales; family UBA5962; genus Anaeropeptidivorans; species Anaeropeptidivorans aminofermentans. The sequence goes on along the minus strand of NZ_OW711693.1, from coordinate 3,587,103 downwards.
AGAGACGACAAGCAAATGACCTTCAACGTAAAATAAAAAAACTTATTTCAATCCACGTCTCTCTGTGAGAGACGACTTTTGCAGCGGAAGCCATAAGAACGGCTATTCTTATTTCAATCCACGTCTCTCTGTGAGAGACGACTGTGTTTGTAGGGCCAAAGTATTTAAACCTTAAGATTTCAATCCACGTCTCTCTGTGAGAGACGACAGTTTCAGAAATAATTAACGGAATACAAAAAAGAATTTCAATCCACGTCTCTCTGTGAGAGACGACACATTCAGACAATCAATGTACCTACTTAAATACAATTTCAATCCACGTCTCTCTGTGAGAGACGACGACAAATAGCGCCTTTATAGCCGTCTGCGCTGAGATTTCAATCCACGTCTCTCTGTGAGAGACGACGAGGTAAAGGTTAAAGGAGTGTGAGAGATTGACGATTTCAATCCACGTCTCTCTGTGAGAGACGACTCCCCTCTAGGGAGATTTTACCACACTTTTATAATTTCAATCCACGTCTCTCTGTGAGAGACGACTCAAGCCGTCCTTAGGTTCGCCGCTGAAAGCCTATTTCAATCCACGTCTCTCTGTGAGAGACGATGGAAATGGAGGGGTAAATTATGAAATTTAAAGTAATTTCAATCCACGTCTCTCTGTGAGAGACGACTTTCTGCCTTCGTGTTTAAAATCATAACTCAAAAATTTCAATCCACGTCTCTCTGTGAGAGACGACCTTTTTATAGATTGCGGCTGCTCCGGCTCCGCCGATTTCAATCCACGTCTCTCTGTGAGAGACGACAAAAAATTGTCTTTGTTATTTAGGAAATTCTTTTATTTCAATCCACGTCTCTCTGTGAGAGACGACGGTATTGGGGCGGTGATGGCGGCAACGGCTACGTGATTTCAATCCACGTCTCTCTGTGAGAGACGACTGCGAAGGTGGTACTTATCAAGCTATAGAACCGAATTTCAATCCACGTCTCTCTGTGAGAGACGACATGTATTATGCCCTGCTCTATAAATATGAGGAGCTATTTCAATCCACGTCTCTCTGTGAGAGACGACTCTTTAGGCTTGTCCTTTTATTTAGAAATTATCATTTCAATCCACGTCTCTCTGTGAGAGACGACATTAACAGCATAAGCATGAGCAGGCTTGCCAGGATTTCAATCCACGTCTCTCTGTGAGAGACGACGTAATTTGTGGAGGGTGCACAATGGATACCTTTATTTCAATCCACGTCTCTCTGTGAGAGACGACATTAACAGCATAAGCATGAGCAGGCTTGCCAGGATTTCAATCCACGTCTCTCTGTGAGAGACGACTACGGGATTAAATATAAGGAGCGTGATTGATATATTTCAATCCACGTCTCTCTGTGAGAGACGACGTAATGCCAGCTGATTTAAGGTCTGTAAACATTATTTCAATCCACGTCTCTCTGTGAGAGACGACTAGCTGCCACCTCCTAGACAACTTAAACTAATGCATTTCAATCCACGTCTCTCTGTGAGAGACGACCTCACCCCGTTTTGGCTTTACCGGGAGTATTTAGCATTTCAATCCACGTCTCTCTGTGAGAGACGACATCTCTCAAACGAAGAACATGGCAAAAGCAAGGATTTCAATCCACGTCTCTCTGTGAGAGACGACATACAGGCGTAAACTCGTCAACAATAAGCACATGATTTCAATCCACGTCTCTCTGTGAGAGACGACTCAAAAGCGCAGAGAGATATAGAGAAATATTTAATTTCAATCCACGTCTCTCTGTGAGAGACGACGCCCGCGTCTCAACAAGAGTGCCCGTATAAGCCGGAATTTCAATCCACGTCTCTCTGTGAGAGACGACCAAGGACCCTGAAAATACTCTTTGCGGACAACTAATTTCAATCCACGTCTCTCTGTGAGAGACGACCCGAATCGTGGAAACAATCAACCGGCACGAATACGATTTCAATCCACGTCTCTCTGTGAGAGACGACTTCGGGGCCGACTTCTGCCATAGCTTTGTCCATATTTCAATCCACGTCTCTCTGTGAGAGACGACGTATAAGGCCAAGATATTTGATACAAAAGAGACTATTTCAATCCACGTCTCTCTGTGAGAGACGACCGAATCGTGGAAACAATCAACCGGCACGAATACGATTTCAATCCACGTCTCTCTGTGAGAGACGACGGGTAGATTTTTTTATATAAAAAAAATAAAGGAATTTCAATCCACGTCTCTCTGTGAGAGACGACCTGTCTTTCTTCTCAAGTTTCTTTTGCGTATTGAATTTCAATCCACGTCTCTCTGTGAGAGACGACTAAAGGGGTCATATTAACCCTCCCTTTGCTCCTATTTCAATCCACGTCTCTCTGTGAGAGACGACTTCTATCGGCCAATTCCTGAATAGCGGCTTCCCTTATTTCAATCCACGTCTCTCTGTGAGAGACGACTCTTGCGATTGTAATAGTTGCACAATTATCTTTAATTTCAATCCACGTCTCTCTGTGAGAGACGACGCCATCAGAACGGTATTTAGGAGTAAAACCTTCAGATTTCAATCCACGTCTCTCTGTGAGAGACGACTCAGAAGTAAATATCAGCTCATTCTCTCCGGGCTATTTCAATCCACGTCTCTCTGTGAGAGACGACAGCGCAAATCAAGACATGGAATGAGTATGGCTATATTTCAATCCACGTCTCTCTGTGAGAGACGACAGCAGTTCTCCTTCTCTTAATCCTGTATTTAGTGTATTTCAATCCACGTCTCTCTGTGAGAGACGACAAAAAGGGTCAATACGGATTTGGCACACTAAAAAATTTCAATCCACGTCTCTCTGTGAGAGACGACCACAGCGGCGGGGGTTACGTACAAAGGAACGCCTATTTCAATCCACGTCTCTCTGTGAGAGACGACTTATTCAGCACCCCCTCCGGGTGCTTTTTTATTGCAATTTCAATCCACGTCTCTCTGTGAGAGACGACCCAGTTATATAAGATACCGCCAAATCACTAACGGATTTCAATCCACGTCTCTCTGTGAGAGACGACTAGGGCAGGAGTTAACAATCCTTGGGCGCAGGTGTATTTCAATCCACGTCTCTCTGTGAGAGACGACAATCAGCGGCCCGGAAAAAGAAATAAAGCTCCTATTTCAATCCACGTCTCTCTGTGAGAGACGACGTCATGCGGAAAAGAACTCAAAGCCTCTTTACACGTATTTCAATCCACGTCTCTCTGTGAGAGACGACTTATAATTTTCAATATCCCCAGCCGTAGCATTGCATTTCAATCCACGTCTCTCTGTGAGAGACGACATCAAAAACCCCGCCGAGGGGATTGCTCTGCCTAAATTTCAATCCACGTCTCTCTGTGAGAGACGACGGCAAAGTGATAAAACTCTCCAAAAGACATATTATTTCAATCCACGTCTCTCTGTGAGAGACGACTACTACCTTGTAACCTTGAAATCCGGAAAAATAATTTCAATCCACGTCTCTCTGTGAGAGACGACAAAGATATTGATTACAATACTCTTTACGACAAAATTTCAATCCACGTCTCTCTGTGAGAGACGACTAAAGGAAAGCAAATAAAAAGGAGAGATAAAAATATTTCAATCCACGTCTCTCTGTGAGAGACGACTTTCGGGGCCGACTTCTGCCATAGCTTTGTCCATATTTCAATCCACGTCTCTCTGTGAGAGACGACGATAACATTCGGCCAGTTTGCCGAAGAGCTTTTAATTTCAATCCACGTCTCTCTGTGAGAGACGACCCTCGAAGGCGAGGACGAATTTACTCACGGTGATATTTCAATCCACGTCTCTCTGTGAGAGACGACGGATTTAAAGATATTTGAAGCTTATAAGCCCATAATTTCAATCCACGTCTCTCTGTGAGAGACGACTGGATATTCAGGGTTCAGGGTGCCGTCAAAGCAAATTTCAATCCACGTCTCTCTGTGAGAGACGACGTAATGTATTTAGCATCGCCATCTTTAAAAGCATATTTCAATCCACGTCTCTCTGTGAGAGACGACGGAACTGCTGCTTGTCATTTATCCTATCGGATTATTTCAATCCACGTCTCTCTGTGAGAGACGACGAGTTTTTAGCATATTGTGATTGCCCGAATGGCAGATTTCAATCCACGTCTCTCTGTGAGAGACGACTACATACATACCCCAGCCCTGCACGACAAAAAGATTTCAATCCACGTCTCTCTGTGAGAGACGACGGAATTTGAATGGCTGTATCGCGAGGTGGCAAAAATTTCAATCCACGTCTCTCTGTGAGAGACGACATCAGCTAACGGCGGCGGTCAAGGTGCTAAAACAATTTCAATCCACGTCTCTCTGTGAGAGACGACCTCCCTTTGTGGACAATTGGATTTGACGCATAAAATTTCAATCCACGTCTCTCTGTGAGAGACGACGAGTTGTAATCACTATAAAAGGGCTATGACACTGATTTCAATCCACGTCTCTCTGTGAGAGACGACTTACGCCACAGACACCAACACTTTAAACGGCATAATTTCAATCCACGTCTCTCTGTGAGAGACGACATAATATAAATAATGACTTAAAAAGTATCATTTTATTTCAATCCACGTCTCTCTGTGAGAGACGACGGAAAAATTTCCCCCGACGATAGCGCATATCCGCATTTCAATCCACGTCTCTCTGTGAGAGACGACGATGCACGCATAAGGGTGGGTCCGAGGATGTTAAATTTCAATCCACGTCTCTCTGTGAGAGACGACCTTGGGATATAAGGGCATTAAACAGCTCGCCATATTTCAATCCACGTCTCTCTGTGAGAGACGACCTAAGGCTGTAAAAACAGCAAGAGCCGGCTTAAATATTTCAATCCACGTCTCTCTGTGAGAGACGACCTTTTGTGTCTTCAAAAAGAGCGTTAACAAAAATTTCAATCCACGTCTCTCTGTGAGAGACGACAAAGCTACGGAAAAGATTAAGGGGTTTAAAGGTATTTCAATCCACGTCTCTCTGTGAGAGACGACAAAGGCCCTCCTTTCGCTAAATTTTATCATTTTGGATTTCAATCCACGTCTCTCTGTGAGAGACGACGCAATTTTTATTTATTGGAAGCTTACAGGCCTTAGATTTCAATCCACGTCTCTCTGTGAGAGACGACCTTTTATTTTATAAGCGATAAAAACAATATTAAGATTTCAATCCACGTCTCTCTGTGAGAGACGACGATTGCACGTTCATCTTTTAACCCCCTCTCGTGCGATTTCAATCCACGTCTCTCTGTGAGAGACGACGATAGTGGGAAGAATTACATCCGTGACTAAATCCTATTTCAATCCACGTCTCTCTGTGAGAGACGACAAAAACTCTAAGAGAGGCTGCCAATCTTACTAAAATTTCAATCCACGTCTCTCTGTGAGAGACGACATCACTGAACCTTTCCCCCAGCCCTCAATTAGGAATTTCAATCCACGTCTCTCTGTGAGAGACGACCTTTTTCCGGGCCGCTGATTATATAGCTATAAGGATTTCAATCCACGTCTCTCTGTGAGAGACGACTAAGTCGTCAGCAACTTTTCTTAGTTCGCTTGCGATTTCAATCCACGTCTCTCTGTGAGAGACGACAAGAGATACACTTCTCAGGGGCTCAGCGGCTCATATTTCAATCCACGTCTCTCTGTGAGAGACGACCGCCCTTTTGGGTGCTTTTTTAATGTAAAAAGGAATTTCAATCCACGTCTCTCTGTGAGAGACGACTGCTGCATGGGAGGAAAACACGGCCTTAGCAAAAATTTCAATCCACGTCTCTCTGTGAGAGACGACGTCTAAGGAGGTAACAACAAGCCTTTTGCCGTTTATTTCAATCCACGTCTCTCTGTGAGAGACGACAAGGACAAAGGGCTTTGTTGTATCGGTTGAGCTTATTTCAATCCACGTCTCTCTGTGAGAGACGACATTAGCCTTGTCCTGGCTTTGCCCAAGGTTTTTAAATTTCAATCCACGTCTCTCTGTGAGAGACGACCTCGGCAGATGATGCATCTCCTCAACCAACGTATTTCAATCCACGTCTCTCTGTGAGAGACGACTAAAGAGCAAATAAGAGGGGGTGTGAAAAATGAATTTCAATCCACGTCTCTCTGTGAGAGACGACGCCGGATTTGATTTTACAAAAATCCGATACGCCTATTTCAATCCACGTCTCTCTGTGAGAGACGACTCTGCGGAATGCAATATTACAACGTGACGGCATTATTTCAATCCACGTCTCTCTGTGAGAGACGACAAAATGTGGGGTAAAAAGGCTGTCGGAGATGCCGATTTCAATCCACGTCTCTCTGTGAGAGACGACTTAAGATTTCAACAATAAAATTATATGTATCAAATTTCAATCCACGTCTCTCTGTGAGAGACGACATTTTGGATAATACCTCTCATATCCCACACGTCCTATTTCAATCCACGTCTCTCTGTGAGAGACGACTCTAATTCTATTTTCGTTACCTCCTAACCACCGTATTTCAATCCACGTCTCTCTGTGAGAGACGACTGGGGTGCGTGTCTAAATATCTTTGTGGCAAAGATTTCAATCCACGTCTCTCTGTGAGAGACGACTGCAGCCCTATGGTTCACATATTTAAACCTTAAGATTTCAATCCACGTCTCTCTGTGAGAGACGACCTGTTGCAGTTTCCGCTGTTGTAGTAACCTGAATTATTTCAATCCACGTCTCTCTGTGAGAGACGACTTGATAAGTCTCTGCGATGCCTGTCATAACGACATTTCAATCCACGTCTCTCTGTGAGAGACGACGCTCATGCACCTTTTGTAAGCTGTCGCAAAAATATTTCAATCCACGTCTCTCTGTGAGAGACGACTACCTCAACTTCAACAATCCTGTATTGTTCTGGTATTTCAATCCACGTCTCTCTGTGAGAGACGACAAAAGCTGGCCAAAATGAACGCCGACCAGAAGGCGATTTCAATCCACGTCTCTCTGTGAGAGACGACTAAAGAGCAAATAAGAGGGGGTGTGAAAAATGAATTTCAATCCACGTCTCTCTGTGAGAGACGACAAGATTAAATTTCCAGTGATGCAAATGGAAGCAAATTTCAATCCACGTCTCTCTGTGAGAGACGACAGGGGCGTTTAAACGCTAAATAAGAGGGGGTGTATTTCAATCCACGTCTCTCTGTGAGAGACGACATTATCCCCCTTGTTATTTCTGTTTTTTTATCTATTTCAATCCACGTCTCTCTGTGAGAGACGACAGCAAAACTACACAAAAATACTACTTATTTCTAATTCTATTTTATACAAATTATAAAAACATGTTAAAAAATACTTGTGAAAATAAAGATTTATAGACAGAGGATTATATTTTTATATAAAAATCTGGTGCGAAAGCTCTGGGGTTTTTGATACTGATGGAGGTTCGCACTTTAAATGTACGCTGCAATTTTATGTGTGAATACCTTCAGTTGCTTGATTGCTTTAGGCAAGGGTTACCTAAGTTTTGAAATTTTAATCCATAGGATATATTTAAAATACTTAAGGCATGCTTTTTTCTAAAAAATGTTTAATGTTTTTGCCGGCTTGATTATTTTAAAAATATCTTAGAGTATCAATGTATCTTCTACTTGGATAGCCGCTTTTGCTCCTATATGCTCTATTTTAGTTTGATATTTATTACCCAGATAATAATATCGTAGGCTGTCTTTATTTTTATCAATAATCTTTTCAAGGGTATTTTTTACAAGAAGCCACTGGGCGTTGTCCAAGACACATTCAAATACGGAGTTTTGAACTCTTATACCATAGTTTTCACATTGTTTTGCTACTTGCCGGAGCCTTTTACGGCCGCTTTCCGTTTGGGTATTTACGTCGTAAGTTATTAAAACCATCATAAGAAAACCTCACTTCCATAGGAAAACCGGATAGGCGTCTAAATCTTTTCGGATAAAACGGGCCAGTAACAGGGCCTGAGCATATGGGACTAATCCCCATTCCATTTTTTCTTTTAAAAAGGGGTGGGTGATGATTTCTTTTTTGCGCTCCTGCCAGGTTTTTAAAAATATGTCTCTGGTATCCTTTGTCATGATTATACCGCCGCTTTCCTCTTTTATAAAGCCCTTGCCTGAAACTACTTTTTTATTAATCATGCTTATTACCATTCGCTCTACCAAAGGCCCTCTGAATTCTTCCATAATATCCAGAGCGAGGGAAATCCTTCCCGGTCTGTCACGGTGTAAAAAGCCTGCATAAGCATCCAAGCCTACAGACTCTAAAGCAGCAGCCGTATCATTTGCGAGAAGGGTGTAGCCAAAGGAAAGCATTGCATTCATATTATCAAGAGGGGGCCTTCTGCTTCTGCTCTTAAAGAAGAAGTGATCCTTCTGCTGTAAGATTAAATCATCGAATACGCCGAAATAGCTGCTGGCGGATTTTCCTTCAATGCCTCTAAGTTCTTCCAAGCTCTTGGAAGATTGAGCCTGGGAAATCATATCCTGCAAGTATAGAGATCTGTTTTTAAGCTTTTCTATATCAAGGCGCAGGGGATAGTCTCTGATTGCCCTTTCTATAATCCATCTGCTGTTATGGATTTTTGTGGAAATAATTTGCTTTGCGATTTCAAGGGAACGAGGCTCATCGTCGGATATTCGGTATTGCTCTTTTCTTAGAAGAATGTTTCCGTGGCTTTCACCGATGATTCGGGATAGAAATCTGCCGTTTTGCGTAAGGAAGCAAAGGGAAATATTTCTTTCCGCCAAAGCCCCCATAAGGGCAGGGCTTGCGCCGGTATATCCGAAGGCTAAAACGGATTCGATATTATGAAGGGGAATACGGATATCGTCTAAATCCTCCCGTTTTACAATAATTGTTTCCCCGTCAAGACCCAAATAAGAATCAGGGGAAGTGATATAAAGGGTATTCATCATTTTTCTCATGAAAAGTCTCCTTAGGAGCATTTGAAAATGGTTGAAGGGTATTTTTATAGAGTGAAAATAAGATTTTAATATAAAGCATATAGTAAATTAAGTTTTAAAAGGTTAAATTCTATGAAAAATTTTTAAACTTTTTATAATAAAAATTCAGATAAAATATAAATCCGGCTATACTGAAAATCCATATGAAGCCACAGTATACGGCTGAGGAAAATGGGTCTGCGCCTTAGGTATTTGCCTAACAGACCTAAACCGTGGGGCTTAGAAGCTTTCACCTAAAGGACAAAGAGCCCGACAAAATAAAAATTACTTCCGCCTAATTTGAATTCAATTGTGGGTATGATGGAGGTCTTGTTTTAAAAGTTTTTGCCTTAAAACGAAGCTCTGATTTATTCTAGAAATTCAAACCTATATTTCCTAAATTCCCAGGGTATCTGTAAAGCTAAGCGCCGGGCTCTAAGTTTAGTGTCTTTTCATTTTGAAAAGAGGGCATATTTTTATTTCTGCAAATATGCCCTGATAAAAAGCACGCTCTTTAAATAACTTTTTAATTTGTTTGCCTAAATTTGAAAGATACAATAAATTTCTTATGAAGTAGTAAAAAACTTGATTATTGAAGACTAAAAGCACGGAGTTGGGCAGGAAGCAGTACAGTCTTGAATCTATATGAATATACGGTTTTATTACTGTTTAATTTCAAGCTTACTATAAATATTCTTTAAGGAAAAGGTGCCGTATTTCAAGGTTTTTAGTCTTGTATAAACTGCCGAAAACAGTCTTTGTTTCTTTGGATAAAAATACATACATTTCATCTTGAAAAATATCCTAAAATAGAATCAGGAAAGGATATGAAAATTGAGCTTGCTATATTAAACGTACTATAATCCCCATAGACCAAACTTTTACTTATTCAAATGTCAGTGAAATAATTGTCTTTGCAGCAAAACCCTATGCCCAGTGCAAAAATATAATCAACGAAAAAGTTCGTGCTTTAAATAACTGCTTGCGGAAGGCCTATTATCTAAATCCGGCAGGCAAGTATCTTTCAAAGAGCAGGCGGTGCATTTGGGCGTTTTCTTGACCTTCGGGACGTGGCCCCTTTTATATAAGGCGCGCATTTCCTCAAAGGTTGCGTTTACCTCTGAGCGAAGCGCACTACTGAAAATGACTTCCGTTCTCCTGTGAGGCTCCCCGTAGAATAAATAGCCTTTGGGTATTTCCGTAAGGAGCATTTCTTCAAGACAGATGGCCTGAGAGCATAACTGCAGTCTATCGGCATTATGCTCTTTGGGCCGTCCTTTTTTGTATTCTACGGGTATGGGAGTATATGAGCCTTTGTAGTTAAATAGGCTTATGCCATTTTCGTCCTGATGAAATTCAACGACATCGCAAATGCCTGTCACCTTAAGCTTGTGGGAAGCAATATGAAGACCTCTTGCGATAATCTTTCCGTCTTTTATTTCCGTAGTGTCGCTGTGTGCCTTTTCATGCATTAATAGACCCTGAACCGTAAGGGCATTTTCGGCCCATTGGTTTTCGATATGGATTAATGCCCACTGTCTTTTACAAAAGGCGTAATGCTGTATACCTGAAATCATTAAATAATTTTCCAAAATTAAATCATCCTTTGAATTTGAACGCCTTGGGGAAGGTTTTCTTCACGGATATTTACGGAATAGTCAGTAAATGCTCTCGGGGGCTTATTTTCATCCTTTAGCTTCACGTCAATTAAATCGAAAAGCTTATAGGAAGGAGCATTTCCGATTTCCGATTCATGTTTAAATACAATCAGCTCACGAACGGCCATTTTTCCTCTGGCGGCCGAATGGTCATGCTCAAACATATTGATAATCGCTTCCCAAAGGAGATTTAAATCCGCTTCTGAAAACCCTGTGACCTTTCTTGCAAGGTTTGCAGATACAAAGCCCTCTGCTCTGTAAAGGCCGTAAGGTACAATGTGTTTTTTGCCCATTTCTGTGGTTTTGTTTGCCGCGTCTTTTTCTGTGGTGATAGCAATTCGTGTGATTGTTATTTCCTGGGGAACAATAGGGTCTAAACTTCTTGCAAAGCCTAATTGTACAGGCCCTCGAACCTGACCGCAGTTTAAGGAATCCTTTACGAAGGTTGTCATGACGGCGCCGAAGGTACGAATATCAAAGAAGTTTTTACACATAAAATCCCGTACCATTAAGTCTAAAACAGCTTTATTTTTTTTAGCCTCTTTAGCCCTTTCCGTGTCACTTTCAATATGGGCATAAGCCAACTTATCGCTTGTGTTCAATGGTACCGTATCTTTTATGTAAATCTTATAGCCTTCTGCTTCTTCCTTTACGGTTTCCACATAATTGCGTATTTTTCTTTTTAAGCACACGTCTGTTACAATGCCAAGGCCCGTTTCAGGATCAACTCTCGGCATATTGCCTGCGTCCGGGTCGCCGTTGGGGTTTCCGTTTTCCACGTCGAATAAAACTACAAAATCATATTTGTTTTGAATAGGGTTCATATTAAATTTCCTCCTTTTTGGGGTAATTTTTATAATGAAATTGGGCTTGATAATAATAGCCGAGAATAAAAAGCCCTTGGTCATTTAGATCTAGAACTTTAGGAAAAGGGCTGTCATCAGGGTTTAGTCTTTGTAGAATCTTCTGTATCTTTATATTGAAGCTAACTTCTGTATTTCCACCTATTTTTGACAAATGAGCCTGAGAAAGCTTCAAAAGCGGAGGAAAAGCAATATAGGGATTCGCACATGCAGAATTAAAATATTTGTCTTTGATGGTAGTATTAATTGCGGGGCTGGCTGTTTGTTGAATTTCTTCAAGAATTGCAAAAAGTCTGCCTAAGATATAAGGCTTTTTACCGCTTTCTTCGTTTAAAGACATTTTTAATACCTCCCTTTCTTCTTTAGGTAAATATTGTGTAAGGCAGGCCTTAATCATGGCCGCCTTTGGATAATTTATTTTTCTGCTTCCCTGTTCGGCTCTTACTCTTTGGATTATGGCTTGATAAAGGGCGTAAGGGTATCGTTCTCCAAGTAAAATGGCTCTTGTTAAGCCTGCGACATGCTGGGGGTTGGGCTTTGCGTTTTTGCTGTTTTTATTGATGGTTTCGTTTAATATGGCATAAGGGGTTAGGAACTCTCTTTTTTCAAAGGAAGGCTTTTGAATTTCAAGCCTCTTATAATGGTCGGCAATATTTGAAAGAATACTGCCGAAATCATTTTCAATAAACAAAGAGACAGAGACCCTTGCCGCATTGGGGGCGATGCCCAGGATATAAAATTTCTTATCAAGAGAAACCCCTGAAACAGGGAGCTTATTATCTACCCGTTTGAATATTTCCGTAAGCTTATGATTATCGCTTTCTTCCGGCGGGTTAAAACAGAAGCTAAAGGTATCGGCAGCTGCTTCCTCTGCGTCCTCCGCCCAATAAAGAAGCATGATATCCCCCAGCATAATTCTTCTGTCTCTGTCGGCAATCAGCATATTCATAGCTGTAACATAAGAAAAGGCACTGTATTTTCCCACGGGGGCTCCGGGGAGGCTTTCTTTTATATTGTAGGAAATAAAGGCTTCGGCGTTTTGGCTGATTAAATTAGCGCCGGCGGACTGGGCCCCGGGAAGGCCTTTGATTTTTCCATGGAGCCTCGCAATAGGTTCTTTTTTGCCTGAAACAAGACATACCTTTTCTTCTAAGCCTTCATTATTATTATAATAATCATCCCATATTTTCCTGATTTCCGGGTTTTCATGAATGAATTTGCCGTCATGGAGAAAGACCATATTTCTGCCTTCTTCGATGAGCTTTATGTTCTCCTTAATAAAAGGATTATCTTTGGCCTTTTCAATATCCCACTGACTAAAAAATAGGCAGAGGGCCTTAGCGGAAGGATTGCTTGATTCTTGCAGAAGCTTTAGATGAAGTTTTTTAGCGTCCTTGAACTTTTCTTTGTTCTTTTCAGGCTTGCTTTTTCCGTCATAGCCGAGGATATAAGAAGCATTATCCGATAAGAAATTGGCTTCCACTCCCGAGGAACGGACGATCCTTAAGGGCAGCTTAAATTCATAAGGAACTAAAACAGTCTTTTCTTTTCCGCCTATTTTTTTGATGTCTTCGTTTAAAAGGGGAAGGATATTTTCAACCTCTCCTTTATCTGAAAGCACAATGGCAAGATGGGCATCGGCCATTTCCCAGCCGGCTTCAGGGGCTTCCCCCTTTTTTAATTTTCCCTCATAATAATCTACCAAGCGGTTTAAAATCATCGGAACACCTCACAGTCTTTCAGGCTGATTTCGCCGTTTTCCATGATTGCCCTGAAGAAACAAGGCATAGGGCCTCCTTCTCCGGTATAATCCATATCGTAGAGCATAAGGCCTAAGTCTTTTGTGCCTTTATGGGCGGTTTTAATTTCTTCTTCTTCCCAGAGACTGAAATTTACGGGAAACTCTCTGCACCCGAAATAAGGGGTGTGGAAGCATTGACCGTTTCTAAGCCTTCTGCAAATCATGGCATAGAATTTTTCAGGGCTGTCTTCGGGGCCGGCATTTTCCGTCATTTCAAAATGGGCTTCTATGACATACCGTACGTCCTTTAAAATTAAAGAGGACCTTTGAGCAATGGCAGAGCCTGTATGCAGAAAAAGCCGTTCTCCCTTTTCCGGGGAGGCCATAACGGTTTTTACATTTCTTGCACTTAATTTATCATTGACTTCGTTTCTTCTGATGTTTACATATTTAATAGGGTTTAAAACGTAGATTTTATCGATGACGTATTTGATTGCCGGCTTCCACAAAACGGCTTCTAATATTGCCCTTGCGGAAGACGGCGTGATGACGTCGTAGCTAACTCTTTCTACTTTTAATTCGGGCCTTGAAAACAGGGCGTAATCTCCCCATACTTCTATTTTAAATCCATATCCCATAAGTACCTCCTTATAAAAAAATACCGTTTCCCGTATCGGGGGCAAGCTTTAAGCCTGATTTATCATCATAGGCGGTAGGGTCTGTGAGTATAAATAGGCCGTCTCCCACGTCCTTTGAGTTTTTTTGATCTAAATATTCCACCATACCGTTATTGAGAAGTAAATTTAAATGGTTTTCATAAATATTCACACTATACTGATTTATTTTCCTTAAAAGGCTTCTGTTTCTTTCGCCAAATTGAAGTCTTTTTAAAAGGTCTGCCGCCTCCTCTCCAAAGGGGATAAATATTGTATAAGTATGATTTTCAATCATGAGAAAATCTTCTGAAATATCCCGGAAGGGGATGCTTCCCGCTTCTTTCCAGCCTTCGTTCAGGCGGTTTATAATGTTTTTTTGGTCAAGTTTTTGTCCCTGAATGGTGTATATGGAATCAAAGTACAATTGAATGGCTTCGGGGCTGCCTAAATCCCCGTGCTTTTTTGCAGCCTCATTGAAGCCTTGGGAAGCGATTGCCATAGGGGCAGGGATTTTATAATCCTCCGATTGAAAGATATAGGTAATGCTTTCATTGGGGCTATGTTTTCCTTCCCGATTGCAGCGGCCTGCCGCCTGAATGACGGAATCAAGGCCAGCTTTTTCCCTGTAGACAAAGGGAAAGTCCAAATCCACCCCGGCTTCAATTAAGCTTGTGGAGATGACTCTGCACGCTTCGCCGTTTTTTAAGCAGTCCTTGATTTCTTCAAGGACTTTCTTCCTGTGGGCAGGAAACAGGAGGGTGGAAAGATGAAAGGCGTTATCAAGCTTTTTATAAAGCTCTTGGGCGTGCTTTCTTGTGTTTACAATGCAGAGCACCTGTTTTTTCTCTTTAAGGTTTTGAATTAAATCTTCTTCGCTGATTTTACCGATATTTTTTAAAGTGGCTCTTCTGAAAAAGCTGTAAAGGGCTTTCGGGTCCTTACAGATTTCCGTCGGGGTAATATCTTTACTGAATATAGGGCCGAGAGACGGCTGGGTAGCCGTACATAAAACCGCCGTCGTATTATAATTTCTTATAAGCTCTTCCATGGCCCGTATGCAGGGCTTTAAAAAAGGAATGGGGAGCATTTGGGCTTCGTCAAAGATAATAACGCTTTCTGCCAGATTGTGAAGCTTCCTGCATTTAGCGCTTCTATGGGCAAAAAGAGATTCAAAAAACTGAACATTGGTGGTGACGATAATCGGCGCATCCCAGTTTTCCGCAGCAAGGTATTTATAGTCTTTTTTATTTTCCTCATTGGGATAGAGAATGTTTGAATGGTGCTCAATGACATTATTGATACCTTCTGATTCATTGACAATAGATGCAATTACCTTTGCGTTTTGATCAATGATTGAAGTGAACGGTATTACGTATACAATGCGTTTCAGATGATGATTTTTGGCATGATGCAGGGCAAAGCCAAGAGAAGAGATGGTCTTTCCGCCGCCCGTGGGAACCGTGAGGGAAAAAAGGCCTTTTTCTTTGCCCGAAGCTGAGAGGCAGTCTTCTAAAATCTCATTTCTTTTCATATTGATGGGGCTTTTTTCTCTTGGAGTACGCTGAATGAAGCGATCAAACCGTTCTTTTAAAACATCTATGGAATCAAAGCCGGAACGCTGAACTTCTCCTTGAGACATGAAGCTTTCCGTATCTAAATAATCAGCGTCCACAAGGGCGGAATAAAGCATTCTGATAAAAAAGGCCATGGTAAAGCCCATATCCTGAGACGGTTTGAAATTAGGCCAAGGCGCATTGGAAAGATTGATTTCATTTTTATAGGCCAAATAATCCGGCAGATTTTTCTTATTCAGGCGGCCATAAAGAGTAGAATCGGGATTATTAAGCCCCACTGCCTTGGAGCCCCCGTTAGGAAGCCCTGAATGATGGCCTAAAACCCCGTAAACAGGAATGATATTTTTAAAAATCTTGTTTAATTCTATACCGCCGGAGGTGGAATGGTCTACCTGAGCGGCAGAGATGCCTTTAATCCTGTCTTGAAACTCCTTTGAGTATTTTCCTAAATCGTGGGCAAGGCCCATTTGATAGGCTAATTCTCCTGAATGGAAGGAAGACGCAAAATCCTTCGCAAGCTTTGCAGTTTCTGTTAAATGGTTCAATAGAGACTGTTCTTTTCCGTCTTCTCTTGTATGGGCAATATACAATTTATCCCCTCCTTTATATTTTAGAAGGCTGATTATAAAAAACAGCAAATGCCTAAAGGATAGAGGTCCTATCTTTATACATTTGCTGTCTCAGTAGTTATAGTAAATTTAAAGTTAAAGTAACAAAGCGGTATGCTCACTTAGGTTTAAAACTGTACTGTTTCCAAGGGAAACTCGCGTTTTTGGTCTATAGTGAATAGGCTTTTGTTCCTTCTTTATGAGAAATTTACTTTAATTCCTACGGCCCGTGATGCTCATAGTATTACCGACAAGTTTATACAAAATCTGATATTAGTGTAGCACTCTCTGATATTAAAAGTCAATTAGACTAGATTCACAAATTGTATTTTCACGGTTTATTCATATATAGTAAATTTAAAGTTAAATAGTAGCAAAGCCGTATATTCACGAAGGCTCAAAAATGCGTTTTAGAGTAAAATATCCTTCAGGAAGTAACAAAAATCTATTTTTCATAAACGGCTTAATATAATAGAAACGCTTATATTAAGCCATTCAAAATATACGATTTTTATTACTGTAATTAAACTATTTAACTATAGAAGAAATATAATAAAGCGCCTTTGTGAAATTGCCTTTATTTGATTTTATATATTAAAAGGCTTATATCTGTTATGGTATAAAAGCAATTTCACTATGTTTCCGAAGGAAATCCGTGTTTTTGAGCCTGATGGGAATAGGCTTTTGCTGCTTCTTCATGATGAATTTACTATAGTAAGCTGCTATTTTTAATTGCGGAGGCCAGAGGCTTAGAAATTATAAATTAAAATTTGTCTATTTAAGGGGCAATCCAGTATAAGGGCTTAAGAGAAATAATATACATATTACAGTAAAACAACTTTAAAGTAGGAACAAAAGCCTATTTTTCATAAACGGCTTAATATAATAGAACCCTTTCTATTAAGCCATTCAAAATATACGGTTTTTGTTACTGTAATCTTATTGTTTTACTATACAAAGTAAAATTTAAAAAGTCAGGAGAATAACGATGGCTGAAATCATAAGGAAAGAAGGATTACTAATAGACGGGGAAGAAAGGAGCTGGGAGGAGGCCTTAAACATATGCGGAAATCTCATGATGCGGCTTGGCTCTATTAAGGAAGGGTATATTCAAGCAATGATAAACGCTGTTTTAGAGCTTGGGCCATATATAGTGATTGCACCGAATATCGCGCTTGCCCATGCCGCGGCAGGAAAACATGTTTTAAAAGATGACCTTGTGCTTACAGTGTTTAAAAAGCCGGTTATTTTTAATTCAAACAATGATCCTGTATATCTCATGTTTGGACTATGCGCCACAGAGCCCAGGAAGCATATTGATTCTTTAAGCCGTGTTGCTGAGGCAATAAGCAATGAAAAAACCTGCCAAAGATTGATAACAAGCACATCCATAGAAGAGCTTTACGCCATCATAAACGGGGAAGGGCTTTAAGTGAATAGATATTTTAAGGAGGTGGAGGAATATGAGTGAGCTTACAATTCAAGCTATATGTGGTTTTGGGGTTGGGTCTTCTACTTTACTCAAAATTAAGATTCAAGGAGTTTTAAAGGAAATGGGCATTGAGGCAACTGTGTTTACGGGGGATATTTCATCGGCTTGCGGAGCGGCCTGTGACGTTATTTTTACTTCAAGTGACTTGGCGGAAAACCTCCAGGGCAGAGTCCATGTTCCTATAGTGATAATCAAAAGCTTTGTAAATCAGAAGGAAATCAAGGAGAAGCTTCAGGCATTTTTAGAAAACAGATAGGAGGATCGCAATGGGTATTCTTAATTTCTTGATTAATCAGATTTTCGGCGTAGCCGCCATATTTCTAGCCCTTATTGCCTTGGTTGGCTTGCTGCTGCAAAAGAAAAGCTTTACAGACATTATGTCGGGAACATTTAAAACGGCAATCGGCGTAATCATTCTTCAACAGGGAGCAGGCATATTAGTAAATAGCCTCGTTCCCCTGGCAGGGTCCATTGCGGCTTTAAACCCTGCTGCATCGGTAGCGCCTTCTATGGACGCAGGCGTTTATATGGAACAATACGGCTTTGAAATCGGGGTTGCCATGATATTCGGTTTTCTTTTAAACCTTCTGGTGGCTCGGTTTACAAAATGGAAGGCTGTATTTCTTACAGGCCATATGCTCTACTGGTTCCCCTTTGTATTTGTAGCCGTAGGCGTAACGGCAGGCTTTCAGGGCGTTCCCTTGCTTGTGATTGCTTCTCTTACGACGGCGGCCTATTATGTAATCGCTCCGAACCTTGTACGGCCTTATATTAAAGATGTCACGGGAGACGACTCCTTTACTTTGGGCCACCCCAGCACGGTGTTTGTTCTTATAGGAGGATTTTTAGCAGGAAAATTCGGTGACAAGTCAAAATCCACGGAAGATATAGAAATGCCGAAAAATATGCGGTTTTTAAAAGAAGTTGCCATAACAGGCTCTATCGTAATCATGCTTACTTATATTGTGCTTACAGTAATGTATATGATTATAGGTATCAATTACGGCGAGCTTTACGGCCTTACGGAAACAAACGGATTGTTTAAGTTCATTGTGACCTCCGGCCTTACTTTCGGCGCCGGTCTTACGGTTTTACTCCTTGGGGTTCGTATGATGATTGCGGAAATCGTTCCCGCCTTTACCGGCATTCAGGAAAAGATTATCCCCAATGCCATTCCGGCATACGATTGCCCTTTGCTTTTCCCTTATGCCCCTAATGCGGTTATGATAGGCTTTCTGATTTCCATGGCTTCTTCCGTCATTATGATTATTGCTTGTTCTTCCCTTAACTTATTTAAGTATACGGTTGTGCCTGTTGTAATCACCTGCTTTTTTGAATGCGGCACGGCTGCCGTAGTAGGAAATGCAAGAGGCGGTCGGAGAGGGGCCTATATCTCGGCGGCTGTAAGCGGAATCGTTCTGGTGCTTCTTATGGGCTGGTCCCTTCCTTTCGTTGAAAACACCATTGCAGGATGGCTTATCAGTAACGCCGGGCAGGATTTCTCCCTTTGGGCCATTATAGAAGGGCTTATTCTTAGGGGGGTACCAAGATGAGAAAGCATTTGGAATACCTTGAGCATGTATTAAGTTTAATTACCCAAATAAAAGATACCCAGGCAGAAAATATCCAAAATGCCGCAGAGCTTCTGTATTCGGCATTTAAAGAAGGAAAGAGCATCTTTGCTTTCGGCGCTTCCCATGCAGGTATTATAACAGAGGAGTTTTACGGCAGGGCAGGGGGGCTTATGGTTGCAAACCCTGTGTTTAATCCTACCTTAATGCTAAATACCATGCCCTTTACCATAACGTCTCATATGGAGAGGCTTGAAGGCTTCGGAAACATTATATTAAAAAATACGAAGATTAAGGAAGGCGATGTGCTTCTTATTCACTCCGTTTCAGGGAGAAATGCCGTAACCATAGACATGGCTATGGAAGCAAAGAATATGGGGGTAAAGCTTATTGTAATAACGAGCCTTACATATTCAAAGGCAGTAAAAAGCCGCCATAGCGCGGGAAAGAACCTTTATGAATTCGGGGATATTATCATAGATAATTGCGGCGAAATAGGAGACGCCTGTGTAACGGTTGATGGCAGCGGGGTAAAAGCCGGCGCTGCCTCTACCGCCACTGGTGCAGTTATTGTCAATATGATTGTATCGGGCTTTGCAGAGCTTTGCGCGGCAGACGGAATAGAGCCCCCTGTTTTCATGAGTGCCAATAATATTCAGGATCCGGAAAGGGATCATCGGATTTTTTCAAAATATCAGGAACAAATACATTATATATAGTATCAGCAATATAAAGGGTTGCGGTCATCTGCAACCCTTTATATAATTGTTATAAGAATATATAGTGAATTTCACAGAAGGAAGCAGTAAAAATCTATTTTTCATAAACCGCTTAAACATATAGAATCCCTGTGTTTAAGCCACTCAAAATATATGATTTTTATTACTGTTTCATTTGAAATTTACTATAAATCAATGAAAGGGGCGGCCATATGATTATTCAAAGCAGAAGAGTTTTTATAGCAGGGCAGTTTATAAAGGCACAAATTGAAATAGAAGATAAAAAGATAAAGTCCGTTCTGCCCTACGGAAAAGAAAAGCCCGATCGAGACTACGGGGAAGATAGGATTGTTCCCGGATTTATTGATGTACATACCCACGGCGCATATGGATATTCTGCAGAGGAAGGGGAGCCTTCAGGCATAAAACAGTGGGTTTCAAGGCTTCCCGAGGAGGGGGTAACAGCCTTTCTTCCCACGACGTCTCCCAACCCTAAGGAGACGATTATCAAAGCCCTGAAAAGCCTTCGGGAAGCAAAGGATATGAAGATGAAAGGGGCTGAAATTTTAGGGATTCACTTAGAAGGACCTTTTTTTGATGAAAAATTCAGAGGGGCCAATGAACCGGATATTGTTCTGCCGCCGTCTGTAGAAGTGTTTAAAGAATTTCAGGCGGTTTCAGGAAATACGATACGCTATATAACTATGGCTTGTGAACATGATAAGGATTTTGAACTTACAAAGTATGCCGTGAAAAATAATATTGCAGTTTCCTTAGGCCACTCCGGAGCGAAATATGAAGAAGCGGTTTTAGCCGTAGCAAACGGAGTTACAAGCTTTACCCACAGCTTTAACGCCATGCTCGGCTTGCATCACAGAGAGCCGGGGGTGGTAGGGGCTTTAATGGCTTCAAATACCTTTGCGGAAATCATAGGGGACGGGCAGCACGTTCACCCCAGTGTTATCAATGTTTTATTTAAAGCACGAAACAATACCAAAATGGTGCTTATTACAGACTCTTTAATGGCCAAGGGCCTTGGGAAGGGCATTTATGAACACGAAGGAAGAAAAATTGAAATAGATGAAAAGGGCACGGCAAGGATTTTAGGTACAGATACCATAGCCGGCAGCTCTTTAAAGATAAATAGGGGCATAAAGCTTTTAGTGGAAGAAGCCATGGTTTCCATTGAACATGCCCTATTATCTGCAAGCCTTTATCCTGCCCAGCTTATAGGGGCAGATAAAAAGAAGGGGCAGATAGTGTCCGGATTAGACGCAGATATTGTTGTTATGGACGATGATTATAACGTGAAGCAGACTTATTGCCTTGGGGAAGAAATGATAAGATAAAGGAATTGGATTGTAAATCAGTTTAATTTAAGCCATATTTGTTTTATTTTCTATAGTGCATTTAAAGTTCAAACGTAACAAAACCCCTGTATTCATAATAGCTCAAAAATACGGTTTATATGGCATATAATAATCCGTATTTTATGAAATTGTTTTTTATAGTTTTATATCTTAAAAGCTTCATTATCTATTGCGGTACATACTTATTTAAGTTTAAAATATTCAGTTTTAAAGTTAAATAAGTTTTTATTGATTATGTTTCCGAAAGAAACTCATGTTTTTGCGTCTACAGTGAATCGGTTTTGGTTACTTTTTTATAAGGAATTTACGCTCTGCATGCATAATAAAAGAAGGCTTCTCAGGAAGCCTTCTTTTATTATGAACATATGCAGATGAGTAAGGTTCTTTTTCTAAACGATTCCAAAAGCCGCCAATAAGATACAAATAGCAATCATGGCAAGAAGAATCGTCGTTGTTTTTACTTTTTTACCGATAAGCCAGTAAAGAAGCACGAATACAGATGCGGGAATTAAACAGGGCATGATGCTGTCAAGGTAAGACTGGAGGGGCTCTGCCCATTCGCCGCTTCCGATCATAATAGGAAGCTCAAAATATACGTTTGCCGCCGTCATGCCGCCGATTACCATAAGGCCTAAGATGGATGCGGCTTCTGTTATTTTAGATACGATATTGGACATGCTTAAATCCTTGAAAAATTTTGAACCGTATTTGAAGCCCTTATCCAGGCAGATATATCTTAAAATAAAATGAGGAACGTTTATAATGAGGAAGAATAAAATAGGGCCTAAAATATTTCCTTGAGAGGCTAAGGAGATACCCACGCCTGCTGCAATAAGCTTTAAGGTTCCCCAGAAAAATGCATCGCCGATGCCTGCCATAGGCCCCATTAAGCTTGATTTTACGGCGTTTATGCTGGTAGGGTCAAAATCGGGGTTTTTAGCGTTTTCTTCTTCCATTGCTCCTGCGATTCCCACAAGCAAGGTACAGATATGAGGAGTTACGGACATAAATTCAAGATGGCGTTCCAGAGCCTGGGCCCTTTCTTCCTTATCGGGATACAAACGCCTTATAACAGGAGCCATCATATAAGCAAAGGCAAGGTTTTGCATACGCTCGTAATTCCATGAGGAGTCCAAGGTTAAAGAGCGGAAAAAACAGCTCCAGAAATCCTTCCTTGTAATTTTACTTTCAGGGGAGAGAGTAGTAGTATTAGAATTCGTTGTCATCGTATGCCGCCTCCTTTACTGCTTCACTGCTTTTGTTGATGTATATAAGGGCGGCTACCAATCCGAATAATGCCACGCCTATAATAGGAACATTTAAGTATGCCACAAGGATAAAGCCAAGGATTAAATAAGGAACCATGCTTTTTGTAAGCATCATTCTTGCAAGCATGGCAAAACCGATGGCGGGAATAAGACCTGCGGCAACATCAAGGCCTCTTGTTACGAATTCAGGAACATGCTGTAATATTTTTTCGATTGCGGGAACCCCAAGGACAAAGCCGAGGCCTACAATGAGGGAAAGAATGATTTTATTGCCGATACCGGCGATAATCTGAACTCTTTCGACGCCTTTAATATCGCCGTTCTTGGCAAATTTATCGGCTATGTGGGATGCCCATGTTAAAAGGACAGTCATCTGTACATTATCAATTAATAAAACTAAGGTTGCAATGGGAACGGCTAAAACTACAGCCGCCGTAACGTCCTGACCGGTCATGATAACGTAGGCTGTGGAGATAATAGCCCCTGATACGAAATCCGGCGGGTTGCTTGCGCCTACGGGAAAGGCCCCCATAAATACAAGCTCTAAGGTTGCGCCTATCATGATTCCCGTTTGTAAATCACCTAAAACAAGGCCTACTAAAGGGGCTATAATAATAGGGCGGTTATGCATTGTGGAGCCTACGTAGCTATGCATGTAGGCAAAAAAGGCAATTAAAACAATAAGTAAGGTTTGCACGATATCCATGGGGCCCTCCTATATAAGTTTTGCGACATCTGTTTGGGTGTCGTCTGGAACCATCTGAACTGAAACGGCAATGCCTTTATCCATAAGTTCTTTTATTAAGGCAATGTCTTCATCAGATACATGAACGGCCTTTGAAATCTGCCTGCGGTTTTCACCGGATTTCATGCCGCCCAGATTGATGGCGGTAATACAGTTTGTTTTTGCGGCAAGCCTGTAAATATCTTCAACAGACTCGCATAAAATCATAAGCTTATACTTATCTGTTACGCCGGAATTCAGCGCTTCTGCTGAATCTTCAATGCTTTTCATCACAAGCTTTACCCCTGAGGGCTTTGCCATGCGAAGGCCTGCCATTTTAAGCTCATCTTTCATCAGGGCATCGCTTGCTACCAAGATACAGTCGGCGTTTAGGAACTTCGTCCATGCAAAAGCTACCTGCCCGTGTACAAGCCTGTGGTCTACCCTTACTAATTTAATCACTCCATCTCCTCCTTAATTCCTTTATTGTATTCATAAAATTTCTGACATGCTCTTCTGAAACATCTCCGAAATCCTTATAATTATCTTTAAAATAGCTTCCGATAATTGCCATATCTCCGAAAGAAAGCTGTTCTTCGGCGTTTTCTGAGGTCACTCCGGCGGCTATTACAAGGGGGAAATCCCCTATTATTTCACGGAAATATTGAATTTTATCTAAAGAGGTTTCTTCTCCGGTGGCATTTCCTGTTACGGCTATGGCATCGCATCTTTTCATGGCCAGAATCAAATCTTCTTCTACACTTCTTTCGGAAAGGACAGGCTGGTATTTAAATCTTACGCCGCCGATGACAAAAGCATCGCAGTTTTTCCTGTAGAGATTGAAAAACGCTTCCAAAGACGCATCATCTCTTGGCTTTACATGGCCTATAACAGAGTCCAGCTGTAAAAAAGAGGCCTGATAGCGATTGGCAAGCTCAAAGCCCAAAGCGTCTACATTCAGGCAGTTAACCCCGTAAGGCACAGGAAGCTTCTGCGTGCTTACATAATCAAGAATCCGTTCAAGGTCATAATAATTGCCGTAATAATTTTCAAGCATAATGCCGTCTACGCTGTTTTCAGCCATAATGCTTACTTCTCTTTTTGCTCTTTCAAATATATCTTTTTCCGTGTCTCCTTTAAGATGGATCATGCCGATAATAGGCTTTACCACAGGAAATATGGAAAGGATATTTCTGTCTGTCTCCACTAAAAGTCCTCCGTTTCGTCGTTTGCTTCTTTAACATCTATATTTTTTATGCCTTCTCTTGCGGAATTTATAAGTCTTAAAATATCTTCTTCCGTAAGAGCTTCGGGAAAAGAGGTTAATAATTCTAAAAGCATGGTAAAGCTCATTCCCGAAAACAATACTGCGTTTTTATATTTTGTAAGGCCCGTCATTGCAGTGCATACGCTTGCCCCGAATAAATCCGCCATGATGACGTATTCTGTATCAGGGTTTTCTAAGATTTCCTTTTCAAGTTCCTTGGCATAATCCTCGGCGCTGTCTCCCGGATACATGGCATAGGCTCTTATGTTTCCAGTGCCTTCTCCCAAAATCATCTTCGCCGATTCCAGCATGCCTTTTCCAAAGCCTCCATGAGAGGCTAAAATAATAGTTCTCATTTTTCACCTGCCTAATTAATTTTAGACCGTATGGCATATTTATATCTGTCGCTTCGGATATACTGCTCGTTATAATAAAGTTTCTTTCCTTCTGCCATAAAGACAGTCTGGCTTACCTGCAAAAGAGGGGTCCCTACCTTGCAGTCCAGATATTCTGCATGCTCTTTTGAAGCATGCCTTACTTCATAAATGTCTTCGATGCCTTCTGCCCTTATGCCTGTATTTTTTCTTATAAATTCCAAAAGAGAAGTTCCTGTAAAATCTTCTTGAATTAAAAAATCATAATCCTTTGTGAAATAATCCACTTCAAAAATAGCGGCCATATTATCGATAAGCCTGAGGCGTTTAATGCATATAATAAAGTCTTCAGGGCTTGTTTCAAGAATCTCTGCTATTTTTTTGCCGGCATGCTGCTTTGACATGGAAATGATTTTAGTGCTGGGAACGGCGTTTATCTGTAAGCAGGACTTGGTGAAACTGTTGCCTGCGGACATGCTTTCTATAATGACGGGCTCGGCTACGAAGGTGCCTTTTCCTTTCCGTTTTACAAGCATGTTTTCATCTGCCAGATGCTGAAGGGCGTTTCGAACGGTAATACGGCTTATTTTATACATTTTGCTGAGCTGGTCTTCAGAAGGAATCTTGTCACCGGCCTTATATTTGCCGGCCTTTATCTGTTCCTTTAAGGTATCGCAAAGCTGCTGATACAAGGGAGTTATACTTACAGACTCTAAATTTTTCATAAAATCCCCGTTTCTTAATAATACAATATAATACATGTTATTTATTACACAATAATACATCTTGAAGGCCATGTCAATTGAAATTTATTGGATTTTATTAAATTGGTGTTTTAGCACAAATAAGAGGGAGAGATTTTTATTAAAAAAGCGGAAGGCTGAGCCTTCCGCTTTAGAATAGGTTTACAGTATTATTTGCATGAAATGGCAGCAGAGAAAAACTCAAAAATCACTGTGCCACAGAGTGTTTTTTGCACTTATAGTAAAATAATTTTATTACTGATTAAAGCTGTTTAACTACCCCATTATTTAATAAAGTATCCTAATCAGTTGCTGCGGATTGATATACATAAGTATTTTAAGACGCCTGTACTTTGTGAAGATAGGCGTAAATGCCGTTTCGGGCAATTAATTCTTTGTGGCTGCCCAGCTCTACGATACCGGTTCCGTCCAGAACCGCAATCTGATTGGCGCTGCGTATCGTTGAAAGCCTGTGGGCGATTACAAGCGTCGTGCGGTCTTTTGAAATTTCATCCAGGGCTGCCTGTATTTCCTGCTCTGTTTTAGTGTCTAGGGCTGATGTGGCCTCGTCAAGAATCAATATAGGGGAGTTGCGTAAAATTGCTCTGGCGATGGAAATTCGCTGCTTCTGGCCGCCGGAAAGCCGGATACCCCTTTCACCGATTACAGTATCATAGCCATTTTCCATTTTTATGATAAAATCATGAGCATTGGCTGCTTTTGCGGCGTTCATTACATCCTCTTCAGATGCATCTTTCCAGCCGTAAAGGATATTTTCATATACGGTTCCGTTAAAAAGGAAGGTATCCTGAAGCACCATGGAAATGTTATCCCTGAGGCTTTGCAAAGTAACGTCCCGAATGTCCACCCCATCTATCAATACGGCGCCCTGCTGGGGGTCATAAAATCTGTTGATTAAATTTGCTATGGTGGATTTCCCAACCCCGGTTGTACCCACAAGCGCTACTTTCTGGCCGGCCTTTATTGTAAGATTGATATTTTCCAGCACTGGGATTTCCTCGTTATAGGCAAAGGATAAATCTTTGAGGTGTATTTCTCCCTTTACGCTGGAGAGTGTTTGGGCGTTTTTCTTTTCCTTAACGTCTGGAGCATCATCGATTACTTCAAAAACACGCTTACAGCCTGCCGCCGCTTCTCCGCCTCTTTCAACAAGGCCGGAAATGCTTTTTACAGGGTTGTAAAACATGGAAAGATACATGACAAAGCCTACAATATCGGCGATGGCGATTTCTCTTATGCTTAAAAGGTAACCTCCGTATACCACCACAATTACAGTACCTAAAGCCGTAATGAAGGAAAGTAAAGGATATGTTGTTTCAAAGAAAAAGCTTGCCCGCAGGTATGTCATGCTGTGCTGCAAGGAAAGCTTTGCGACCTTTTTTTCCTCATGGGCCTGCTGGTTGAAAATCTGTATTTCCTTTATGCCGGAAAGATTATCCTGAACGGTTCCCGCAAGCTCTCCCCGAACCCTGGAATTTTCTTTCCACGTGGGGGAAACATGGCGGCTCTGCCAAATGGTAATCCCCAGAAGAAAAGGGATTGTAACAAGGCTCATTAAAGCAAGCTTCCAATTGATTGCAGTAAGCAGGGCTCCGACGCCTATGAAAGTAAGGATATTAAAAAGAAAATCGGGAATCACATGGGCAAGAAGGATTTCCGCATTCAGCGCATCGGAAGCAACCCTTGCCGTTAAATCCCCCGTGCGGCTTTTATGGAAATAACGAAGGCTCATGTTCTGGAGCTTGCTGTAAAGCCTTGAACGGAGATCTGAAACATAATGGAGGGCGGCATAATGGTTAAGGTAACCCGAGAGGGAATTTCCGGCGGCCTGCAAAGCCGTTGCCAGCAAAAGAAGAAGGCCTATGCGCAAGGATTGGGCGGCAAAATCATCGCTTCCTTCCGTAGCGAGACTAGTCAGCTCTCTGAGTGCCCAGGGTGTGTAAAAGCCTGCCACAGTCGATAGAATAAGGGCAACAAAAGCGATGAAAAAAAGCAGCCGGTATTTCTTTGCCTCTTGAAATACCCGCAACGTGGTTTTCATACGGCAATATCCTCCTTTTCAGAGAGCTGATCGGAAAACAGAAGGTCGTACGTAACACATACGGGCCTTCCCGTTCGGGGGACCTTGACGATTTCGGCATTAATGGAGAAAGCTTCTTTAAGAACTTCCGGTGTTATAACCTCCTCAGGGCTCCCCCGCTTAATGATATTTCCGTTTCGGATTGCAATCATATAGTCGGAAAACCTTGCCGCAAGATTTAAATCATGCAATACCATTGCTATGGTACAGCCCTGCCTGCGGTTTAAATCATATAAAAGCTCCAGCACTTCAAGCTGATGGGCAAGGTCAAGATAAGTTGTAGGTTCGTCAAGTAAAATCAAATCCGTCTGCTGCGCTAAAGCCATCGCTATCCATACCCTCTGCCTCTGGCCCCCTGAAAGGGTATCCACCTCGCGATGGGTAAAGTCCGCAAGCTTGGTTACTGAAAGGGCCCATTGAACTATTTTTTTATCCTCCGGGGTAAGCTTTCCAAAGCCTTTTTGATGGGGAAAACGGCCGTAGGCCACCAGCTCGCTTACGGTAAGACCACTGGGGGCCGTAGGGGTTTGAGGAAGGATAGCCATTTTCTTTGCTATATCCTTGGTTGAAAGTTTGCATATATCGTCTCCGCTTAAATATACAAAGCCATTTTTAGGCTTTAATATACGGCCTACGGCCTTTAGAACCGTAGATTTTCCGCAGCCGTTGGGGCCTATGATGGAAGTGATTTTTCCCTTCGGAATACTCATGTCCAATGCCTTTACAATAAGCTCCTCATCATAGGCAATATCTAAATTTTCTGTTGTAATACTGTTCATAAAAACCTCCCTGATTGGATTACGGCGCCTTAATTTGCCTTGGCAAGCAAATACAGGAAATACGGCGTACTGAGTACGGTGATTATGATGCCTGTAGGCACGTCTGTACCCAGGCTTATGGTTCGGGTTATGGTATCCGCAAGCAGTACAATAATTGCTCCCGTAAGACAGGATGCGGGAAGCAAAAGCTTATGATTTGGCCCTACAAGCTTTCTTGCCATATGGGGGGAAATCATGCCTATAAAGAAGAAATTCCCCCCGAGAGAAACGCTTCCTGAAGACAAAGCAACAGCGGCAATCGACAAGCCTAAAAATTCCTTTTTCACCGCGACCCCAAGACCGGTGGCCGTCTGATTGCCAAGAGTAAGCGTATTAAGAACCCTTGCCTTATAAATGGAATAGGCGGTAAAAATCAGGGTCCAGGGAACAAGGATAATAAGATAGCGCCATTCGTCTCCCCATAGGCTTCCCGCGCTCCATCTCTGCATAAAGTCCATCTGGTTCTGGTCAAGCTTTAAGGTAAGCAAGGTAGTTAACGCCCCGTAACCGCTTGAAAGGGCAACGCCTGTTAAAATAAGCCCCGTGGGGGAAATATCCTTTCCCTTCCTGTAGGAAAGCAGAAAGATAAGGGCCGCCGCCGTCATTCCGCCCACAAAAGACAAAAGCGGCAGCGCTACCGCCGAGGATATGCCTTTAGCAGAAAAAGCCACGACGAAAATTAATACAAAAAGCCCTGAGCCGGAGCTTATGCCTAAAGTACCGGGGCTTGCCATATCATTTCTCAGAAGGCTCTGCATAATACAGCCGGAAGCCCCCATGCCGATGCCTACAAGAACGGAAAGAACAATACGGGGAAGCCGGAACTCATAAACGATTAAATTTTGCTTTTCATTTCCTTTCCCAAGGATAACATTTAAAACCTCCATGGGAGAAAGATTCATTTTACCGGAATTCATGCTTATAATAGCGATTACAAGCATAATCAGCAGCAAAATGAAAATTACGTACAGGCCCCTTTTAATGATAAAACGCTGGGGTTTCATTCAAATTCCCTCCTTTGCTTACGGGCAAGATAAAGGAAATAAGGAACGCCTACCACGGCGAAAATAACGCTTATGGGGGTTTCATAAGGCTTGTTTATAAGCCTTCCAAGAAGATCCGCCGATACCGTAAGAAGGGCGCCGTAAAGCCCCGATGCAGGAATTATATAGCGGTAGTCAACCCCTACAAGATAGCGGACAATATGGGGTGTAATAAGCCCCACGAAGCTTACGGGGCCTACAACGATAACGGAGAGGCCTGTAAGAATGAGGACGATTAAAGTGGAAATTCCTTTCACAAACCGGGTTTTAAGCCCCAGCCCCGTTGCAACGTCTTCTCCCAGGCTCATAACGGTAACAGACGGAGAAAGGGCAACGGCAGCCAAAACAGCCGCAACAAAAAAAGGTGCGGAAACGGCCAATTCGCTCCATTTTGCTCCGGCGGTTCCGCCTGCCGTCCAATAAGCAAGGGCCTGGCCTAATTTATATTTAATTGAGATATACTGGCTGAAAGCACCAAAAAGCATGGAAACGGAAATACCGCCCAGAACAAGACGCTGAGGCGTCATTCCGCGTTTTCCTAAGGATGCTATAAAATAAGTCATTCCAGTGGTTATTGCTGCGCCCATACATGCGAAAAGCATAGTCTGGCCATAGGTCCGTTCAGGCAAAAATGCCATTGCCAGGGCTATGGCAAAGGTTGCGCCGCTGCTTATGCCCATAAGGCCGGAATCCGCAAGGGGATTTCTCGTCGTGCCCTGCATTAATGCACCGCACATTGCAAGGCTGCATCCGACGATAATATCCGCCGCAGTGCGGGGAAAGCGAAGAGACTGGATAATCTGATGCTCTGTTAAAGAGGGGTTAAAATTAAAAACTGCTCCCCATGCCGTAGATAACCGCATATCGGCGGCGCCGAAACTAATCGACGCGGCCGCCATCAGCAAGAGAAATACCACTCCCAGAAGCATATACAAGGTGAAACGCGCCGCGCCGCGAGACTTTGCTGGGGATTGCTCCATAGTTCAGTTTCCTTTCGGTTTATTTTGCCAAGTGATTAATAGCGTCTACAATATAGTCGATTTCCGCCGTTAAGCTTAATATATCCGAAAAATAGAACATGCCAAGCTTTTCGCCGGGTATAGTTATAATATTTTCATTGGTTACGGCAGGGATGCTGTTCCAGATTTCAGTCTTTTTATATTCAGATTCGCTGCCCTCCTGGTCAAACCATATGATATAGTCGCCGAAATACTCATGGGCAACTTCGTAGCTTAAAAGAGCGTAATCCCTGTCACCGGACTGGTCGATAAGTGCTTCTATCTTTTCGGGAAGCTTCATTCCAAGGTATTTAAAAAACAAGGGTTCCGCCCCTTGAGGATCTTTCAAAGGCAATGCCTGCCCAGGAGCCTGTTGAACCCCAGTCTTCATTGATTGTAAAGGTTTTTCCTGAAAATTGTTCACCGCTTAATAATTTTTTTGCATCTTCAAGCTTTGTTTCAAAAACGTTGAGAACTTCTTCGGCTTTATCTTCCGTTCCCGTTGCTTTGCCAAGGAACTGAACTCTTTCGAGGGAGTTCATATCGCTTCCCCTTACGACGATAACGGGAGCAATGCTTTTAAATTTATCAAAATCTTCTTCTTTATATGTAACGATAAGGTCGGGCTCTAAAGCCATAACTTCTTCCGGCTCCCAGTTTTCAATTGCTGTGGTAGCCATCATCTTATCATAAAAGGGCATGGATTCCTGCGCCCAGCAATAATAGCCTACAACATTTAAATCAAGAGCAAAAACATCGCCTGCATACCAGTTTACAACCACCCTCTGAGGGTTTGACGGTACTTCCACATCGCCCATAACGGTAGTTACGGTGCGGGCAGCCGGTGCTTCTTCGCTTTCAGAGAGGGCTTTTTCTTTTGGAGTGGGTTCAGTTGAGGGCGCTTCGGAGGCCTGAGCCGGCGTTTCCGAAGAGGCGGAGTTTTTATTTTGACAGCCTGAGACTATTAAGGGCATGGCCATACATAAAATGGCCGGTATGAGAAATTTAGCAAGCTTTTTCATTATCATGTCTCCTTGATATTGATATTGTATAATCAATTTGCTTTTATGCCGCCCAGGCATTTAGCTTTAGAAGCCATAAAATAAGAGAAAGCAAATTGACAATGCTATATATAGTAAAATTTCGGCGCGCGCTGCCGAAATAAGTTAGGCTGAGCTAACCTGTGCATTATCCTACCATGCTTTACTTTTGCTGTCAATCTGTGCCGCAGGGTTATAGCAGGAACTCAGATATTATTATGTATGCTTAAAAATAGCCTATATAAAGGGATCGAATTAGAATTTTTGTGTTTTAGCCGTATATTTTAGGATTATTAATATCACATTTTGGATTATATATTAGAGGGTATTCCCACAAATCTAAGCAGGTATCTAAAAGTGCATTATTACGCCATACTTTATCAGTACCTCTTAGCAGACATCTTCCAGTATGCACCGCCTTTTGGCTAAATATGCTCTCTTTTGTCTGCACGCTTATATAGTAGGAACAAGCCCTAGTTGAAGTTCATTGATTTATGGTGATATACTTAAACTTATAAAAGTAAATTCAAGGAGGGTTATTTTTGAGCTATACCGACGAATACAGGCTGGGCTGGGGTGCATGGGCGGAAAACTTCGGTTTTTCAATAAGCCGCCACGGCTGTTATTCAAGCTATGCTTTGCCGGGCACATGGAAAAACGGGTGGATTTCAGAAATGAACCCTACCGACGGCCTGTTTGCCGCAAGCGCATGGTTTACTACCGATAAAAAACTAGACTATACCATTCATACGGGGCAGCCTTATCTTTGGATTTTCTGCGTCGATTGCGGTAAAATTACATTTACTCAAAGGGGTAAACCGGCTAAAGAGCTTATGCCTTTTACCCAGCTTATAATAAGTGACGGAAAGCCTCTTCGCATGGTGATTCCTGCACAAACCCATGCCTGCTTTACAAGCGTGCTTATTTTTGACTCCTGTATTGAAAATTTTCTGAAGGCTAATAAGTTTTCTTATCCTATTCGGGTAAGTGACGCAAAAAAATGGAAGCCCGGCCATGTAGATAGCCCCAACGTTATGCTGGTAATGGAACAGATACGCTGGGGGGTGCGGGGAAACCGCCTGCCTGTTCCCGCTTATCTTTGCAAGGCAATAGAGCTTATAAGCCTTTTTGCCCATAATATGGAGAGGGAAAAGCATAAGCGGGTACGGCGCCATTATGTAACATGGAACGATGAAATGAAACTTTATCGTGTGAAAGAAAGAATCGATAAAAACCCTCTTGACCCTCCGTCTACGGAAGAGTTTTGCTGCCTGGCCGAAATGAGCGAAAGCAAGCTGCGGATAGCGTTTAAAAGCCTCTATAATATGACCTTATATGCTTATATTAGAGAGGCAGTAATGAAAAGGGCTATGCAGATGCTTGCAAACGACGAGCTTAATATAAAGAATATTGCTGCCCGATGCGGATATGAAAACCCTGCTAAGTTCGCCGCTGCGTTTAAGGATATCCACGGCATAACCCCAAGCGCATTCAGAAAGACATTCGGGCTTTAAGCCTTTATAATAGATGAACCTGAAAACATAAAGTGCATTTACTATAAGTATTGAGGGAAACTTATTAGCTAAAAAGCATATTTTAAAATTCAATAAGCATAGTAAAATAGCTTTAAGGCGGTCAAAAATCTATTTTTCATAAATGGTTTAATATAGTAGAAACGTTTACATTAAGCCATTTATAGTCAATAAAGCTGAAAAGATATTTGTTGACTATAAGGGGACGTTCGCCTGAAAACATTTTTTAAGTGTTTTCAGGTTCACTAAGGATAAAATATACGATTTTGTTACTGCAATTAAACTGTTTCACTATATATAACAGCTTAAAATAAAGCCGCAGGGATAAGTTCTAAATGTCATTCCGGCGGCTTTTTACAATAAAAACAGCCCTTAGGGCTGTCTTTGTATTTTATTGAATTAATCTAAGGTACATTATGAAATACAACACTGACGTATATTTTATTTACATAAAAATGGTATTCAGCTTTTTGAAATTATATATTTCAATGGCGTTTATCGTTAGATTTGTGTTTACAGTGAATTCATAATTTATTTCTTCTTTTATTATTTCTATTTTAGGCGTAACGATTCTTTCCAGATAAGACTGGAATTCATTATCGAATTCTTCAATGCTTCCCAATTTAAGCTGCTCATTATAAATGCCCCCATGGTCTTTGTCGAGGGTATATTTTTTTATGGCATATTCCCTGTTTTCCTTTTCAAAGCCTCTGAGGACTATGGAAAGACTTATTCTGTTATTGTCTATGATGTATTTATCGATGGAATAGCTGGGGTCTATATAACAAGGGTTCATAAGCAAAAGCTGGTATTCGTCGTTGTTTTTAGAAAGAAGGATATCGTTATCATATAAAAGTATTTCGTCGCCTATTTTATTTATAAGCTCCAAAAGAAAGAATACGGGCTTTTTAAGCAGCCCATAAAGATAGAGGCAGAGAGAATCCTTGCCCACGTTTTCAATGCCGGCGCTTAGCCAGAAGCTTATGGCGGATACTTTATCGGAAAGGTCCAATATACTTTTTGTAATCAAGGCCGTCCTGTAGAAAGTGCCTGCGACTACTTCATTGCTGCTGGATAAAGTATTCCACTCGTCAAGAAATATTTCAGGCTCTTTTTCCGTCAAGGAGCGTAAAAGAAAATTCAGCCTTTCAAGCACCTTTTTGGGATAGCGGTTTATTTCCTGATAAAAGTTTTCATCTTTTTCCCTTATATCGTTCATTTCCGAATAAATGGCGGAATAGGTTACAAAATCAGGTTCACAGCAAAGGCGTACCAGATTATTGTAAATATAGCTGAAGATACGGGTACCGCCTTCATTAAGAGAGGATATGCTGTCTATGCCTAATTTTATATAGGGGTTAAGGAATTTAAGCCTTTTATACATGATGAAATATTCATTAAGCATACAGTCTGTTTCGTTATCCTTTGACGAAGCAAATTCAAAGAGTATATGCCAGTTTTCCATCTGGCGGTTTCCGTAGCGGTTGCTGCATTCTATGAAGAAGTTTATGAAGTTTCTGCTTTCTTTTGGTTTAAATTCCAGCCTGAATATGGGGATAAGCCTCTGGGCCAGAACAAAATCAAGCCAGAGAAAAAGGTCAAGCTTTCTTTTGGATTTTAAATTAGGGCTTTCCAATTTTTCCGCGTTAAGAGCGAAAAGTATGTAGTCAAAGCCGATTCTTTCGTTAAGCTCCTCAATTTCTTCTTTAATGGTAGATGTTATCTGGATATTGCCATAGCCCGCCTTTATTATTTTTTTTGCTATGGAAAGCCCTGAGTTTCTGCTTGTGCCGATGTTAAGGGATAAATATTTTGTTGTCTGGGGATTTATTATCTGGCCTGTGGATAAAACAAGCTTTTTGCTCAGCTGATTTATGGCCTTATCTATGGCGAGTATCTGAAAATCGTTTTCTTCCGTGGATTTTTTATGCAAAGGGGTGCTGTTTTGCCTGTAAGCTGAAGGCGGGGTATCGTAATGCTTGTTGTAAACATTGTAGAAGGATTTAAGGTTTGAAAACCCATGAGATAAAACGATCTTCAGTATGGATTCATCGGAGCGGGGGAGTTCCGTCATGATGTTTTTAAGCCTTACTTCGTTTAAATAGTCTGTAAATGTAAGGCCTACCTGTTTTTTAAAGATACGGGACAAATGAGGCAAAGAAATATAATGCTCTTTGGAGATATCGTTTAAAGAAAGGTCCTTAAAATAATTTTTATTGATATAGTTTAAAATATCCGTTATTCTTTTATCCTCTATTTTGCCCTGGATAATATCTTTAGATACGGAATCGTCTGCAAACTTATCCGACAGATAATTGATAAGGCCTAATGTAATTTGGTTGACATACATTTCATAATAATTTCTTTTTTCATAAAAGGCTCTTATGATATTGAGTATTTCTTTTCGTATATGGATAAGGCGGCGTTCTTCGGAAACGCTCGATATATCTGAAATATATTTAAGCGCCCAGCTTTCTTCAACCATCTCTTCTATTTTGTTCCGGTCTATGATAAGCATTAAAACAATATTGTATTCCAAAGAGAAAAAGGCGGTTTCGTCATAAGGATTAAGCACAAAAATATCGTCTTCCGAAAGATGGTAGATGGTATTATTATGCTCTATTTCTATGGAACCTGTTATAACCAGAATAATGGCGTAATTATTTGATATGGCAAGCCTTCTTCTTTTAAAATTAAAAAACTCCAAGGTTGAAATTGTTTTCATAGAATCCTCCCGGACGCTAAATAAAGTAAAAAAGATAAGACAGCCGCAAAAAATGATTTACTATAATTTAAAAACAGTCCATTTTCAAATTGCTCCGATATATTTTGCAGCATTATTTATTTGCTTTGCTATGCTTCTTAAAAGCAGACAAAAGCCCAAAGGGATTTTTAAGGAAAATAATCTATTTACTCTATTTTAATTTTATTCATTCTCCCAGTCAAATTTCTTTTAGGGCATGTCTGCAAAAGCCAAAATTCAGCCGGCCTTCCTATTTGCAAACACGCCCCAGAGTATGTTTTGAAATTTCTAAAGATACATTTTTAGAAGATAAATATAAAATTTCAAATAGAAAATAATGGTGTTTCTTAATTTTTTCTGTTTGAAGTTTTATCACCAAATAATAAAAATGCATAGTTCTTGGGTTTCAAAACATGCCCTAATGTAAATATATAGTAAATTTCGTATAAAGAAGTAGCAAAAGCCTATTCCCATCAGGCCCAAAAACACGGATTTCCTTCGGAAACGGTACATTTTTGAGCCTGTGTGAATATACGGCTTCGCTACTATTTAACTTTAAATTTACTATATTTATTCAGGCAGCTTTCCGTTAGGGATTAAAGAATGGTATGCTTTGCCGGATAAATTTTTATGATGCTCTTCAAGGGCTTTTTCTATTATTTCAGGGTGCATTAAAATATCAAGGCCCGTCATTGCAATGACTTTGGCGGAATATTCGATGCCCTTATGAGCGATGCCTGATAAGCCGTTTGCCACCCACTGCCATGAATGAGGGGTTGTGCCATGAGGTTCGCAGGCGATATTTACCTGGCCTGTAGGAACTATCCAGCTTACGTCCCCCACGTCCGTAGACATCATGCCAAGGCCGCCGTCGGCCATTTCAGGCAGATAAGGATTTAAGGGGCTTTCAAGCATTTCGCTTATCCAATCCTCCGGTTTATCCTTAAACGCGGCTTTGAGCCTGTCTCTCAAAGAAGAAATTTGATTTTCATTTAAGCCTTTATGGTATCTTTTTGCATATTCATAATCTTTTTCCGTAAAGTCTATGGGGCTTATTTCTTTAAAATTATCATACATAAGCCTTGAAAGAACCATATTTGGGATATAGTTCATACAGGCAGAATCAACGGATATTTCAACTTCTGTTTCCGTAATCAATGAGGCTCCCTGGGCGATTTTGCAAAGTCGTTTATATATGTTTTCAACCGTCTCCTGCTTGGGCGCTCTTATAAAATAGTGGAGCTTTGAGGACGCCGGAACAACATTTGCAGATTCTCCTCCGGCATCTATATAGGCGTAATGTATCCTTGTAAAATCAGGAACATGCTCTCTTAGATAATTAGTGCCTATATTCATTATTTCAGCAGCATCTAAAGCACTCCTTCCCATAAAGGGTGCCGAGGCTGCGTGAGCCGATATCCCCTTAAATTTAAAGTAAGCCTGAAGCACTGCCAGAGTGCCTTCGGCCCAGCCGCTTGATATATCGGCAGGGTGCCACGAAAGCGCAGCGTCAAGCTCTGAAAAAAGGCCGGCCTTTGCCATATATGCTTTTCCGTATCCGCTTTCTTCCGCGGGGCAGCCGAAAAGCTTTATGGTTCCGTTTAGATGATGAATCTCCATGTAATCCTTAAGGGCTGTTGCTGCCCCGAGGGAACCTGTTCCCAGAAGGTTATGACCGCAGCCATGGCCGGGCGTATTTTCACTGCTGCTTTTTTTGTATTCGCAGTCGGCAACCTGATTCATGCTGCCGAGAGCATCGTATTCCGCCAATATGCCGATAACAGGTTTTCCATGGCCGAAGGACGCTATAAAGGAGTTGATGATGCCGCCCGGCTCCTTTTCCACCGAAAAACCTTCTTCATTGAGAATTTCTATGAAAAGCCCGGCAGATTTTTTTGTATCAAACCGAACTTCTGCATATTTCCATATTTTATCGCTTGCGGATTTAAGCTTATGAAGCTTTTCATCTATTAATTCTATAATTTTTTGTTTTTCTTTTATCATATCGGACTCCTTATATGCAAGATATTTGGATATATTTTAAGCTGTAAAACAGACTTATATTAATTTAAATATCTCCTTATAATAAATGAATAGGTTTTCAGGTTTGGCGGCTATATAAATATAACGCATATATGGTATATGAAATCCTGCTTTTTTAAAAAATAATCGAAGCCATATATGCGTTATATTGTGTTTTATATGCTGGGTATATACAAAAACTTTTTATAGAATAAGCATTCTAAGGGGACATATAGAAGATGGCTTGCCATATACCCCGATATTCCCGAAAGCATCGTAAAATGCTTTTGTTTATTTAGCCTTTTGAGCTGTGTTTTCCGTATCTTTAGATTTCATTTTATCAATCAGCACCATAACAAAAGCAGCCGCACAGAAAACGAATGTTACAAAATATACGACATGCATTCCGGAAATGAATAGTTCCGGATTATCAGGAAGATAAGACTCTACGGTCTGGCCTGAAATGGAGCTCATGGCGGAAAAAAGTATACGTGAGGCAAAAAGGCTTCCTGATGTTAAGGCAAGATTTCTTGTAAGAACAGCCATGCCGCTTGCAAGGCCCAACTGCTCTTTTGGAACTTGAGACATAATCATTGCGTTATTCGGGGTCTGGAACACGCCGCTTCCTATACCTGTGAGGATAAATGTTGCGATAAGGAGGGCTGAGCTTGTTCCCAAACCGAAGAAAACATAGGCAAGCTGGGAAACTGCAATTAAAGTAGCGCCTATGAGTATCATATTCTTAGCACCGTATTTATCGGAGAACTTTCCGGCATAGGGGGATACTA
Organism: Anaeropeptidivorans aminofermentans; assembly: GCF_940670685.1. Taxonomy (GTDB): domain Bacteria; phylum Bacillota; class Clostridia; order Lachnospirales; family UBA5962; genus Anaeropeptidivorans; species Anaeropeptidivorans aminofermentans. Next base: position 3,548,433 of record NZ_OW711693.1, on the reverse strand, counting down.
CGGTTATGGAAATAGAGATCACTACCGTCATAAGTGAGGCTTGAGCCGCAGGGATAGCCAATGCCTGACGCAGATAAAAGGGCATCATATAGGAATGAAAAGCGGAAGTTGTATAGATAAGGAATAAGCTTAATAGATATATGGCCATGGACCTGTTTTTAATAATGCTTAATTTTATTAAGGGATTATCCGCTTTCTTTTCATAGCTTATAAATAAAACTAAAGAAATTACAAAGCCTGCAATAAGTAAAAGAGATTTGGTGCCTAAAAATCCCTGAGATTTGGCCGCGTCTACACCGAAGAAGAAGCAGATAATCATTGCTGCCAAAAGAACAAAGCCGATATAATCAACTTTTTTGCCTGATAAAATTCTGTCTTTAGGCATCATGGTATAGGCCATGATTGCCGCAATGATTCCCACGGGAACGCCGAACCAGAATATAATATGGTATCCCCATCTTTCAAGAACCATTCCGCTGAAAACAGGGCCGAAAATACCGCCGCCGGAAAGAAAGGCGCCTACGATGCCTAAAGCTTTTCCTCTTTCATGCTCAGGAAATATTTCAGTTGCAATGGCAAAGTTTACGGACATGGACAAAGCGGAGCCGATGCCCTGAAGAACTCTTGAAAAAATAAGAAGCTCAAAAGAACCTTTAATTCCGCCTAAGAAAAGCCCTATGGTTAAAATAAGTATACTTATTTTAAACTGGCGGATTTTTCCGTAGGAGTCGCCTGTTCTTCCTAAAAATACAACAAGACAGGTGCTTGTTAGGATAAAAGCCGTCTGAACCCAGGCAACATCAAGGCCTGTAATGCCGTAATCCGATACAATGTTTGGAAGCGCTATATTTATGGCATTTAGTGCAAAGGAAGACATTGCGGTGACGATGCCTACAATAATCAATAAGTACCAGCGTTTTTTCTGAACTGTCGGATCATTTACTAATAATTCCATATATTAAATCCCCCTTAATTCCTATTGATATAATTTCCGTACCAAATTAAAGCGTCTTTAAGCCTTTCCACCACGTTATCCATGTGGTCCCCTTCCTGATATGTAAAATACAGATTTTCCGCAGGAAGCTCCTTTTCAAGAATTTCTTTTGCAAGCTTGGTGTTTTTAAGCTGATTGCTGATAATTTTTCCGATGTCCTGGGCCCCTTCTTTATCCCCTACGGACATATAAACGGCAGGATAAGGCTCCGAAACCTTATGAAGCCTCATATATTCGATAAAATCAGGATACCAGTAGGAGGCCGAGCAGCTTAATATAACCCCGTATTCCTTTTCTGTAAGCATTGAATAATTAGCCGCCAGCGCCCCGAAGGAATAGCCAAGCATTGCCTTATGGGAAAAGTCCATATTTATAGGATAATTTTTCTCAAGATACGGCATAAGGCTAAGCTTAATCCAATTAAGATATGCTCCGGCTTTTCCGCCGAAGTCATGGCCCATGCCCTCCGGGGCCTTTTCGGGCCACGGGGAATAATCGTCCCATCTGTCCAGCGGTTCTATTGCCACCACAATATATTCGGGCTTCGCTTCTAAAAGCCATTCGCCGATGTCGTTTAGAACTTTCTTTCCGTCATTGACAAGAACAACGGGAACTTTCTTTGAAGGCTCCGTTTCAGGCACATATGCAAAACATGTTCTGCCTTCTACCGTAAATTCCTTAAAATTTCCTGTATCCATAATACTCCTCCTCTTAAATAAAATAATCTGCAAGCCCTGCTCAGCAGATAAATGCTCTTAAAAGCACATCATAAGACATGCATAGCTTTTTATCTCTGCAAGTAAAATGTGGATGTAAAAAACATAAACCCCATAAATAAAGCCTACTGTCTGTTTTATTAAAAACCTGTTTTATAGATATAAAAAATGCAGGAATAATATATTTTTATGTTATAAATCAGAATATTCCTGCGATACGTATTTAGCCGCTGCATAAAGAAAGGCCTGTATTGTATTCCATAAAAAACACAAAAGTATATTTTAAAATTATAGAAATAAAATGACAGACAGAAGCTGGAAAGTTTCAATGATAAGCGCTTATTTATTTTTATTCTATGATAAGGTCTTGTATTTTTCACTGTAGTTTTTTATCATATGAAGGCTAAATCATAGGCGTTTATTAACCATTATCTTAAAAAGGATAAGAAACAACATGCTAATTTTGATATATGGTCTTGGTACAAGCAGCTTCTTAAAAGAAAAATTGTAAGGTTTTATTATTTAAGGCCTAAAAAATAACATGCTTATGTCAAATAAATATATATTAATTTATAAAATTGTAAATTAATTTTAAAAATGCACAGTAGATTTTTGAATTATTATGTACTTGAAAAAATAATGTACAAAGGGAAAAGTATGGTAAAATAAAAGGAAAAGCATTTAAGAAATGATTTTTAGACATTAAATACTTTGAGAAGCGTTTTAAACCAGGGCGTATTCCTATTAGGTTAAGGGCACATCTTAAGCCATTCTTTGTCATCGGCTCCCGGCAGATAAGTTATAATCATAACTATAGCGAAACAATAAAGTAGGGTAACAAAAATCGTATATTTGAATGGCTTAAAATAGCAATTCTATATTTTAAGCCGTTTATGAAAAATAGGTTTTTGTTCCTACCTTAATCTTGTTTTGCTATAAATTATTTATTTGGCTAAACACCGCCGCTTTTATCTGCTCGCTTATACAGTAAAAGCAGGCCTAAACTTATTAATTTTACAGGAGCGCCTTATATAGCATATAAACATGTTTTCAATTTGTTAACTATAAACTTTATTCAGCGGCTTTCATCTTACCGGAGCATGTTTGAAAACATATTTCGGAAGCTTTCAGGAGAAGATAAAAATGCATTCATGGGAATTTGAGAGAAATATCATTTTGGAAAACTTAAGGCGTCAGATAAAGGTTTCCATGCACCTTATAGGGGTTGCCTGCGGCTCAGGGCTTGCGGCCAAAAGAGCGAGAAGGGGCGGGGCAGATATGATTCTTGCCCTTAGCTCCGGAAGATTCCGCCAGATGGGACAAGGTTCCTTGGCCGGATATATGCCTTTTACAAATTCAAACAAGCTTGTAATGGATTTCGGTTCCAAAGAGCTTGTGCCGGCAGTTCGGGAGATTCCTGTCATATTCGGCCTTAATGCCGCAGACCCTTCCATCATTATGGAACAGTATATAAAGAAAATATATGAAGCAGGATTTACGGGAATAAATAATTATCCTACCGTCGGACTGATAGACGGAAAGTTCCGTGAAGCCATAGAAGAGCAGGGGATAAGCTATGATTTGGAGGTAGAAGCCATAAGGATTGCAAGCTTAATGGGGATATTTACGCTTGCGTTTGTTTTTGACTGTGAGCAGGCCGTAAAAATGCTTCATGCCGGTGCAGACGTCATATGTGTGCATCTGGGCCTTACAAGAGGCGGGGAGCTGGGGGCGAAAAAGGTATTGTCCCTCGAAGCGGGAGCAAGGCTTGCGGAAGAAATATTCAATTTGTGTGACAAAATAAGGCCCCAAGCATTGAAAATGGTATACGGCGGCCCTGTCCATACCCCCATGGATGTGGAATATATATATGGCAAAACGGCGGCCCAGGGATATATAGGCGGCTCAGCCTTTGAAAGGACCCCTTCCGAAATAGCCATAACGGAAAAAACAAGAGAATTTAAAACAGCGGGAAATTATGATAAGGACATGCTTTTGCAGAAAATGCTCAGAGGCATAAAAAGAAACGATTATGTTGATTTTGTCAAGGAATACGTTTGCGCCCATTATATGAAGGAGATTTCATTTTCCGACCTTGCGTCTATCTCGGGAATTTCCAGAACCCACTTAAGCAATCTTTTTAAAGAAGAAACAGGTCTGACGTTTCCTTCTTATTTGAATTCCTATAGGATAAATAAAGCATGTGAACTTATTGAGCATGAAAAAATACCCCTTTACGAAGTATCTTTGGCTGTGGGATATAAAGACTATTCCTATTTTTCAAGAACATTTCAAAGAATTATGAAAATGACCCCCAAGGCATACTGCGATAGAATAAGAAAAATGTAATTTAAGCATATTCAACAAAAATATCCTTTGTAATTCTACATGAATACTTTTTGCTATTTAACATTAATACATTTTTATTTAACAAATGTTAATTTACTTATGTAATCTTAAATAGTATGCTTTAAGAGAAGTAAACGGAAAACAGTTATTTTATATTAATTTATGGAAAGGGGATGTATTGATGAAAACAGTTGCTATTTTAGGTACCCTCGACTCCAAGGGTGCGGAATTTGCTTTCGTAAGGGAAATTATAGAAGGCCTTGGCCTTAAAACCCTTATGATTCACACGGGCGTTTTTGAGCCTACGGTTCCGGCGGATATATCCAACAGCGAAGTAGCTGCGGCGGCAGGCTACGATATTCAAGAAATTGCCGAAAGAAAGGACAGGGCTTACGCAACGGAAGCATTGACAAAAGGTATGGAAATACTGCTTCCTAAGCTCTATAATGAAGGGCTTTTCCATGGGGTGATATCCTTCGGCGGCTCCGGCGGAACTACCCTTGCTACAGCAGGAATGAGGGCTTTGCCCATAGGCGTTCCCAAGGTTATGGTATCTACCATAGCAGGGGGTGACGTTTCCGTTTATACAGGCTCCAGCGATATTTTCATGTATCCTTCCATAGTAGACGTAGCGGGAATCAATTCTATCAGCTATAAAATATTCGTAAACGCGGCCCACGCAATCGCAGGTATGGTGCAGTTTGAAACCCCTGAGAAAAAATCAGACAAGCCTTTGATTGCGGCTACTATGTTCGGCGTTACGACACCTGCCGTAAATACTGCAAGAGAATATCTCGAAGAAAGAGGCTATGAGGTTTTAACCTTCCATGCAACGGGAACAGGCGGCAAGGTAATGGAGAAATTAGCGGAAGAGGGCTTTTTTAAGGGCGTTCTGGACTTAACCACAACAGAGTGGTGTGATGAGCTTTTCGGCGGGGTATTGGCGGCAGGGGAAAACCGTCTTGAAGCCGCAGGCAAAAGCGGAACGCCTCAGGTGGTATCCGTAGGTGCTCTTGATATGGTAAATTTCGGCCCTTATGATACGGTTCCAGCCCATTACAAAAACAGAAATCTTTATAAGCATAATCCCACTGTAACATTAATGCGGACGACAACCGAAGAAAACAGAAAGCTGGGAGAAAAAATAGCGGAAAAGCTTAACGGGGCGGAATCGCCAACGGTTCTTATGCTTCCTTTAAAGGGCGTATCCATGATAGATGCACCGGGGCAGCCTTTCTACGGAGCGGAAGAAGATACGGCGCTTTTTGACACTCTTAGAGACCTTGTAAATAAGAATAAAATTCAAATTATAGAGCTTGAAAACAATATAAACGATGAAGCATTTGCAAAGGCCGCGGCTCAGAAGCTTATTGATTTAATTGAAGGAGAAAACAGAGAACAGAAAGGGGAATAAAATATGAATAAAATGACTCGTCAGGATATTCTTAAAAAATTCAGAGATGAAACAGAGAAGGGCAATATTCTTGTAGGGGTAGGTGCCGGCACAGGTATTACGGCAAAAAGCAGCGAAGCAGGCGGCGCCGATATGCTGATTATATATAATTCAGGGCGTTACCGTATGGCGGGTAGAGGCTCTCTTGCAGGCCTTCTTTCTTACGGCGACGCAAACCAGATTGTTGTGGATATGGGCAGTGAGGTTCTGCCTGTTGTAAAGCATACCCCCGTTCTTGCAGGGGTTTGCGGAACAGATCCCTTCCGCATTATGGACGTTTTCTTGAAGCAGCTTAAGGATATGGGTTTTGCAGGCGTTCAGAACTTTCCTACGGTAGGGCTTATAGACGGCGTATTCCGCCAGAATCTTGAAGAAACAGATATGGGATATGGCCTTGAGGTTGAAATGATACGCATTGCCCATGAGCTTGACCTTCTTACCACCCCTTACGTGTTTGATCCTGACCAGGCAAGGGAAATGGCGAGGGCAGGCGCTGATATTCTCGTTGCCCATATGGGTCTTACCACAAAGGGCAGCATCGGGGCAAAAACAGCCCTTTCCCTTGACGACTGCGTAAAGAAGGTTCAAGAGATTGCCGATGCAGGAAGGGAAATAAACCCTGATATTATGGTGATATGCCACGGCGGTCCGATTGCTGAGCCTGAAGACGCAAGATATATCATTGAAAATACCAAAGGTATAAATGGTTTCTTCGGTGCCTCCAGCATAGAAAGATTTGCCGCTGAAACAGGAATAAAGAAACAGACCGAAGCCTTTAAAGAGATTAAGCCCGTATAATATAATAGAATTGAAGTTAAACAGTACAAAACCTATCTGCTATAGACTTAGGAATACGGATTTGCTTGGGAAACGGTACATTTTTTGGTTAAAGTAAATATATAATTTTATTGCTTTTTAAAAAGTTTTCCAAACTAAAGCAAGGGCATAGGCTTTGCTTTGGGAATAGGGCCTATTCCTAGGCTATCAAGATAGAATAAAATAAGCAAATCTATATTTTATAAAAACCACCTAAAAAGGTGGTTTTTATTTTTATATTAAGCCCTAACTATTTAATTAAATTCTAACTAATTGATTAAATCCCCCATATTGTACATACCGTTTGTCTTTCCTGCCATAAATTTCGCGGCGTTAATGGCGCCGGTTCCGAAAACCTCTTTGGAATAGGCATTGTGCTTAAGTTCGATAACCTCATCAAGGCCTGCGAATATTACGCTGTGTTCTCCTACGATGGTGCCGCCCCTTACGGAATGAAGACCGATTTCATTTTTACTTCTTCTTTCTCTTTTGGAGGCTCTTTCATATACGTAATCGCATTTTTCCGAAAGACCGTCATTCACGGCATCTGCCAGTAAAATAGCCGTGCCGCTGGGAGCATCTATTTTTAGATTATGGTGCTTTTCTATAATTTCTATATCAAAGCCTGCATTTTTTAAGATATTGCTGTATTTTCCTAATATGCTTGCAAGAAGGTTAATGCCCAGGGACATATTATAGGACCTGAATACGGCAGTATTCTTTGACACTTCTTCGCTTTTTCTTATGGTTTCCTCGTCGAGACCCGTAGTGCAAAGCACAAGAGGAATTTTTCTTTCCTTAACATAATCAAGAAGGGCAGGGATTGCCTTTGCAGTTGAAAAGTCAATGATTACGTCGGCAGGTACATCACAGTCCGAAAGATTTTTAAATGTAGGAAATTCTCTGCTCTCGTCTGCCCCCGGATCGATTCCTGCGGCTATATGAAGGCCTTCGTCCTCATCTATAAGTCTTAAGATGACCTGGCCCATTTTTCCCATAAATCCGTGAACAATTATATTAATCATATATACCCTCCGGTTATCTTATATTTATAGCAAAACAAAAGCAAAGCAACTGCAAAAGACTTATTCTCCATTATTCAAAAACACAGGTTTTCTTTGGAAATTGTACATTTTTGGATTATTTTGAATATACGTTTTTTGAAGCATTCATCTAATTGTTTTACTATAGCGGATAAAAACGTGAGCCTTGTGTCAATTATATAAGGCCGTAATCCTTCATGGTGCGGATAAGGCGTTCTCTGTTTTTATCTTCCATAGGGCACATAGGGCTTCTGTAAGCTCCGCCGTTTAAGCCCATAATATTCAGGGCTTCCTTAACAGGAATGGGGTTTACTTCACAGAATAAAGCCTTAATTAATTCCATGGCATCAAGCTGAAGCTTAAGGCTTCCTTTTAAGTCGCCTTCAAAATATTTCGCAACGATATCATGAGTGTCTTTCGGGGCAATATTAGCGAGAACAGATATAACGCCTATGCCTCCTAAAGAAAGAATTGGAACGATTTGATCGTCGTTTCCGGAGTAGATATCCATTTTGTCTCCTACGAGAGATGCAATTTCAGTAATCTGGCTTATATTGCTGCTGGCTTCCTTAATGGCTACGATATTTGGAACCTTCGCAAGCTCAACACAGGTCTGAGGCTCGATATTCGTTGCTGTTCTTGACGCTACGGAATAAAGGATAACCGGAAGGGGTGTGCTTTCCGCTATCGCTGTAAAATGAAGGATAAGGCCTTTTTGTGTAGCCTTGTTGTAATAAGGCGTAACAGCAAGAAGTGCGTCTGCACCTACTTCATAGGCGCCCTTTGCAAGCTCTACGGCGTGGCTTGTGTTGTTTGAGCCTGCCCCGGCGATTACGGGAACCCTTTTATTTACTTTCTCTACTGTAAATTTCACAAGAGATATTTGCTCTTCGGTTGAGAGGGTTGCAGATTCTCCTGTTGTTCCGCAGACGATAATGGCGTCTGTTCCGTTTTCTATTTGAAATTCTACAAGTCCTTCGTATGCTTCAAAATTGATGCTTCCGTCCTGATTGAAAGGCGTTACAATAGCTACGCCCGAGCCTTTAAATATACTCATAATAAACCCCCTGTAAATTATTATTCTTTATTATAAATGCTTCCGAGGCATTTTGGAAATGAGAATGCAGAAACTTTTGCAGATTTATTTATCTTAAGGAGCAAGGCTTCCCCTTTAAATTTCAAGCAGCGGAATTGGCTTGCTCTCTTGTTGGGGCGGTCTGCTCCATATAATATTTCTGCAGCTTAAAAATTATATAAGGCAGTAACAAAAATCTATTTTACTATAGAAGTTACTTGACTTGTTTTACTGTATTCAATTAAATGCAGATTTAAAACTTGAAAATCAATAAGCATTTTTATTTAAGGGCTTGTGTAGATGCCCCGAAAAAAGAAAGCCCGGCTTATAACTTTTTATTTATATTTTCTGCCACTAATTGAGCTATCTGAACAGCGTTTGTGGCAGCGCCTTTTCTTAAATTATCGGATACTACCCATAAGTTTACGCCGTTTTCAACGCTTTCATCTCTTCGGATTCTTCCTACGAAAACCTCGTCTTTTCCATTTGCATTTATGGCCATAGGATAAACATTATTTGCCACATCATCTTCCACTATAATCCCGGGAGCGTTTTTAAGCAGTTCCTTAAGCTCACAAAGGTCAAAGGGATTTTCAAACTCGATGTTGATGGATTCGCTGTGGCAGTTAAACACAGGCACTCTTACAGTGGTTGCCGTTACTCTCATATTAGGCTCATGAAGCATTTTTCTTGTTTCATTAACCATCTTCATCTCTTCTTTGGTATAGCCGTTTGCTTCAAAAACGTCTATATGGGGCAGGCAGTTATTTGCTATGGGGTTCGGGTAATTCGTAGGCGGATTTCCTTTAAGGCCCTCTTCTAAATCCCTGAAGCCTTTTACTCCTGAGCCGGAAACAGACTGGTAAGTAGAATAAACGATTCTCTTGATTTTATATTTTTCGTGTAAAGGCTTTGCCGCAACAACGGCTTGGGTTGTGGAGCAGTTGGGGTTTGCTATAATACCCTTATTCCATAAAACGTCTTCAGGGTTAACCTCGGGTATTACTAAAGGAACTTCCTCGTCCATTCTCCAGGCGGAGCTGTTATCTACCACTATACAGCCTTTAGCGGCGGCGATAGGGGCAAATTTCTTGCTTGTTTCTCCTCCGGCGGAGAAGAGGGCGATATCTATGCCTCTGTCAAAGGAATCTTCTTTTAATTCTTCAACAGTATATTCCTTACCGAAAAATGTAATCTTTTCACCGGCTGAACGCTTCGATGAAAATGCATAAAACTGATCAAATTCAAAGTTTCTTTCTTCAAGAACCTTAAGCATTGTACGGCCTACCATGCCGGTTGCTCCAACTACTGCCAAATTTACCTTTTTCATAAAAAGCACTCCTTAATATCTATCTATTGAAATTATTCGATTAATGAAGCAAAATTCAGCTTTAAAGCGGAAGCTTAAGCAGAAATTTTGAACCGGTTAGACTAAGCGCTATAGTTATCCTTACGGATTTAAAGTTTTTTAACAAAAAAGCCGGCATATGCCGGCTGCAAAAATCAAAAAATCTTTTACAGATAGCACTCCACCTATCCAGGTGACAATTCCAGAGCTGTTAACCCGTGGAACCAGAAAGATACATAAAGGATTGTACCTATCTTCGGCAATTTTTCCTTTCAGCAAGTATCAACCGCCTCCTATAGCGTCCTCAATGCATACTGATAAAAACTGCGCCTCTATCATCATAATCTTATTTGCATAAATATATCATTTATTTATGAAGATGTCAATGTAAATAAAAACTAATTTCAAAACTGCAAAAAGAGGAGAGATATAGTAAATTTAAAGTTAAATAGTAGCAAAGCCGTATATTCACGAAGGCTCAAAAATATACCGTTTCCGAAGGAAATCCGTGTTTTTGAGCCTTAAGGGAATAGGCTTTTGCTACTTCCTCATGATAAATTTACTTTATATTTAAAATATAACTATAAAATAAATACTCCTATATATTTTTATGGCTAAATTTAAAGGTTTTAACTCTATAAGCCTAAATATTAGAAAACCAACTGTGCAAGTTTTATATTTCGGAAACTTCATATATAGTAAATTTCAAATGAAACAGTAATAAAAACCGTATATTTTATGCTTAGTGAACCTGGAAACACTTACAGGGAAACTGTTAAAGTGTTTTCAGGCGAACGCCCCCTTATAGCCAACAAAGATATTTCATATGTTTAAGCCGTTTATGAAAAATAGATTTTTATTACGTCCTTCAGTGAAATTTACTATATTATAAAATTTATAGAAGGAGAGATTATACCAATAAATATAATAATGTTTTAAATTATTACTAATAATTTTCAGCAGGTTAAAATAAAGGCAAATGATTTTTATAAAGGCCTGCCAATATGCTTATCCTAAGCGAATTTGAAAATGATATAAACGCAAGGTTAAAAATCATTTTTAAGCCCGCGTTTTCTTTCATTCACAAGTTTTTAAATTTGCTGACGGTGCTCTTCCTTAAACTCACCGGACATTTTGCTTAATGCCAGCGCCCATATGATGCTTGGAAACGGCCCGAAAGGCCGCTTTTGCCTTGACAAAAGGCATTCTCTGTCTATTTCGTAAATTCCGTCGGTGTGAATTGAATTATCCACGTTTTCCAGATTATATTTATTCAGGTCCGAAAGCTTCATGCCGTTTGATTCTTTTAACAGAGTGGCTTCGTTTTGCATTTCGGAAATAGCTTCCATTAAAGAAAGCATTTCTATCATGCTTTCTGCATTTTTCTTTTTTTCCTCGGGCATAAAATCCTTAAGGCTTTGAAGCAGCTTCATTTCCTTTGAAGGCTTGGTCATAACTTTTTTCTTCCGGTCTTCGATTTCCTTCTGGAATTTGCTGATATACTTTTCTTTAAACATGTTTACAACAAGGGCCATAGCCTCATTGATATCATCTTGCGGCATAAGGCCGCCCTTGGCAAATTTTCCGATTTCAAACATATTATTTTCTGACATGCATTACCTCCATGGAAACTAATTTATCTACATCTAGAAGTCCAAAGCCCTGCTGATTAATAGGATAGTTTAAATTATGTGCGCTTTTTTTCAGCATGTATTTTACGTCGTCGGGGGTAAGCTCGGGGCTTTTTTGCAAAAGCAGCGCAATAGCCCCGCTTACGATAGGGGTGGACATGGAGGTTCCGCTTAGACTTAAATATTCTCCGGCCACTATTTTTCTGTCTTCGGGGTCGTCGCTTTTGATTTCTATATCCGGGGTAAGGCAGGAAATAATATCCGTTCCGGGGGCAAGAACATCAGGCTTCACAATGCATTCATGGGTAGGGCCCCGGCCTGAAAAATTCACACAATTGTCTCCCCATATGGTTACGGAGGAATTGTCGTCGGAAGCGCCTACGGTTATTATTTTTCTGCTTATCCCCGGGGAGGTTACAGAAGATGATTTGGGCCCGTTATTTCCTGCTGCGGCGACTACTATAATCCCTGCGTCCCATGCGGCTTCAACGGCTCTTACAAGAGGGTCGGCGCTTCCGTTATCAGGGGTTCCTACGGATAAATTTATAATCCTGATATTATAAAGCTCCTTCTGGTCCATAAGCCATTGAAGGCCTGCAAGAACCTCTGCCGTGCTTCCCCGCCCCTCCTCATCAAGGACCTTGGCAGAAACAATATTGGCCTCCGGAGCCATGCCCATGTATTTCCCGTTTGAAACGAGCCCGTTTCCCGCAATGATGCCGGTAACATGGGTACCGTGGCCGTTGTCGTCATAGGCTTTTGATTTCCCGTTGATAAAATCCTTAAATACAAGTATCCGGTCTTTGGGCTCTGTAAGGTCGCGGCAGTGGCCGACACCTGTATCTAAAACCCCAATGGCGATTCCTCTGCCTGTAAGGCCCCTGCCTTGGGCGGCATCTGCATTGACAGATTTTCTTGCCGTATTCATCTGGGCGGTTATCCTTTTGGAATCATATACTGCCTTTACGCCCTTTACGCCGTTTACCAGATGAAGTTTAGATTTTTCTATTTCAAGAACATAAGAATTTATCATGGGGAGCCTGTATTTCACCCTGCCCAAGCGGCTTATTCTTTCTTCGGCTTCACTGTCATTACCGCATTCTACTATAAGCTCTATTGTCTCCATGGCAATGCTCCTTTCAAAAGTGTATAAATCCTTTGCATAAGAAAAGAATTAAGAAAAGTTATTTCAAGTTTCATGGCAGGGGCCGAAAATCTAAAAACAACCTGGAAATTTAACTTCCCGTGGGTTTTTAGATTTTCAGACGCTGCTTATAGTAAAATAATTTAATTACAGCAACAAAAACCGTATATTTTATACTTAGTAAACCTAAAACCCTTACAGTAAAGCTAGGGCGTGTCTGAAAAGTCCAAACAAAAGTCTATTTTGCCATAAAAGCGTGACTTCATCATCGAAAATACTCGAAACAGCCTTGCTATTTCTGCGTTTCTCTCTTCTCAAAATTTTTGCTTCGCAAAAATCACGCTGCGCGTGACCGGACTTCTTGACCGTTCCATTCGAATTCACATTTTCTTGTAAACAATACTTTTTCAGCTTTAAAGCTGAAAAATGTATTTCTGCTGTAGAATAATAAATAAACTTTAGTTTATTTATTATTCTACAGCGGTTCGACTATTTTCAGGCACTGCCTAGGTGAACGTTCTTTTATATTTAAGACATTTATGAAAAACAGGTTTTTGTTACCTCCTTAAGACTATTTCACCATAGAGCCTATTTTGTAGTAAAACAAAAGAAACAGCCACAAAAGACAATTCTTTATAATTCAAAAACACGGCTTTCCTTCGGGAACTGTATATTTTAGAATTATTCAGAATATAAGTTTTGTGTAGTATTTATTTGTTTTACCATAAGCTAATAAAAAGGCATTTTATTTCTTAAGCAATTTACGGGTTTAAAACATACTTCGAAGCATATTTTGAAACATCAATACTTAGCTTGAAAAACATTAATCGATGGTTTTAAAATGTGCTTTAAGGAATGTGTTTCATCTTTCCTGAATATATCATATGAAAAAAATACGAGATTTGACACAGAAAGGCATTAAGCCTTATAGTGCAAAGCCTTGCGGCTGCGGGGATATAAAATTTTTTCTAATTTGTCAATTTTTTACTATGGTGCTCATAGAATGTAAGTATACCGAACTGAAAATATTTCCAGTTTTATTTTCAGGGGTAGTAAAGCCTATTTAATATTAAGGAGGATTTTATATGCCCGGATTTGGAGGAAACAACATGATGATGATGCTTTTGCTCATGATGATGATGCAGGGCGGAAGCATGGACAGCTCCTTTATGATGCTGCTCCTTTTGATGATGATGCAAGGCGGCGGTTTTCAGATGGGAATGTGCGAAACGAATTAGATCCTTAATAAAAGAAAAGGCAGGGACGGCAGAAGGAGAACTTTTCGCCGGACCTGCTTTTTCTTTTAAGCCTAGGGGCGTAATTGACGGCCTTTCACAAATGATATATAATTATAAGCGTAATATATTGAAAACTGAATTATTTTTCAGACTCGCTTAGAATATCATCTTTTGCATAAGAAGCTGCCCTTAGATAAAAGCAAACAAGGTGTTATTATGCCCTCTTATTTCGTTTATTCAGATATACGAATATAGTTTCAAGATGAAGGGGCAGAGTTTAAAAGCTTTGCAAAATAGTTAAAATTAATTTAAATAAGCGGGAAATCTCCTTTATAAGGCTTAAAGTATAGGCTTTTCAGAAAACACTGTATCTTGAGCTAAAGGATTATAGCCAATTTGCTTTTATGCCGAAGGAACATTTGGATTGAGACGGGTATACATATTAAAATTTAAAATTGCCTTTGATTTTTAATTTTAATAAGTTTTCCTTATCAAATTAGGGAAAAGTAAATTGACAATGCTATTATTTATTTAAATTCAGCTATAATATTTTCTTTTTAAGACAAAAGAAAAATCACAGGGAGGTAAAAATATGAAAAAAGTTATTCTTTATGGAAGTCCCTTATGTGCAGATTGTGTGCCTGTAAAGGATTATCTTACGGAGAAGGAAATCCGTTTCGGTTATGTGGATATTACTTCGGGCATGGCTCACCTTAAGAAATTTCTTGCCATAAGAGACAGCAACCCTAAATATGAAGAAATTAAAAAACAGCAGACGATAGGAATCCCTACTTTGGTTATTGATGACGAACCCTTCCTTCTTCCTGAAGGAATCAGTTCTGTAGATGGCCTTATTAAGGAATTCGACCTTTTAAACAATAAATAATACACAGTTGTACAATGAAAGATGCCGCTTACAGCGGCATTTTTTGTTATATTTTTTTACGACTGTCATATATATAGAGTAGTGGTTTTAAAGTAAAACAAGATTAAGACAGTAAGAAAAGCCTACTTTTTATAAATGGCTTAAATATAATAGAAGCGCTTATTATAGTAAATTTCACACACGGATGTAATAAAAATCTATTTTTCATAAACGGCTTAACATATAAAATTCTTATGTTTAAGCCATTCAAAATATACGATTTTTATTATTGTTTCATTTGAAATTTACTATAGGCCATTCATAGTCAACAATTATTGGCTATAAAGAAACGTTCGCCTGGCTCCGCTGTATAGTAAATTTACTTTTCTTCCGCAGTAAGTAACGGGCTGGAAGAAGGCATAAAATCAAGGAAAAGCAAATTTACAACACTACGATTTTACATTTATTTGAATATAGGTGTTTTGGGTTTACTAAGCATAAAATATAGGGTTTTGTTACTGTAATTAACTTGTTTCACTATAACAGTATATAGAAAAGGATCAGTGAAAAATATGGATGATTTTATTGGTATGCTTGAAAAAGCACAGGCTATATACGGAATTTTAAAAGATGTAAACGGGGGTCCTAGCGAGAATCAAGGGACAAATATGGATTTTGAAAAAATGGCTGCCTTTATGGACGTGGTAAATATATTAAAATCTGGGGAACCTTATAAAAAGGTTGAGGCTAAGCATTCCTATCCGGCTTTTGACGACAAGATAGACTTTCCGGCCTTAAATAATATAAAGAAGTCGATTCCTTATTTGGACCAGCCCTATCAAAACTGCATGGCCACTCTTGTAAAGCTTATAGAAATGCAGAAAGTCATGGATAAATACCTTGCCTATACAGAAGTAATAAAGAAAAAGGCAGGAGATGAATGGCACAAAGAGGTTCTTATATCCGTAAGACCTCTTGTCAATAATGAAAGCGCTTACATCGTAGATAACCTTTTAAGATTTGTAGAGCTTAAAGATGCCATGGAAAGAGCAGGGTTTATTAGAGGAGGAGAAAAAATTGGATTTTGATAAATTAACTCAAAAAGAAGAATTTAAAACCATAGAGCCGGAAAAGCTTGCAGCCATTAAGGAAATATCCGAAAAATCCAAAGGGAAAAGTATGCAGGAAATCATAAAAATAATATCTTCCTATAAAGAGCTTTTCAGTTCAGGAAACAAAATAACGGACGAGGAGAGAAATTTAATGATTTCTGTTATGCTCGAAAATATGAATGAGGAGGAGCGTAAAAACTTTGCAAAGATTCTTAAACTTGGCGGAATTACTATTTAATAAATGCCTTTATGTATTGGCTGTATGCTGCAAGAAAGCAAATAGGTTTAAAAATAAGCCATAGAGCATGCAATAGTCAAAAAACATGGAGACGCCTGCTTAAAAACAATTTATAAGCTAACTATCATTTTTATCTCTGCCTGGCATTAAATGTCTTGCTCTGATAATAAATTGTTTCCTTAGACGGCATTTAATATAATAAGCCTTAGCATATTCAACAGGGTTAAAGAAAAAGGATTTAAGCTCAGGCCTTTACATAGTTTCAATAAAAATCAATATGAAAACACTTGACATATAATGAGAGTATGTGTTATTATCATTTGGTATGAAGAAGAAGGCCACTTCTCACCTTTTTGCCGAAGGCTTAGGGTTAATAATTTTTGATTATTAGTGGGCGCTCTTTGCGTCCATTTTTTATTATTATAGAATTTGAATTTTTATTCAGGAGGTGTACGAAGATTACAGAATTAATGATTAATGAACAAATTAGGGACAAAGAAGTAAGGCTGATTGACGTAGACGGAGAGCAGTTAGGTATTGTTCCGGTTAAAGAGGCCCAGAGAATAGCCGACGAAAAAAAGCTTGATCTTGTTAAAATTTCCCCTAATGCGAAGCCGCCGGTCTGCAAAATAATGGACTACGGCAAGCACCGCTTTGACCAGCAGAAAAGAGAAAAGGAAGCCCGTAAAAAGCAGAAGGTTATTTCCATAAAAGAGCTTAGACTTTCACCCAATACAGATACGCACGATATCAACGTAAAAATTAAGAAGGCTAAGGAATTCCTTCAAGATGGCGATAAGGTTAAGGTGAGCGTACGGTTTAGAGGCAGAGAGCTTGGTCACACAGAGGTTGCTTTTAAAATATTCGATAACTTTGCCGAGGCTGTAAGCGAATATGGCGTAGTTGAAAAGGCACCTAAAATGGAAGGCCGCAGCATGGCCATGTTTTTGGCTCCTAAAAACAGCTAGTCGAAAGGGCTGATAAAGCCCCCTCAAGTAGGAGACATTTAAGCCTGCGCCCGGTTTTAAATATTAAAGGTTTCAAGCATTCTGGGCATAGTCCCCATAGTGTATTATAGAGTTTAATAAGGAGGAAATTTCAATGCCTAAATTAAAAACAAACAGAGCCGCTGCCAAACGCTTTAAAGGTACGGGCACTGGAAAAATAAGAAAGTTCAAAACAAACAAAACTCATATTCTTACTAAGAAAAGTCCTAAGAGAAAAAGGAACCTTAGAAAACCTACTCTTGTTAGTACAGCTAGCGAAAAACAGGTTAAGAGAATGCTTCCTTACCTTGACAACTAAAATCATTAAGATTTGCGGCCGGGCTTTTAGCCTGACTTATATGAAATATTCCCTTATGTACTATTGCCCCTCAAATTAAGGACAGGCAGTTTCGGGAATAGAATTTTATTAGGAGCATATGCTCAATAAATTTGGTAGAAAGCTATAAACTAAAGGAGGACTTTTAAAATGGCAAGAATTAAGGGCGGCCTTAACGCCAAAAAGAGACATAAAAAAGTATTAAAATTAGCGAAAGGCTATCGTGGAGCCAGGAGCAAACAATATAGAGTAGCAAAACAGTCTGTTATGAGAGCCCTTGCAAGCTCTTTTGCGGGACGTAAGCAGACAAAAAGAGATTACAGAAAGCTTTGGATTACAAGAATCAACGCTGCTGCAAGGTCAAACGGCATTTCTTATTCAAGAATGATGTCAGGCCTTAGAAAAGCAGGAATTGATATAAACAGAAAAATGCTTGCTGATTTAGCTGTTACAGACGCTGCTGCTTTTACAAAGCTTGTTGATGCTGCAAAGGCAAACTGCAATTAATATTACGAAAAGGACTGTCCCAAAGGCGGCCCTTTTTTATTTCCATAAGTTCAAGAGATAACTTTAAAGAAGTGAGTATAGTAAATTTCAAATGAAACAGTAATAAAAATCGTATATTTTATGCTTAGTGAACCTGGAAACACTTACAGGGAAACTGTTAAAGTGTTTTCAGGCGAACGCCCTCTTATAGCCAACAAAGATATTTTAATCTTTGTTGGCTATGAATGGCTTAAACATAGGGATTCCATATGTTTAAGCCGTTTATGAAAAATAGATTTTTATTGCATCCTTGTGTGAAATTTACTATAAAAGTGAAACGGAAATAAAATCCGTACATCACTTGAATTCATATAAAATTGCGGTATAGTCGATTTGCTTTTGTATATCATTGATTTTATTGAAAAAGCCATAAAAATTTGTTATCATATTTAAATGCTTAAATATAGTAATTAAACTTTAAAAAGCCTGGTTTGTTTACATAAGCTTAAGAAAAATGATTATGCTTTAAAATAGCAACCTTGTTTAAAAATGTACCCTGTGTATAGGAAAGACCGCTGAAACAATAAAGAGATTCATATAGGCTGCGAGAATACAAACATAATTTCAAGAAGGACGGGGACCATGAATAAAAGAAAAATAACCGAAGGAAAGAAAAAGCTATTATCAGTTTTGCTGTGGATGCTGGTTATTTATATGGTAGGCCACTTTGTATACGTTTATAATTTTTCTCCTGAGCAGAAAGGCTTTCAGGATTTGGCCTATGTGCATTTTGTTGACGTAGGGCAGGGGGACGCTGTCATTATACAGGGGAAGGATTTTAATGTCTTAATCGATGCAGGCGAAGCAGGAAGCGGAGTAACAGAATATATCGACAGCCTTGGTATTACTGCCTTTGATTACGTCATCGCTACCCACCCTCACAGCGACCATATAGGGGGCATGAAAGACGTTATTGATCAATACGAAATTAAGAACTTTATGATGCCTGATGTAGTTCATACGACGAAAACATTTGAAAATATGATTTCCGCTTTGGAAGATAATGCTGTTGAAGTTACGATTCCGCAGACAGGAGATACCTTTGGGAACGGTGAAATTCTCTTTACTGTGATTGCCCCGAATTCTGCGGCATACGAAAGCCTTAACAATTATTCCATAGGTCTTCGGCTTGACTGTGATGAAAGAAGCTTTTTATTTGCAGGAGATGCAGAGACCGTTTCTGAAGAGGAAATGCTTTCAGGCAATATAAGTCTTGCGGCAGATGTATATAAGGTCTCTCACCATGGAAGCACAACAAGCACTTCTCAGGCGTTTTTAGACGCCGTAGATCCGGAAATTGCCGTAATCAGCTGCGGAAAAGGCAATTCCTACGGCCACCCTCATAAAGAAATTTTAAAAAGATTAAGCGATAAGGATATAAAAATATTAAGAACGGATATGTCCGGCAACATACTTCTATTTACAGATGGAAAGAATATTCACTATATGGAGAATTATTAGGAGTGATGTTTTGAAATACGCAATAGACAGATTGAATGATAATTTTGCCCTTTGTCAGGATATTGAAACGGGAGAATTTAAAGAAATTCCCATAGAGCTTCTTGAAGTAGGCACAAAAGAAGGCGATATTATTTTCTTAAACGACGGGAAATATATAAAAGATGCCCAATTAGAAGCTGAAAGGCGCAAAAGTCTTAGGCAGAGGCTTGATAAGCTGATTAAAAGAAAAGATGAAGGGGGCTAATTAAGTTTGGCTTGCTGCTGAAATTTCTTTATTGATTAAGAAAATAAGCACATGAGCTTGAAATAATATGAAATTATGAGAGGGTAAGTTGAAATTGTACTTAGTAGTCTTTAAAGATTAACATTGGCCGCCGCCTTCACAAAAAGCTGCGGAATAAAACGAAATAAGGATTTCTAGAAGTTTTAAAATATGCCCATAGCGGCATAAAGCTATTTCTCTTTACAGGCTTTATATAATGAAATTTGGGCTGCTTTCCAATAAAAACCGTTCCTTACGAAGCTCATAGGGTATTTAAACTATAGTAAAACAAATGCCGCAAAAAGGTATATTCGGAATGATTCAAAAAGGTATCGTTTCCGAAAAAAAGCCGTGTTTTTAAATTATAGAGAACTATCTCTTGGAGCTATAGACAATTTCATTTTAAACAGTAATAAGACAAGTTATCTTGTGGAATCTTTCATTCAAATAAAATAAAATTGTTTCACTTTGATTTAAGTTGAAATTTACTGTACTTTGTTTTTGTTTTATTATACAGTTGCCCTGTTTTCTAAGTTCACGCCTTTTCATCAGGAACGAAAAAAGGCTTCCGACTTTAGCCGGCAGCCTGAAATTTTGACTGTTGAAAATTATCTTCTTTTGTTTCTTTTATTTATTCCTGCTTGACGCTCATTGGAGGATTTTACCCATTCTTTGAACTTTTCTTCAAAAAGGGATACGGAATCAAGAGGCTCTTTAGGGGCCTGAGGTTCTCTTTCTTTTGGAACGTAATTTCCACCGGAATCGCTATCGTTTTTCCTGCTGTCAGAAACAGCCTCTTTGATCGATAAAGCAATTTTATTATTAGCCTCGTCAACGGAAAGAACCTTGACCTTTATAATATCTCCAACGGCAAGATGCTCGTTGATATCTTGTACAAAGCTGTTGGAAATATGAGATATATGAACAAGACCTTGAAGATTGTCGCCGATGGATACAATGGCGCCAAAGGGCTTAATTCTTACAACTTTACCTTCTATGATGCTGCCGACTTCGATACTCATTAAAACACTCCTATTTTTTACATAAGCTTTAAAAACACAACTATACCAAAAACCATTATATCATATGAAATTTAAAAATACAATTATATGTTATGGCAAAATATCTTTAACAAAACTGAAAACAAATTAGGGCGCGAACTTAAAAAGAGGTACAAGCGTATGCTTGTATGGTTTTTTAAGTTTGCTCATTAAATAGAGAAAGCAGGAAGCGTTCCATATTTTGACTTTAAGAATCTTTATTTTACCCTAATATAATCTGGAGGCGTTTATGGCTAAAAAATTTATAAAAGAAATAGAGATTACGGACTTTGAATTCCCCAATATGGGAATAGGGGTGATAGAAGAAGGGGAAGTAAAGGTTAAAAACGCTCTTCCCGGGCAGGTCGTTGAGGCCCTTATAGGAAGGAAGAAGAGAAGCCTTTACGGAAGCCTTATGAATGTATCTTCTCCTTCAAAGGACGAAATAACGCCTCTTTGCTCAGAGTCGGGAATTTGCGGCGGCTGCACCTTTCAGTCTCTTCCTTATAATAAGGAATCAGATATAAAGAAAAACGCCCTTTTAAAGCTTTTTGCAGAAGGCGGCATCAGCCTTCCCATAGACAGAGAATTTGTTTTTGCAGAAGAAGAAAGCCATTACAGAAACAAAATGGAATACTCCTTCGGAGACAATGAAAAAGGCGGAAACTTGGAATTGGGCATGAGAAAAAGAAATTCTTATTATGAAGTCAGCAACGGCTCTCAATGTAAAATTGCCCCGGAGGATTACGGAATCATTGTAAAATGCGTAAAAGGCTATTTTTCTGATAAAAACATAAATTTTTACCACCGTATGAGAAAGGACGGCCATCTGCGCCATTTAATTATACGAAAGGGTTTTTTCACAGGGGAAATTCTCATAAATCTTGTAACCGCCCCAAATTTTCCGGAGGATCTTTCAGCCCTTAAAGATATGCTTCTTTCTCTTGAGCTTTCGGGCGAAATCAAAGGCATTCTTCATACGGAAAACGACAGCGTTGCAGACATTATAAGACCGGACAATGTAAAGCTTATTTACGGAAGAGATTATTTCTACGAAAAAATAAACGGCCTTATATTTAAAATAAGCCCCTTTTCATTTTTTCAGACAAATTCCCAAGGCGCCGAAAGGCTTTATGAAACCGTAAGAGAATTTGCAGGAGAAGACAATTCTGTCATCTTTGACCTTTACTGCGGAACGGGAACCATCGGCCAAATTCTGAGCTTTAAGGCAAAAGAGGTCATGGGTATCGAACTTATAGAAGAAGCAGTTGCCGCCGCCAATGAAAATACAAAACTAAACGGCATAAGCAATTGCCGTTTTATCGCCGGAGATGTTCTTAAAAAGATTAACGAACTTGATAAAAAGCCCTCCCTCATCGTCCTTGACCCTCCGAGAGAAGGCATTCACCCTAAGGCAATAGGCCCTATAATTGACTTTTCCTCCCCAAAAATCATCTACGTCTCCTGCAACCCCGTAACCTTAGTAAGAGACCTTAAAATATTTACGGAAGCAGGATATGAAATAGAAAAGGTTAGATTTCATGATATGTTCCCCAGGAGTTATCATATGGAGTGCGTTGTCGAATTATGCAGAATTTCAAACAATGTGTAGATTGCGAGGAATGATGTAATGAAGTTTCAGCCATTAAAGCCTTGGGTAAAGGGTAATGAAAGCGTTACACCGATTAACTTTTATGGGAACTTAAAACCTTGTTTTGAAATGGGCGCATTTATTGCTCTAGATATAGCGGTAGATTTATATTTAGCAAACACAATTGATACGGGAAACTTGTTTTACTCGTGGCATAAAAATAAAGAATATATAGAAAGGGCCTGTGAGATTGCTGATGTAAATGAAGATAATAACTATGATTTAGACCATGAAGAAAAGGCATGGATTTTAGAGGAATTAGGAGAACCACCAGAATGTTGCTATAATATATATTTTATAACTGTTTATGATGATACAGATGAAAAATTGGTTTATGTCGGAAAAACAGATTCTAAAAAGGGTAGATTTGTTAATGGGCATTTAGCAGCATTAAAATTACACAGTCCAAAATATAATATGCTTAATAAGCGTATTTATTTTGGAACAATTATATTTCTATCAAAAGATAAAGAGTATATTCCTTTAGAATTTATAATTCCATATAGGGAGTCTAATAACTTCCTTTGTGAGATGGAAGCCTTATTAATATCTCACTTTAATCCAGAACTGAATGTGAAGCGTGAACACGTGGGAAAAATGAAAAGACTAACTGTACATATTCAGAACTTTAGTGATGTATCAGATTTTTTGGATGATTACATGGTTTATGGTTGTTAAACAATATATTGATACCAAGGTCCAAAAGGATATATTACTAGTATGCTATTTAATACTCATGCTGATTTTAATCATGAAACGGAGAAGATAAACAGTATGTGATTTATATTAGCAAGAGATGAAAAGGGCGTAAAATTTAAAAAAGCATCTCCGGCAAAAAGAGTACGGCAACAAAGAATAAAATGTTATAAAACATTAAGCGGAGGTTTAGATTTCAGGTTCTGCTAAAAAAACTGCTAAGAATAAAATTTTCCGTACACGGAGAGTTTTATTCTTGGCATCTTTTATTTTTATGAAAGAATATGTCGAAAAATAAATCTTGTTATGGTATGATGGATAAGGCAATATTACAATAGAATATCCCGGTACAGGCCTTCGAGAACTGTAATAGTGGATAGTATAATAGAATTAGACATTACTTATAATTTGTACAGTAACATAGGCGAACAAAATATAGTTTTTAAAATTAGAATTAGTAGAGGAATTTTATAATATGAACAGTCATAAACCGATGCATGCAGTGATACCAGGCCTTGGGCAAAGGAGTTTAAAAACGGCTTTAGCGACGGCAATACTTGCCCTTCTCTATCTTCCGTTTGGAGAAAATCCCACTTTTGCCTGTATTGGTGTTATATTTGGAATGGGTAACAGTATTGAGGATTCAAAAAAGAACGGCGGAAACAGGCTTATCGGAACAATTATCGGCGGCCTTCTGGGAATAGGCATATTTTGGGTAGAACGTTTAATTTTTCCCAATGGGAATTATTATTTGAAGGTTATTTTAATCTTTTTTGGGGTTATCCTTTTGGTTTGGTCATCAGTTGCGTTTAAGTGGCCGGGTGCCGTTCAGCCCGGCGGAGTGGTGCTTTGTATAATCCTGTTTAATACCCCTGCAGACCATGTTACCTATTATGCCTTTGGCAGAATGATTGACACAGCTATCGGCGTTATTTTTGCTATAGCAGTAAATGAAGTTTTTAAAAGGAATCGGGTTGACAGGTGGCTTAAAAGAGAAGTTGTGGGAGAAACAGGAAAATAAGGTTTTTAAGAAGCAGGCTAGATTGATTTGGGTTATTGATAGAGGTATCTGCTTGGTTTTTTGATACTAAAAAATTATTCAAGGATTTCTTGTTATATTGATAAGAATATAAATATAATTAAAATTGGCACCCAGTCAGATTATGAGCATAATCGGTGTTTGATAAATTTTGATTTATAAAAAGAGAAATAATAAGCAGGAATGGAAACCTTTAGAAAACAGGCAGGGATACTCTAGTCAGAATGAACCTTTAAGGCGTATCCGAAAGGTCAAAAGCTTAGGCTTTTTCCCATAAAAGCGGATTTTATTATCGAAAAAAGAATTTTTGCTGTGTAAAAACCTGAGCATAATGCCTTACAGCCGGACTTGCCGACCATTCTATTCAGAAACTTTGCTTTGCAAAATCCAGCCTTCGCCTGTTCGGACTTCTTTCTGATTCCACCCGAATTCACGTTTTCTTGTAAATAATGTTTTGTAAGCTTTAAAGCTAAAAAATGTATACTTGATTAAATATGAAACAGTACCATTGTCAATCTGCTTTTCTCTTATTTATGTCCTCTTAACCCAAATATTCACTTCGGAATAAAAGCAAATTGACTATATTTCTGATGTAAAATATTAAATAAACTAAAGTTTATTTAATATTCTTATCAGTCTGACTGTTTTCAGGCACTGCCTAATAAATTTGATTTATCTTTCATAAGCGAACCTGTTAATATTGTTTAAAGGAACCGATTGAAAGAATGAAATAATTGACGGAGGGATTTGCCTATTTTATCGTAAAGGGAAGGAAATCATATGATGAGATATATTGCCGCAGCAACATTATTTCTCTTTGTAACGCTTGTTTTATCGCGGGCTTTTCAATTAAAAAAACTAGGGATAAAAGCCCTTCGATTTGGTGAGATGGATAAAAAGGATTTTCTTATTCCGCCATTTGCTTTGCTGTTATTTTATATTGTATTGACAAGTACATTTGGCCTGCCCAAAATAGGAGCTGAATTGTTTAACAATGAATTTGCCGGCTGGATAGGCGTGATTGTATGCATAATAGGTATATTATTGTTTCTATATGCTCTGGTTTCATTTGGAAAAAGTTTTCGTGTCGGCTTAGACGAGGATCACCCTGGGGCGCTTGTGACCACGGGAGCGTTTTCTATCAGCCGTAATCCAATATATACGGCATTCGGATTAATTCTCATAGGTGAATTTTTAATTATTCCCAATTGGATAATATTGATTTATGTTTTTATTGGTATTTGGCTTTTAAACCGGCAAATCCTGCTTGAGGAACAATCCCTAAAAAAGATATACGGCGAAAAATACATGGAATACTGTAAAAAAGTAAGGCGGTTTCTATAATTACGGAATTAAGTATAATTTGTACTGATAAGCGAACGATTAGTTTGAGTATATTATTGAATTGACACAGTATTATTTATATAATCTATATGAATCAGAAAAACCTAAGTAAGATTTTTATATTCTGATTGGTGACAGAATAAATCAAATATTTCTTTGTGTAACAGCTTGTTGCGGCAAATTTAACGGATGTTCAGAATAAACTTTATGCGAAAGACTTTATCGGTATTTATACAAAAGGCTTGCCATAGTGTATAATACGGGGAATATTTCCTTTGAGAAAATAACTTTTCGGTAAAAAGAGAATAAAAGTATAAAAAAACCGGAGAAATGGGGTATACGTATACTCCATTTCTCCGGTTTTTCCGAAAAGGTAAAACTATGCCAATCCTTCGTTACCCCGAACGATTGGATCTTGCTACAATAAAGCCTTTCTGTGCCTGATGCGGCTGCCTAGGTTAAAACCAATAAAGGGTTCATTGTGGGCCTAGGGGCAAACTTTCTCTCTGGCGTTTATAGAATGGCCTGCCAATCTTATGTTTTCTTACGGAAGAACGCTTTACCTTAATACCTGCTGGCCGCTTGCGGTGTAAATTTCATACCATTCATAATGTTTTAATTTTACGTCCAATGCTTTTAAGGCAAGTTCAAGTCTTTTTGGTTTATTGCTGCCTAAAAGAGGAAGCGCGCCAACAGGATGATACATTAACCATGCATAAATAATGGTTTCAGCTTCTTCTCCGTGTCTTCCTGCGATTTCCTTTAATTTTTCCAATGCTTTTTTACAGTGTTCTTCTTCACCTTTAAAGAGCTTTCCGCCTGCAAGCGGAGACCAGATCATAGGGTGAATTTTATTCACTGTAAGATAATCCATCATTCCGCTGTTAAAGTGTTCAAAGCATATGGGGTTCCATTCAATCTGGTTTGTTACCAGTTCGCCGCCCATTGCTTTATTCAGAGCATCAAATTTAAACGGGTCAAAATTGGATACCCCTACTTCTTTTACAAGTCCTTCTTTTTTCAATTCTTTTAATGCCCTAGCTGTTTCCCAGGGATCAAAACAAGGGTCTTCCCGATGGATAAGATACAGGTCAAGATAATCTGTTTTAAGGCGCTGTAAACTTTCTTTACAGGACTGCAGGATTCTATCATATGAAGTATTATAATATCCAAACCTTCTGCCGTTTATCTCCTCGGCAAAAATACCTGTCTTGGAAATAAGCTGTATTTTGTTTCTGATTGTTTTATCCTGCTCAAAAGCTTCTCCCATAAGCTTCTCACAAAGAGTATCAGAATAAATCTCTGCCGTATCGAAGGAAGTTACTCCTTTTTCTATACATAAATTCATATAATCGGTTAATTCTTTTGTTGTCATTTCCCAGCTTTTTAATCTCCAGAATCCCTGCACTAGTACAGAAAGGGATAGCCTGTCTGATAATTTTACCATTTTCATTTTTATGGGTCCTTTCTTTTTCGTATTTATAGGTTTTATGCTTAATTCTTATTTTAGTATATCATAACCGTAAGCTCTGCTTATCCATTTCCCCGGGAAAAGTGGATTCAAGAATAAAACCTAATTTTGCCTGACTTTATTCACATTATATCATGAATAGGGTTTTCATGAATAGAATCAGGTAAAATTTGGTTTGGAGCCATATAATTTTTATTTATGGTAAAACAGCCTTAAGGCAGTAACAAAAACTATTTTTCGTAAACGGCCTAATATAGTGGAAATGCTTATATTAAGCCATTCAAAATATACGATTTTTGTTACTGTAATTAAACTATTTTACTATACATGAATATATAATCACAATTGTATTATGTATTTTTCCATATCTAAAAACAGTCATATTTACAGTTCATGGCTTTAATAATTATTTGAAAGTTAAAGAGTATATCTAATAGCCGATAAAAGGTACTTGACAAAGTGTATGCTGCCTGCTAGACTGATAATCGAGTTATCAATAATAGGATTATCAGTAGCATAAGGAGGTGCAGCAAATCAATGTCCAAACCGGATCGTTCCATTGACCCACGTATCATAGAGAGCGCAAAAGAAGAGTTTCTTGCCCATGGTTTTGAAAAAGCCTCCTTAAAAGTCATCTGTGAAGATGCAGGAGTTACCACCGGTGCATTATATAAGCGGTATAAGGGAAAGGAAGACTTATTTTGTGCCGTGGTAGCCGATACGGTTGAGGCGCTTAACAATTTTGTGGAAAAACGAAGCTCTGCCAAGGCGTGTACTTTATCCGACAATACGCTTATCAAAG
The DNA here is from genome assembly GCF_940670685.1 of Anaeropeptidivorans aminofermentans. Lineage (GTDB taxonomy): Bacteria > Bacillota > Clostridia > Lachnospirales > UBA5962 > Anaeropeptidivorans > Anaeropeptidivorans aminofermentans. Next base: position 3,520,776 of record NZ_OW711693.1, on the reverse strand, counting down.
CATGGGAGATGGGCGAAAGTATGCTGCCGTGGTTTCAGTTTCTATATGAACATCATGATGGATTTGTGTTGCTTATTTCGGGGGCCGGAGGAACGCGGTATGCTAATTTTCAGCACGATTTTGTGGAAACCATGACTACTAAAACCTATGAGTATTTTCTGGAAGCCAAAAGACGAGGGCTGACTTTTGTGGATATTTCCATAGAAGAAATGCACATTTTGCTCTCTGCATTTTGGACTACGGTTTACGAACCCTTTATCCACGGTTATACATGGGACCAGATAGAAGCTCACTGTAAACTGATCTGCGACCTGTTTAACTGGAATAAAGTCTTGGGGTTTCGCCCATCTATAGCGAAACAATGAATTAGCGTAACAAAAATCGTATATTTTGAATGGCTTAAAATAGTGATTCTATATTTTAAACCGTTTATGAAAAAATAGGTTTTATTCCTGCCTTAATCTTGTTTTGCTATAAATAAATTCCCTTTGTAAAAGAGGATTTTATTTAATCCCTGGTATATTTGCAAATTTAAAAACTTAATTTATCGCAATATGAAGACAGGGCTTTTCTTATTGAGAATCCTTGAGATAGTTCTGCCATTTCTGCGATTTTTCTGGAGGAATTTTGCTTTAAAAAAGCCAACCTTCAGGCGGCAGATTTTCTTCGCCCATCAATTGAAATCCCTGCTTTTTGCAGAATCTCCGCCGGGCTTTTGGCTTGCAAACGTTTCTTAGGGTAGTGATGCTTAATTGCATAAAATAATCCCTTCAATAGAGGGATTTCTTATTTGTCACTAAGTTAGTTAAATCTAACTAATAACGGTTTAATCTAGTAAGTTTCTTATAAAGAAGGAATAAATACTTGTTTACTATATCTTCAAAACATGGATTTCCTTCGGAAAAAAGTGCGTTTTTAGATCAGTGTAATATGGCTTTGTTCCTATTTCATTTTAAATTTACTATATCAATTTATAAAGGAGGGGTTTATTTTGTTTAAAAAGGTATTGGAATATGCCGGCGAGCACCGAAAGACAACCTACGGGGCAATAGCCGCCATGCTTGCCGGTATGGTTATGCAGGTGCTGCCATTTTGGTTTATTTACCAAATTATTCGGCCGCTGCTTATGGGTGAGCCTATTACGGCAGAATACGTGCTTTTTAATGTTGTAGCCATTGCAATCTGCACGGTACTCTATGCTGTGCTCTATATCTGGGGGCTTTCTCTGTCCCATAATTCAGCCTACAATACCCTTAAAAATCTGCGTATTTCTTTGCAGGAAAAGATGGAAAATCTGCCTCTTGGGGTCATTCAGGAAAAGGGTGTAGGGGCTGTCAAGAAAATGTTCATAGACGATATTGAAAAAATTGAGCTGCCGCTGGCCCATGCTTTGCCGGAAGGGATTGCCAATGTTTCTATCCCTGTGCTGGTATTTATAGGCATGTTTTTAGTGGACTGGAAGATGGCGCTTTTAGCCCTTGCGTCCCTTCCTCTTGGAGTCATTGCCATGATGATGATGTATCAAAGCGGTACAAGTAAAATGGGTGATTACTATGCGTCGGCTCAGAAGATGAATAACACTATCGTAGAATACATAAACGGCATGGAGGTAGTAAAAGTATTCAATAGAGACGGCGAATCCTACCACCGGTATGAGCGGGACATTAAAAGCTATCGGGATTTTACCCTTGCATGGTATAGGGCCTGCTGGCCGTGGATGGCTATTTACAACAGCCTTGTACCCTGCGTTGCTCTCTTTGTTCTTCCGGTAGGGGCTTATTTTGTTCTTAAAGGATATTCGACCTTGCCGGAGCTTGCCCTTGCTCTTTGCATGTCCTTTGGCATCAGCGCGCCTCTTCTTCGGGCCTTAAGCTTTCTGCCGACCATGGCCCGCATTGAGTATACCATCTCCAGTTTGGAACAGATGATGAACGAGCCGCCTCTGACCCAGTCTTCCGCCCCCTTTACAGGTAAAAATCACGGGGTAAAATTTGAGAATATCCGCTTTGCCTATAAGGAAGCAGAAGTATTGCACGGCGTTACCCTTGAAATCCCGGAAGGCAGCCTGACTGCATTGGTTGGAGAATCGGGAAGCGGAAAGAGTACCCTTGCCAAGCTGTTAGTTCATTTTTATGATGTAACTGACGGCGCTGTTAAAATTGGAGAACAGGATATACGGGACATGAGCCTGGAAGCCCTCAACGACCAAATTTCTTATGTGGCTCAGGAGCAGTTTCTATTTAACATGAGCTTATTGGAAAATATCCGCTTGGGTAGGCCGGACGCAACAGATGAGGAGGTTTTGGAAGCGGCTGAAAAGGCACAATGCAAAGAATTCTTAAACCGGCTGGAAAAGGGGATTTATACCATGGCAGGTGACGGAGGCAAACAGCTTTCCGGCGGTGAACGTCAGCGTATTTCTCTGGCCCGGGCTATATTGAAAAACGCCCCTATTGTAGTTTTAGACGAAGCCACGGCCTTTATGGATCCGGAGAATGAAGAAAAGATGAATGAAGCCATTGCCGAGGTCATTAGAGGTAAAACCGTTATTGTCATTGCCCACCGCCTCCATTCAATTATAAACGCCGACCAGATTTGTGTGCTTAATGCAGGAAATCTGGAGGCTGCGGGAACCCATGAAGAACTGCTTGCAAGCTGTCCGGTATATCAAAAGCTTTGGCAAGCCGCCGAAGGAAGCGTACAGTGGAAGGTCAGTACAGCGAAAGGAGAAAAAAGCGTATGACAGCATTAATGAGACGAATTTTTGATGCCTCGGGAAAATACAAAGGCAGGATTGCTCTGGCTTTCGTGTTCTCTTTTTTAAAAGGAGTTTTGAAAAATGCCCCTATCGGCTTTGGCTTTTTTGTTCTTGCTGCCTTTTATCAAGGGACAGCGACACCAGAGCTTTGTCTTAATATAGGAATCGCATTAGTTATCAGCTTACTGCTGCAAATGCTTTTCCATAATATTTCAGACCGGCTGCAGTCGGCGGCAGGCTTTTTGCTTTTTGCCGATAAGCGTATGGAGCTGGGGGCACATCTTCGTAAAATGCCTATGGGCTATTTTACAGAAGGGAATATTGGAAAAATCAGCTCCGTCCTTTCCACCGATATGGTATTTATTGAGGAAAACTGCATGAATGTGCTTGCAGATATGATGAGCTATATCTTCTCTCAAGGGATTATGCTGGTGTTTCTTTTTTTTATAAGCCCATGGATTGGTTTTTTAGGCCTTATTGTGCTTTTTCTGATTTTACTGGTAGCAAGAGGATTAAAAAAGGAGGCCCTTGAAGATTCCGCCGTAAGGCAGGAGCAGCTAGAGAATCTGACGGAATCTGTCCTGGACTTTACCGAAGGCATCGGTATCATTAAGACCTATAATCTGCTGGGAGATAGGTCAAAGATACTTACCGACAGCTTCCAAGAGACCTGCCGCACCAGCCTGGAGTTTGAGGAAAACCATACCCCATGGCAGCGGGGATTGAACTTGGTTTATGGTTTTGGCGTTGTCGCTGTAATTGGGCTTTCCCTATTCCTGTATTTTGAGAAAATGCTGGACGTTACTTACTTAGTGGGCGTAATGCTCTTTGTATTCGATTTGTTCGGGCCTCTTAAAGCCTTATACGGCCAAAGCGCACGGCTTACGGTAATGAATAGCTGTATGGACCGCATTGAAGAAGTGTTTGCAGAGAAAGAGCTTCCCGATAAAGGAACGGACACCATTCCTGAACAGAGCGGTGGCTTTGAGGTGCAGTTTGAAAATGTAGGCTTTGCCTATGGTGAAAAAGATGTGCTTCAAGGGATTTCCTTTGATTTAAAAAAGAATAACATGCTTGCTTTGGTCGGCCCCTCCGGCGGAGGAAAATCAACCATTGCAAGTCTTTTGGCCAGATTTTGGGACGTAAAATCCGGCCGGATTCTTGTGCGGGGCAAGGATATACGAAACATTCCTCTTAGTGAGCTTATGAATCACATCAGCATGGTATTTCAGCGGGTATATCTGTTCCAGGATACCATTTACAATAACATCAGCATGGGAAGACCTGAAGCAAGCAAAGAGGAAGTGGTAGCAGCGGCAAAAAAGGCCAGGTGCTATGATTTTATAATGGCGCTGCCCGACGGCTTTGGTACTGTAGTAGGTGAGGGCGGCGCCAGCCTTTCCGGCGGGGAGCAGCAGCGAATCTCCATTGCCCGCTGTATTTTAAAAGACGCGCCCATTGTTATTTTGGACGAAGCCACCGCCAGCGTAGACGCGGACAATGAAAGCTATATCCAGCAGGCCATTAGTGAGCTTTGCAAGGGAAAAACACTGCTTGTCATTGCCCACCGCCTGAATACCATTCGTCATGCTGATAATATTTTGGTTATTGCCGACGGAAGCGTTGCGGAACAGGGAAGCCATGAAGATTTAATGGAGAAAAACGGTATCTACAAGCATTTTGTGACCACAAGAGAAAATAGTAAAGGCTGGAGCCGAAAGGTTTAAGATAGAAGTACAAAAGAAAACAAAAAGCCGAGGAATTAAGGCAGGTTCACGCCAATTCTGCGGCTTTTTATTTTTTAAACACAGGCCGGAGGTTTGCAAGCTCCAAGCTTTCGTTGATATAGTGACCTTAAAGAAGTAAGAAAAATCTATTTTTCATCAAGGGCTTAATATCGTAAATTTAAAGATAACCGATAGCAAAGCTGTATATCGCTTAAATGCATATAAAATAGCGGCATTGTCAATTTGCTTTTCTCTTATTTATTTACTATAGATTTAAGAAAAGCTTATTAAAATAAAAATTAAAAAGCAATTTTAACTTTTAATAAGTATATTCCTCTTAATCCCAATATTCATTTCGGTATAAAAGCAAATTGACTATATTTCATACGTAATTATTATATGTGGCAATAAGCCAATGAAGATAGGGTAAAGTGCAGATTAATTTTTAAGGGTTTGAGGAGTTTTATTTAAAATAAAACTTTTTAAAATACTCGGCCTTTGCTTTATATATAAGAAGTTCTGCCGGGCGTTTCATAAGGTGAAAGAAGCCGTTTTCTGTAAATATTGTGAAAATCCTTATTTTACAAACAAAATAAAAAATAGTATAATAAAGCTTAGACATAATAGACCCAAAAGATAATATTTATATCATAAATCAACTGTAAGATACTTTTGACACTGTATAGGGAATCATAAGGCTTATAGGGTAAGTATGTATGGGAAAAACACCGTTACGGGATAAGGTCTTTGAATTTTTAGAAGGTGCAGCCATACTGATTCAATCTTACAGCAATTTGTCTAAATAATTAAATATTAGATTTTTGACTATTTAATGAAGCTGCTGTAAAATTTGCTTTTATTTCAAAGTTCCATAATTTTTAAAATACTTATAGCAAATTTACTTGAATCTTTAATAAATTTATTATATTGAAAATCTTAAGGTTTTATAAAAATAAATTTCAAGGGGTGAGATTGTGCAGAGAAAATATTTGATTGTCAGTAAAAAAATACTTCCTGAGGCCTATGATCAAGTGATAGAAGCAAGAACATTAATCAATAACGGCAGCGTAAAGGGAGTAAGTGAGGCTGTAAAAAAGGTGGGTATCAGCAGAAGCACTTATTATAAGTATAAGGACTATGTTTTTTCCCCGTCGGAAAATTCTATGGGGAGAAAAGCCGTGGTTTCCATGATGCTGAACCATGAAAAGGGAGTCTTATCCAATATGCTTAATTATATGGCGTCGGAGCATGTGAATATTCTTACCATTAATCAAAGTATTCCCATTAACGGCAATGCCCATGTAAATTTATCCCTTGATATTTCCGATATAAAAAATCCTATTGATGATATTCTGGAAAAACTCAGGTCCATGAAAGGCGTAGGAGATGTAAGGCTTTTGGCCATTGAATAAGGTGTTTTCCTGCCTCCTCAATGGGCTTCATTTGAATTTATAGTAAATATCTTGTAAAGATAGTAACAAAAGCCGATTCACTAGAGATTTATCTTTACCAAATAAAAAATAAATTTGATAACCATAAGAAAACACTCACTTAAAAAGGGATACAGGCTTATGCCTGTATCCCTTTTTAAGTGCTTCGTATAAAAACACAGATTTTCTTCGGAAACATGGCGAAATTGCCTTTATACTGCACACAGGGATTTTATATATAAAATCGAACAAAGGCAGTTTCACAAAAGGTCATTTATTCTATTTCTTCTAAAACGTATTTTTGAATCCTCCCGAATATACGGTGTTATTACTGTTTCACTTTAAGTTTACTATATTTATAATCTTAGAAATTCGATTATAATAAAAGATACCCATGATATTTGTTTTTTAACTATAGAAATGCTTATTTAAAAACACTTATATATGATTTTCTAAATTCCCCTAATACTTTTTTCTACTCTTCATAAGATGAAAAAACAAGATTTCCTGCGCTGTCTACATAATAGAAAAGGTCTAATATGGTTTCTGCAAAGGAAATAGGCACATAAGTGATGCCGTTATTATTGGCATCTGCTCTTATTTCCGGCGGGGCCTCAAGAATTTGAGGGGTAAAGTTGTTTTTGCTGTATTCATTGATACCGATACTTAAGGAAGCTATGAAATTATCCTTTAAAATAAGAATTTTTGGGTTTTTCATGGTAGGGGTAGCGTTATGCCATCTTACGTCGTAATCAAAGCCTTCTTTGCAGATTTTACGCAGGGGTATCATTCGTATATTATAGCTTGAGCCGTAAACGTATTCTGAGGATAAAATTTTAAAATTCTTTATTTTGCTTTTGTCTACGGCTATTTCCTGAGTGCCGTAAACCCCCGGGGAAATTTCATATTTGTCAAATACCAGATATACGGAATTATCTTTTATATAAAAGTCCGCGTTTACACCGATGCCTGAAAAATCCACATTGTATTTGCCCGGGTTTTTGGAGATGGTTGTGCTTATTTTTTTATTTGCTATTTTTATTCCGTTTTTTCCTAAGGCAGCATCGTCTGTGATGCGTATAATTTCCTTAGAGCCTTTGGAATTATCGAAAACCACGGTGTCGATTTTTTCCATTGATGAACCGGAGGATGAAGTGCTTGTGAGAATAACGGATACAATATTTCCGCTTTCTTCTATACGGTAGCTTACGCTTAAATTTGGATTAAGGGTGCTGCTTTTTCCTTCTTCTTTTATATTTGCCGTTATTATGGCCTGTATCTTCTGATTGACATTAAAAGAATTGCCTTCAAAATAAGGGTAAGTTCCGCTTACCTTCACGGCGGTTTTTGTAAGAGCAGAAGCGCTTCTTGATAAAGGGGCTACGCCGCTGTTTGAGGCAGGGCTTCCCCAGATGGTGATGGAATTCAATATCAACAGAAAAATTAAGGTAATAATAAAGCTTGTTTTTTTCATTTTGTCCCTCCTTTTCCGTCTGTATAGGGGCCTGTTAAGGCAATAAGTATGCTTTAAGATTAGGCCGTCAGAGGTATTTTCCTATATTAATATTTTACATGGACTGTAGTTATATTACAATTACATTAGCATTACAAAAAAAACTCAAGTAAAAACCCTTAATCTTCGACATAATATAAGAAGAAAGTATGCCACATAAATCAGGTTTTTATGATATATTTGTCTAAGTATATATTATAAAGACAGTATTTATGTTAAAATTGGGATACTGGAATCTTATATTTATTTATAGTAAATTTAAAATTAAACAGTAACAAAACCGTATATTTATGTAGACCTTAAAATGCACTGTTTCCTGAGAAAATCCAGTTTTTAAGTCTTTAATGAATCGGATTTTGTTACTTCTTTATAAGAAATTTACTGAATTAGATTATCCATATTGTTATTATATTTTCAGGAGGTATTATGAAAAAATTAGCAGCTTTGGCTTTATGCCTCATCATAAGCTTTCCTCAAAGCGCTTATGGTTTAACCGATGAAAGGATTTTTACAGATCCTGTTAAACATACATATTCTGCAAGAAAGAATAACGACCAGCTGATTGCTAATTTAAGTTTCACCGATTTGCCTTCTTCCCATTGGGCGAAAGAGGCAGTAATAAGAAGCGGAAGCCTGAATATGGTAAAGGGCTACAATGACCGGTATATGCCGGCGCAAACCGTAACAAACGAAGAGGCCCTTGCGTTTATCATCAGAATGGCAGGTCTTGAAAATGACGCCCTTATTGATGCCAATGACCTTAAAAACAGCATCAATACGACGGAAAATTTAAAAGATATATGGTCTATAGGATATTTAAGCGTTGCAAGAAAAAAGGGCATTATCACAAATCAGGAATATACTTCCTTTATATCTGAGCCCACAGAGGGAGAAAATATTGAAACAGAAGATAGAAAAGACCCGGCCACAAGAGAAAGGGTTGCCCATTGGCTTGCCCTTGGCCTTAACAGCATTGCCGAAGGCGCTGTAGAGCTGAACGGGGAAAAGCAGAAAATATATAATTTTTCCGACTGGCAGTCCATCGGCTCGGAATATGCCGCCTCCGTAGATGCTGTTGCCTCCGCCGGCATCATGAAAGGCGACGACAGAGGCCGCTTTAATCCGAAATCCGGCCTGACAAGAGCAGAAATGGCCCAGGTTTTAAGAAATATGGATAGTATTTATAATAATTTATACGGTATAGAAAAGAAAACGGGAACCGTTGCAGGATATAGAGACAATCAGGAGACCTATACGGCGGCCGGCGCCATATGGAGAAATTATTATATCAGAACCGCTGACGGCGGCGTAGATGTTATTCAGTATCAGCTGAAAAGAGATTCCGCAGGAGAAACAGGGATTTTAGATACCGTTGTTTATAAAAACGGAACTGTAGGCGGCCTTTCCACCCTTTCAGAAGGAGATACCATAGAATATCTCGTAAATACACAGGCAATGGAAGCTTTATATGTACAAGTTCTTTCAGAAGGCCCCGCAGCCTACAGGTCCGTAGAAGGAAAGCTTTATTCCGCCGATACCAATAACGGAACCATCACCATTCAGGACAATAAGAAGAAAACCTTTGTATATAAAATGATGGACGGGGTTTATGATAAAGAAGAAAACTATATTATCATAGATCAGGCTAAAAACACTGTAAAAAGCCTTCCCATCGGAAGCAATATCAGGCTGAACCTTAGAAATGACGTCATTGAATCCGTAAATTTCTTAGGGGAACCTGTGCTTGTAGAGGAAATGAGAGGTATTGTCATTGAAAACAATGCAGAATTCGGTTATTTAACCTTTATGGATAACAACGGAAGTATCGTAACCAAAAATTACTATGCCGACAGCATAAAAGTCGAAAAACAGCAGTATTACGATATGGACGATGAAATCGGCTATCTTGACGAGGTTTTCCCAAGCTTTGAATATGACCCGAGAGATACGGATATTGCCGCCATAGAAGCCGGAGACATCGTGTTTATGCGTTTTGATAAAGACGATAAGGATTTGATTTCAAACATCAGCGCTTCCGTAAGCTATATCGCTAAATACGGAAAAATAAAGGAAATAACCTACGGTGAGGGAATTTCCCGCTTCCTTATAGAATATGAAAACAAGCAGACCGGATGGTATGACGTGGCGACGGGGGTATTTGCCTCAAAAGAAGGAAAGCCTGTGGACATGGGCAATATAAAAATAGGGGACTGGGTCAAGTTCCTTGTAAATCAGGCTATTATAGAGCCGGGCTATATCATGGAATCCGTAAAGGAAATCAATATAGAAGGCGACGAGCATTTTATTTCAAATATTATAAAAGGTCAGCTTGCAGGCATAGAGCCTGTTCAGAATAAGCTCATTGTTCAAAACGCTCAGACTTTGACGAAAACAGGCTGGGGCAATTATCAGACCCTACAGCAGTTTTCCATAAACAATAAGGACATCGAATATTATTATCAAGGGGAACGCATATCCCTTGATTATGCTCAAAGATATTTAAAGCGCTCCGATGGAGAGGTTTATATCGCTCTTGAAAACAGCGCTTCCGGTGAAAGAGTTAAAAAAATTACATTCAGAAACGGAAGAGATGAGCTTCTTGACCCTGAAACGGTTCTTGCTTCCGACGGAAACGGAAGCTTTACCACCATATCAAAGAGCAATATTGCAACAGATTCAGGTACCATCGTAAGAAGACACGGAAGGCTTGTAGACGGAAACGGCATTTTAGCTTCCGACTATGTAAAGGCTTCTCTAAACGGCGGTCTTACGGCGGCGGTAGTGGATATTACAGATGCGCCGGATACCTCAGGCATTATGATTGCAAGGGCAAGGGTATTAAGCGTTGATGAGGGCAAGAGCTTTAAAGCCCAGTCCATGAGCGTCCTTTCAGGAAACAGCTGGGTATATACGCCTGTTCAGAGGGAATTCACCATAGATTATAATACTATTTTCTTTAATTCCGACGGCATTGTATCCTCCGATAACTTTATAGATTATACTTCTGAAAGCGTAAAGGACAAGGCCTTTAACGTAGTATACGACGGAAGCAAGGCGCTTAGAATCATCGAGGCCCCTTATGCAAGAGAAATGGTAACAGGTACTATTTATAATATTTCAGGCGATACCGTATCGATTAAAGACGCAAAATACTACGACAGGGCTACAGGCAAATGGAACACCGTAAGCAATGTAAACAGTATCCTTGAAATAAGCATCAATGGAAATAATGCCATTATCGGAAAAAATAACAGCCTTATAAGCGTGTCCAGCCTTGAAAAAGGCGATTTGCTTAAGGTCATGACAGACGAGCTTCCTGCGAAGGTGATTCCTGAAAGCAATATCAACGGCTATATCGTACTTGTAGAAAATTAAAGGGGAGGAAAACATGAGAAAACTAATTAAAACGATGATTCTTTCCGGCATATTAACTTTTTTCCTTTCCACAATGGCTTATGCTGACATTGGAGATATGGGTTTTTTCGGCGGGGTAAGTCAAGGCAGAAAGCTTCCTAAGACCACGGAAATTTTGCTTCAAAATAAAAACAGCAAAAAAACTTCCAGTGACAGTTTCATTTATAAAGAGCTTATTCTTTTGAGCGGAAGACCTCAGGAGTTTGAAGGAAGGCTTACGAAAAAGGAAAGTGGCGCCGTAACCCAAGAGGAAAATTCAGGAACCTATACGGTAACCTTTACCGTGGTTCCCGTAAGAACCGATGAAGATGCCGCCCGAATTAACAGAAATATTGTATTTACTGTGAATTGGCGAAGAGAGGGCAGCCAAGTAATCAAGGATTATGAGGTGAAAAGCTGGACAGAAACCATAGCCTCCGCCGATGATGAGCTTTCTCTTCAGCAGGATCAGTCCCATTTTAACGTAAGCATCATTGAAGACCATACGCCGGGCGTTGTCTATTACAAGGGGAATATTTCCATGACGGCAGTATACGCCGCAGACAGCGAGGATAATGCCGATGCCCAAAGGACCACGGTTCAGTCCACAGGTTCAATTTACGGATATCAAAGCGCATGGTCCAATACGGAAACCCACCGCATCGATACCTGGGTTTACGGCAATGACTGGCAGATGCAGTATCAGCTTCGCCCAAGCGTTTCCGTAAATAAAGTTCTCCAATATTCCGAAAATGAGCCTACAGCCATAAGCTTTAAAGGCAATTACAGGGAAGTAATACAAAACCAAAGCGCCTTAAGCTATAATATATACGCGAAGCCTGTGCAATTTTATGATTTGCAGGATAACGGCTCTATTAATATTCCTTCCTATAACAGCTTTGAACAGCTGATAGCGCCGGACACTTCATTTTTAAAAGGCCATTTTGCAGAAGCAGATATTAATAAGCTTTTCAGCATGCAGGTGCTTACAGGAAACCCCGTATATTTTAAGCCGGAACAGGCTATGACCAGAGGGCAGTTTGTAATGGCTCTTGCAAAGGCTGTAAAGCTTCCCATAGAAGAAGTGAAAGCGACGAAAAAGTCAAAGAAAAATGATGTTGTTAAAATCGTATTTCCCGATGTTCTTCCTGAAAGAGCAGAATATCCCTATATCATGGCGGCCTTTAATTCCGGTCTCGCCATGGGCAGAGACAGCGGAAATTTCTACATAGATTCCCCTATCCAAAGACAGGAGGCCATTGTAATTCTGGTTCGTGCATTAGGCCTTGAGAATCTGGGCCTTGACCCAACGCCTGCAACAGTATTTACTGATGATAGAAAAATAGCTTCATGGGCAAAAAAGGAAATATATGCAGCTGAACGGCTGGGAATCATTTCAGGAGATGAGGACGGTAATTTCAGGCCGGAGGAAAAAATAACAAAGGCCGAAGGCGCAGCCTTTATAAATCGCCTGATTAACTACATGCGTCAAGATTTAGTTACAGATTATACAGAACATATTATAAATTACGCAAATTAGGAAAGAATAAATCTGAAGAGAAAGCGAAGCTTTAATTATGATGAAAAGCCATGTACTTACAGAACAGGCAGATATGATTCAAATGTCTCCTGTGAATTTAATGAGTGATGGCCTTGGTTGCAAAGCAATCCAAATTTTATCAACATCTATGCAGCGGGGCAGAAGCGTATTCTTGCCCTGCTGTAAGCTTTTATTCATAATGAAAAGTCATAAACTTATAGAACAGGGCAGATGCGGTTCAAACAGATAGTAAATTTTTAAAAAGAAGCAATAAAAGCTTTGAATATACGGTTTTAGTACTGCTTAACTTTAAATTTATTATATCATAACCGTAGTTTTTGCTCATACATTTTCTGAAAGAAAATGTATTCGTGAATAAAATCAAGCAAGGCTTGACTTTATTCATATTATATCCTGTGAACTTAGTAAGTGACGGTTTAGATTGCAAAGGAGTCCAAATTTCATTGATAAAAGAGCGCTAAAGTTTATTTGGGAGGATTAGGATAATATGCTAAAAAGAAAAATCACGGCGGCATTAATGGCAGCGGCATTAACATTAACCCCGGTTAAAAATGCATATGCATTGGAAAATTACTGGGCGCTGGGAGAAATAATGGAAATAATAGACGATGCGTACGTAGGAGAAAAGCCGAATGAAGATGAGATTTTTTATTCGGCGCTCCACGGCATAGCGGATTCCCTCGATGGATACTCCCAATTTTTTACGGAAGGTGAGCTTCAATCCTTTCTTTCATCTATGGAAACGGAAGGCTATCTGTTCGGCATCGCAATTGACGAAGACAGCAAAGGAAACGTATACATCAAAGAGGTATTAAAAGGAAGTACAGCCGAAGAAGAAGGCCTGCAGGAAAAGGACCAGATTGTGAAAGTAAACGGTGTTTTAGTTTCAGGCTATGATTCTTATTATATCCTTGAAATTTTAAATCAAAGAGCGGACGGTACGGCATCGGTTGAAATCCTTAGAAGCGGCGTGCCTATGAAAAAAGAGCTTAAAAAAACAGATATATCCTATCCCATGGTTGAAAAAAAGAATCTGCTTGCTATCCTTCCTCCGGAAGAAACAAAAAATAGGCCGGAAATATTGAAAAACACAGGATATTTAGCGGTAAAAGTTATAGGAGAGGGTGCAGCTCAAGAGCTTTCAGATGCTTTAAAGGTTTTGAAAACCGAAGGGAAAACAAATTTAATACTGGACCTCAGAGGGAATACGGGAGGTTATTTTGACGAAGGAATTGAAATATGCAGGCTTCTTGTGCCCGAAGGCAATATAATAACCAAGGTAGACAGTAAAGGCAATAAAACGGAGGTAAAATCCACTCTTAAAAATAAGCCCTTTAAAAACATTATGGTTTTAGTTGACGAAAATACGGCTTCTGCCGCAGAAATAATATCATCGGCATTACAGGACAGCGGTTCTTTGATAATAGGCCGGCAAACCTACGGAAAAGGCGTAGGCCAAAGTGTTTATGAGATACCGGAAGTAGGCTATTTTAAAATAACCACGGAAAAATATTATACGAGGCTTGGCAGAGAACTGAATATGCAGGGGGTTACGCCCAATATCCCTGTGGAATATCCTGAAGCCCTCTATGTAAGAGACTATACAGCCTCATCGGATATAATAGAAATAAAAGCCCTTTTAAGCTTCTGCGGATATAAAACAGGCACAAAGGACGGCGTTCTCGATGAAGTTACAAAGGCAAGCATTCATAGCTTTAAATCCAAGAACGGTCTTGCACAGGATATGAAACTTGACAGTATAACAAAATTCGCCATGAATCAAATGCTTTATGATCAAATAAGGGAATATGATTTAGAGCTTGTTATGGCAGCAAGAAATATTTTACAGTAACTGCTAAAAGAAAGAAAATCATTTATAAATGGCTTAAAGATACGTATTTTCTTCGGAAAAAATGTATTTTTAAGCCATTTTATAATAAGGAAATAAAAAGGATATAAATACGAAGCCCGCAGGTCTTTTTAAATTAAATATAAAGTAAATTTCATATAAAGAAGCAGCAAAAGCCTGTGTGAATATATGGCTTTGCTGCTGTTTAACTTTAAATTTACTATACCCCAATAAATATGAAACAGCAGTGCTGTGAATTTACTTTTTCCTTATTTTTAATATAGTAAAGAAACTTAAAAAATTAAGTTTCTTTGCTTATAAACTGAAGGAAACTGATTAAGATTAAAGAATAAAAATCAATTTTAAATAACCGCCTTAATCCCAATATTCACTTTGGAAAAAAGCAAATTTACCATCATGGTAAAACAAGCAAAGCAGCCGCAAAAGACTTATATTCGAAATAGTTCAAAAATATACTGTTTCCTGTGGAAATCCGTGTTTTTTAAGCTATGGGGATAAGATGTTGCGGCCGCTTTGCTTTTGTTTAACTGATATACTATTTTTAATACAAAAAGCCCGATACAATTGTATCGGGCTTAAGTTATGAATTAAATTTTCTGAATTAAGCAGCAGGAGTTTCAGCTGTTTCTTCTACTGGAGCTTCATCAGCAGCTTCTTCAACAGGAGCAGCTTCTTCAGTAGTAGCCTCTGCAGCAGCTTCTTCTTCTGCAGGAGCTTCTTCAGTAGCAGCAGCAACAGCTACAACACCTTCAGCGTCAACTGTTACTGTAGCGCCTAAGATTTCTGTAAAGAAAGCAGTAGGAACCATTAAAGTACCTTCTACGTTTTCAGGAGCAGATGCTAATACAACAACTTCGCCTGCGAAGTTTGTATACTCGTTAACGCCCTGTGTAAGAATAGCAACGTTTTCACCTTTAGTGATTGTTACTACTCCTTCATTCCAGTCTACTACATAGCCTAAAGCTTCAGCGTTTGCTCTTAAAGCAAGAGTAGCAGGAAGCTCAACAGCAGGAGTCTCAGGAGTTTCAGCAGGAGTTTCTGTTTCAGCAGGAGTCTCTGTCTCAGCAGGAACTTCTTCTACAGCAGGAACAAGTGCAGTATATTCAGCTTCTGTGATTTCTTTGTTAGTAGCCTTGTCAATATAGTATGTAGCATATACTGTAAGGTTATCGCTACCCTTTAAAGTAGTTGTGATATTCTTTGTTAATTCAACTTTAGCAACTGTGTCAAGCTCAGTTACCTGATAGCCGAAAATAGCGATATCTTTTGTAGCAGCCTGAATTACGTTATCAGCGATATCCTGAGCATATACGTCGGAAGCCTTAAGAGCTACTTTCTTTGATAAATCGTCATTTCCTGTGAATACAGGAACTTTACCTAAAACAACTCCATCTGAGTTTGTAAAGGATTTTTCTGTGAGCTTAAGCTCTACCTTAACAACTTCTTCTTTAACTTCTTCTGCAGCAGCCTCTTCTGTAGGTGCGGCAACTTCCTCAGTAGCAGTAGTTTCTGCCGGTGCTGTAACAGTTTCATCAGCGAAAACCATAGCTGTAGAACCTGCCATAAGAGCGGCAGCTGTAACTAAAGCCATAAACCTTTTCATTTAATTCCCTCCTAAGATAATTATGAATATTAAGAGCTCATAGCATATCTACATTAATTATGAATCTCTTTCGTTCTATTTTTACACGAAACAGGTTAAAAATCAATAACAAAATTGTTACAAATTCGTAATGAAGCAGGCTTTCTGCCGAAACGGCCTTTCAGGGCAGGTTTTCAGGGAATTGGGCAATTACAGGCAATTTGTTCCAAAGTTAAAATAATTCCAAGCTTTATATTGACAATAAAAAGCACAGATAATATACTTAATTCCATAATAAAAATATAATAATTTTTTTTCTGAAAATCCTTGTAAGCCCGCAAGGATTTTAAATTTGATATAGAGAATTTACCGGTTACATATTTTTTGAAATTCAAGTTTTAAAAAACAAGGCCGGAAGCACAAAAAATTAGGAGTGTAAAAAATGCAGACAAAGTATATTTTTGTAACAGGCGGAGTAGTGTCCGGGCTTGGAAAGGGAATTACAGCAGCTTCATTGGGAAGGCTTTTGAAAGCCAGAGGGTACAAGGTTACCATAGAAAAATTCGATCCCTATATAAACATTGATCCGGGAACCATGAGCCCTTATCAGCACGGAGAGGTTTTTGTAACAGACGACGGCGCTGAAACAGATTTGGATTTGGGCCATTATGAAAGATTCATAGATGAAAATCTTACGATTAACAATTCCGTTACTACAGGTAAAATCTACTGGTCGGTTCTTCATAAGGAAAGAAGAGGCGACTATCTTGGGGCTACTGTTCAGGTGATTCCCCATATTACAAACGCCATTAAAGAAAGAATAGAAACTACCGCCAAGGTTACGGAATCTGACATTGTGATTACTGAAATAGGCGGAACCGTGGGAGACATTGAAAGCCTTCCTTTTTTAGAGGCCATAAGGCAGTATGCAAAGGAAGTAGGCAGAAGAAACGCTATTTTTATCCATGTTACATTAATCCCTTATCTCGAATCTTCAGGAGAAATGAAGACAAAGCCTACACAGCATTCTGTAAAGGAGCTTTTAAGCATAGGCATACAGCCTGATATCATCGTATGCCGTACAGAATATGAAATGAGCGATGACATGAAAGACAAGCTGGCTCTTTTCTGTAATGTTGAAAAAGGCTCTATTATACAAAATACAGATGTTCCTTCCTTATATGCAGTGCCGCTTCTTCTTGAACAGGAAAGACTTGCTCATATCGTGCTTGAAAAACTTCAGCTTGGCTGCCCCGAACCGGACCTTAGTCAATGGCAGGAAATCGTTGAAAAACAGCGGAATATTTCTAAAAAGGTTAAAATAGCCCTTGTGGGAAAATACGTAAAGCTTCATGATGCTTATCTTTCCATAGTGGAAAGCTTGAATCATGCCGGTATCTATAACGACGTGGATATTGATATAGACTGGATAGATGCGGAAGCCATGGATACAGAAGATGCAGATAAGTATTTAAAGGATGCAGACGGCATATTAGTTCCGGGAGGCTTCGGCGACAGAGGCGTAGAAGGAAAGATTTCCGCAGCTAAATACGCAAGAGAAAATAAAATACCTTATTTCGGCATATGCCTTGGCATGCAGTGCGCCGTTATAGAATATGCAAGAAATGTTCTTTCCTATGATAAGGCTCATACCAGCGAAATAGATTCTGAGACTTCTTACCCTGTAATAGATATTATGCCGGATCAAAAGAACATCGACGATAAGGGCGGCACTATGAGGTTAGGCTCTTATCCTTGTGTTCTTAAAGACAATACGGTTTCAAAAGAAGCCTACGGCGCAAATGAGATAAATGAAAGACACAGACACAGATATGAGTTTAACAATGAATATCGAGAAGCTATTGAAAATGCAGGCCTTTTAATAGCCGGCCTTTCTCCCGATAAGAAGCTTGTGGAAATCGTAGAGCTTCCCAGAGAAGCCCACCCATGGTATGTGGGAGTGCAGTTCCATCCTGAATTCAAATCAAGACCCAATAAGCCCCATCCGCTTTTCAAAAGCTTCATAAAGGCTGCAATTGAAAAAAATGAGAAAAACGCATAAATATAAAAATTTTAAACTTAGGCTGCCGGCTTTGCCGGCAGCCTTTGCAAATTTAAAAATCTATTAATTCTGTGAAAACCACATTTTTCAGGGCTGCAATACCACCATATATATGGTTGGAATATTTTCCTATTTTTAGATAGTGCTGTAAAACATATTTTGCAGTATAAGGCATTTCTTTCTCTAAAATATGCTTATATTGAATCCATTCCGGCTTTCCTTCATTGCATATAAGATTTACAATTAAGTTTGGCTTTAAATCCGCAAAGAAATAATAGTTTTGCCTGATTTCATTATCCTTTAACCGTAATGTGACATATTTTAATTGCAAATCGTCTAATTCGCCTTCTGAAATATTCATTTCTTCTTTTAATTCCCTAAGGACGCAGGCTCTGGCATCGTTTAATTCATATTCTTCAAAATGGCCGCCGATACCGCACCATGAAGGCGGAACTACGCTTGAACCGATTCTGTATAGCATCAGCATTTTATCATCTCTTGAAATATAGATTGAAGCCATGTTTCGTAATTTTATATCCATAATATAACTTCCTAATTATATAAATTTTAGTTACGGTATATTTTTATAAAGAAATAACAAAAGACTATTTATGAAATTATAAGAACTTATTTCCATATTAAGCATAGCACAGAGCAGTGCGCTTTTCTACGTTGTTTGATTTTTTATATAAAACAAAACATAATTAATAAAAACGTCTTATTTAGATTATTTAAAGGAACACTTTTTATTTTTGCTTTTATTTTAATCTTTCCTTCTATAAAATTTCAAATCTATATAACAAGGCTTTGTTTAAAATAAGTTTTTTATATTCATCTCATAGAAACCTGATTTTAGGTTTATTTCCTAGTGTTTTTATTTTCATGAAAAAAATGCCAGCCCTGTATATATTTCTCAACTTCTAATTTGGTATAAAAAAGTGAAGTCGGCGGATAATAATAATCGACAGCTAACCTTGATTTTGATTATTTGTTTGACTTTTTATAAGCTCCTGCCGCTTAATAAGTCATGGCTTTTTCAGTAAGTATTGGAAAAAATATGAGCTTTAAAGCCATAATGAATAATCCAAATCATGTAAAGCTATCATCATAATCTCTTGTGCTTATTTTATCTTATGCTAAATTAGCCAGAAGAAAGCTGGAAGTTTACGGCTAGCCGGAAATTTCAGAAACTGAAAAGTGAATTAGTTTAGGCATATAAATTTTTATTTTGCCGGAAAAAAGATAAAATCAAGTACCGCATGTCTAAAAATTAATTAAATAATAGGAATTGTGTCGGCACAAGAAGGGCATAGATAGTTTTTATTTTTTAAATGCCCGTAAAACATTAAGGAGGAAAGACATGATGAAAAGAAAGTTTGCTCTTTTCCTGGCGGCTGTTATGTCCATCGCGGCATTGCCCCAGGCAGCCTTCGCGGCGATTTCCGACAATTACCTTTCCAAATCCGGCTTAAATGTTCCCAATTATACGCTCTTTTATGAGCAGGGATGGCCGGGTGTATCGGGAGGATCTGTAACAGGAAACGACGACAAGGTAGAATATTGGATAGATGGTTCAAACCTTGTGATTGAGCTTAACAATACGTTAGAAAACGGTATAACCGGTACCGGAATATTTAAAGTACAACTTGAAAATGCAAGCTGGTTCTTTAGGGCAGAGGAGTCAAACTCCGTGAGTCTTCCCATACAGGCCAGTGAAACAGCAGGTATAACGTCAACCATAGCGGAAAGCCTTAAAACCAGCTACCCTGATTATATAACAGAATCAGGCGGCGCATACACTGCGAAATCAGAAGTAGTTACAACAGACTATACGGGAACAGGTTATCCTACAGATTCAACTGGAGCGAAGCTTAAAACCACTTTTAACCCCAGTGATGGTGTTTACTTCAATAACAACTATTTAAGACTTGCGCCGAATCAGGTTCAGTATATGCTTCGCGTAAGCCCTATTGATTCCTCAGTGGCTACAGTAAGCATTCTCGGTAATACAGGAGCCAGCGCAACAGACGGCGCAAAAAAGAGACTCGTTATTCCTCTTGTAGTTAGAACAGGCGGAGACGATACAGAGGTAACAGTATCCATAACAGACTCTGCAACTTCTATATCAACCAACAGATTCCTTCTTGCTCAAGGCAGCGAAGGACGTACCAGAACAACTGCAACAGGTACAGTAACCGCAAGAACAGATTTCGACTTGAAAGAGATTGTAATAAACGAACTTAGAATCGGTTCTATTAAGCAAGGTGCATCTTTTGAACTTGTAGCACCTTCGGGATATTATTTTGATAATATCAATAATGCACAGGTTTTCACAGAATCCGGCCTTAGATGGGCAAGCGGACAAAGTGGACTTGGTACAAGCACGGGAGATACTCCTGATTATACCATTAACTACAGAAACAGAAACACAAGACAGGATAGAAATATAGTGGAAGTTACCCTTCCAGGCGTAAGACCTTCGACAAATATCAGAGGTGCCTTATATATAAAAGGCCTTATGCTGGTATCTGAAGAAGTTGACGACGTAATAAGCGATCAAGAACTTTATATTGCTATCAGAGATACAGGAAACGATAGTATCACTGATGAAAGCTTTTTAGTAGGCAGGGTTGCGGATTATACCGTATCCTTGACAAGAGTAAGAGATACGATTCCTGAGCTTATATCAGGCCGTCTTGAAAGATACACCTTAATTCAAAATGGCGTATATTCTTCCGACGGAACTGTATCCGATGATGACCATAGAGCAGCAACCGTTAGGGTAGAAGAAAGAATTCCGAATGCATGGTGGTCTGAAAGAACTACAGAGTTTACTCTTCCTGAAGGTGTTAAAATCCTTAAGGCTAGGTTTACAAACGTAGAAAACCTTTCCGATGCATCAAGAACATCCCTTACAACAGTAGGCACAAGCAATGATAATGACTTCTACAACACAGGTTCAAGACAGAACAGTGTTGTAACATTAAAAGACAACAGGCTTACAATTTCGAGACTTAGCGTAAAAGACGCTTCTAAGAGAGCAAGATTCGACTTAACATTATGGCTCAATATCAGAGTAGACTTTGAAGGCGATATCGACCTTACCCTTACAGGCTCTGCAGTAACAGGCGCTGAAGGCGGAAGCTCCGTAACTATCGCAAGGGCTATCAAGCCAGTAACCGTAACCACTAAGGTATCTGATGTTAAAGTAGGTTATCAGTATCTTTCCGTAGGTGATTTTGATATTACAGAAACCAAGGCAGGAAATCTTGAGCAAGGCAAAGCAGTATATATTTCAGTAACTGATGAAATATCGTTTGATATGAGTATTGCTAAGGGCTTCACCGCTCAGGTAGTTGAAGGAAACCTTAGGATTTCAAATATCTTAACACAATCAGCCCTTGGCTATACAGGAGAAACTATCGAAGGACAGGTTAAATTCGATATAGACAGAGCCTCTACTCAAGCCTCTACAATCAGATTCTCAAACGTTCAGGTTAAGGTAGACAGAAGTGTTCCTTATTCAAACCTTTCCAATGAAAATGACAGAGGTATCAATCTTGTAGTTTGGGGACCTGCTATAGCCGGAAACTATGAAGGCCTCATAGGAGATATTAAGAAGGGTCTTCCGGCAGACACAAGCATCAATACCAGAGACTTCTTTACAGTACCTGGCATCAGAGAAAAATATATTAACGTAACTACAGCTGCAACAGGTGAAAATAACCAGTTCTCAAATGTAGTTAAGGTAACGATCGGTAATCCGGTTATCCTTATCGGCCAGGATCAGTACACGATGCCTGTATCCGCATACGTTTCAACAAGAAGCAACTCAACTATGGTACCTGTAAGATTTATCTCTAACGCTTTAGGTCTTGCAGATGAAAAGGTTAAATGGGACGACGCGTCTAAGACAGTAACCGTAGACGCAGGTACACGTATCGTACAGTTCCAGATAGGCAATACAAATTATCTTGCTAACGGCGTAAGCATTCCGATGACAAGCCCTGACGGCTTGCCGGTAGCTGCTGAAATAACCAACGAGCGTTCCTTTGTTCCTTTCAGAGCTCTTGGAGACGCCTTTAATATAACGGTAGCATGGGACGCTGCAACAAGCACAGCAACCTATAACGCACCGATTCCTCAGTAAATGTAATATAAAAAATGCTCCGGCGGGAAACCGCCGGAGTTTTTTTGCGCTTGGAAAAAGCCAAAAAGACCTCTTTTGTTTTTATGTAGAAGAAATGAATTTCTATTTTAATAAAGTATAGGTTGACATGGAAATAATTAAAAATTTATTATGCGAATGTTATAATGCCTGTAAGCACAAGTGCATATGGGCGGTTCAGGCTTGACTCTCCTTAAAAGGGAGGTGACGGCCATGACTACATACGAAACGATTGCTTTCGCTGTTTTAGTCATACATATTCTAAATTTTAGAATAAAATAACCGCCCCATCACAAGGTAAGCGGTTATTTATGTATCAATACTGCGAGCCTGACCGCCTTTAAAGCGGTTGTGCTACCGGAGCGGATGTTGACGCATCCTCTCTTTCTTATATATATAATAAAGCATAAAAAAAATAATTCAAGGTAATTTCTTTATTTAATAAATACTACAATTAATAAATACTACAATTTCATTACAATGATTACAAATCAGCAAATCCTCTTGAAATAGAATTTAAGCCATGATATATTTAATTAAACTCCGATGGATAAGATTAGCAAAAAATCTTAAACATCTTGTGATGCTTTTTTAAAAGACTTGATGAATAGGGCACTCTCTGAGGGTAACATTCACAGGGCCATTTAAAAAATGCATTGCAATTATGTTTAATTACAATATCGTTACATATTGAATTTTTTGTTGATTGTTAAAATTTGGAGTGATATAATTACCTGTGAAATGGGGCTAAGGCCTTTTTACTTGTGAAAAGACTTTGTTCACTCATAAGTACAGGTAAAATCCCAATAAAATTAAGGAGGAAATAAAGGATGAAGAGAAAATTAGCTCTTTTATTGGCTGCTGTTATGGCCGTAACAGCATTCCCAATGACCGCCATGGCTGCTTCTGAGAACAGTGTTACCAGACAGGCAGTTAAAGCGGGAGATGAAGTTCTTCTTATTGAAGAGCGTTCTGGACTTCCAGCATCTGGAACTGACTGGAGCAGAATCGGTCATTTCAAAATCTATCTTAAAGAAAGCGTTAAGGCGGGAGATACATTTAAATTATCTCTTGAAAATGCTGAATTTAATTTCGGTGGAAAGCTTACACTTGATGGAACAAACACCGAAACAACAAGATCTAGGCTTAATAATTTTTTAGCGGACAAAGGTATGGCAGTAGGTGACCTTGATACAGTTGTTCCGTTTGCAGTCGTTCCTTCAGTAAGTGTTGACGAATCCAATATTAGAACTTACAGAACCAATTTACTGACTGAACTTCAAACAGCTGATGATAATTATCCTGTTGAAGTTGAGGATGTAGTTATTAAGTATACTCTTACTGATGATACTAAAGTAACTATAAATGCTGCTACTCCAGGTAGTGGTACTGCTTCTTTTAAATCTATTGACTCAGTAATGGTAGTTGTTAGTGATGTAAAGACTTATGATAGCCTTGCGTCATTTAATACTGCACATTCTTCAACTGTTGCAGCGTTTGCGGGTACTGTAGACACTGATCTTGCAGGTTATTTAACTTCTGTAACTACTGCTATAAATACTGCAGTTGGTTCTAAAGGAACAAATGTAGTTGTTAAAGTTTTCTGGAATGATGATGATGTAACTACAATAACAACCAGTGGCGCATCTGTTGATCCTGCTGATGTTACAGTAGAAGTAGAGTATAAAGCTCTTCCTACTAGAGAAGCTACTGTAAGTGCAATAGAGAATGAGTTCCGTTATGTAGTTCAGGAGACAGTGCCTTCTGCATCAGGAAGTACAGTAGCGGACCTTAAAGCATGGAAAGCATCTTTACTTAGAGAACTTAGGGCTCTTGACAGCAAAGTTAGCGATGTTGTTGTTACTTACAATAGTGGAAAAAGTGACTTTTCAGATGACTCTGTTGCAGTTGATAGCGTTGACTCTCTTATAGAAGTAGTAGTTAGCACAACAGACAGCACAAAAGATGAGATAAAGGCATACGATCCAACTGTTGGTAGCTATGACGAAAACAGTAAAGTTTATACAAGAACTGCTGCAGGAGAAGTTCCTTATACTTTATCAATCGGCAGCGGACTTACAACAGCTACTGTAAGAATATCTGCAAATGCTGGCGCAGGTGCTTCAATCTATATTCCTATCGTTGTTGAATTAGTTGGCGACAAAGATGAGTACAGAATCCGTGTATCTGATGCAGGTAACACTACAATTTCCGAAACATCACATGTATTTGCTTCAAAAGCAGACGGAAAAACAAAAGCTTATGTTAAAGATACTGTAACAGCAAGAAGCCAGTTCGAGCTTAAGAGAATCATCATCGAAGAGAAGAAGCTTGCTTCTATCAAAGATGGCTCTTTCTACTTAAAAGCTCCTAAGGGCTATGAATTCACAAGCGTAAGCAAGATTAAGATTGGTATTGAGCCTGGTCTTTCAGGAAACATAAGTGCCTCTACCGTAGATTATGACGATAGAAGAGATAAAATAGACCACTCTACATTATTATTCAATATTAAGGGTATCAATCAATCTACAGACGTAAAAGGTGCTCTTTATATAGAAGGTGTTGTATTAGTAGCTGAAGATGAAGAAACCATCAAAACAGGCGATGTGAACTTAACGATCGACAACTATGGTTCTTCAACAATCTACACAGAAGAATCCTTCAAGGTAGCTACAGCTTCTGATTACACAATCGAGCTTAAGAGAACTAAAGATGCTATCCCTACTTTAGTTTCCGGCCGTTTAGAAGGCAATGTAAAATATGCTGATAATAAGAAAGCTTTTGCCGGTATGGACGACAATCTTGACGATGAATACCACAAAGCTGCAAGAGTAAAAGTTTCTGAAAAAATACCTGCTGCTTGGTGGGCAGAAAGAACTACTAAATTAACTCTTCCAGAGGACGTAACAATCCTTAAGGCTAAATTCGATAAGATTACAAACCTTATTGATGATTCCAAAACAGCACTTCAGGAAGGTACAACTGGAGACAAAGACGCTATCTACTACAACACTCAGAAGAAAGTAAACAGAGTAACTGTAGACGATAACGAACTTATCATCACAAACCTTAAGATTGAAAAAGATAAAAAGGCTAGCTTTGAGTTAGACTTATGGTTAGGTATGGCTGTTAATTTTGAAGGCGACATCGACCTTACACTTAGCGGTTCTGCAGTAGAAAAATCAACAAATGAAGATTATCCAAAAGTAACAATAGCTAAGGCTATTAAGCCTGTTGAAGTTAAAGTTGATAAAGTATCTGAAGTTCAGGTAGGCTATCAGTACTTTACAGTTAGCGACTTCTCCATCACTGAGACAGCAGCTGGCAACCTTCTTAAAGGCAAAGAAGTTAGAGTATCTATCACAGACGGTATCTCTATCGATATGGAAATCGCTAAAGGCTTCACAGCTAAAGTAACTGAAGGAGATCTTAAGATTTCTAACGTTACAACATCAAGCGTTCTTTCTACAAGACCTAACGCTAACACTAAGACAGAAGGCCAGATTACATTTGAAATCGACAGAGAATCTGACGAAGCTTCAACAATTTCCTTCTCAAACGTTCAGGTTAAGGTAAGCAGAAACGTTCCTTACTCCAACCTTTCCGCTTCTGAGGACAGAGGTATTGATTTAGTAGTATGGGGCAATGCAATCGCTCAGAACTACTATCAGCTTGCTGAAAATGACGAAACTAAGTTTGTAAACCAGAACGACTTATTTACAGTACCTGGCGTTTCCGCTAAGTACATCAACGTTGTAACTGTAGCTAACGATGCAAGTTCTGAATTCAAGAACACTGTTAAAGTTACAATCGGCAACCCTGTAATCAAGATCAACGATCAAGATTTCACAATGCCTGTTGCAGCTTATGTTTCAACAGCAAGCAACTCAACTATGGTTCCTGTAAGATTCGTAGCTAACGCTCTCGGCCTTGCAGATGAAACAGTTAAATGGGATGATGCTAACAAGACAGTTACTGTAGACGCTGGTACTCGTATCGTTCAGTTCCAGATTGGAAACACTAACTACCTTGTAAACGGTGTAAGCGTTCCTATGGTAAGCCCAGATGGATTACCAGTAGCAGCTGAAATCACAAGCGAAAGAGCTTTCATACCTTTCCGTGCATTAGGCGAAGCTTTCAACGTAACAGTTGGTTGGGATGCAGCTACATCAACAGCTACTTACAATGCAGCTGAAGCAAAATAATTAAGCCTTAGGCTTATAATAAAAACCGGTCCTATGGACCGGTTTTTTGTTGGAAAAATTCTGGTTAAGGGTAAATTAATATAGTAGATTTAAAATAAAATAGGAAGAAAACTATAATTTACGTTGCTTTGAAAATGTACTGTTTCTCAAAGGGAAACTGTGCTTTAAGGCTATCGAAATAGGCATTTGTTTCTTCTTTATAAGAAATTACTATAAATTATAAATTCTTTGAAATTTTATATTTCAAAAAGCAATTGTATTAAGGAGGCGATGCTAGCATCGCCCCCTTAAAATCTAATATCCAATTTAAAAATTGAAATTTTATATGTTTCATGCATTATGGTGTAGGTGGTATTAATTGTCTTAAGCCAATTACAAAGGCTATATGGGTGCTTGCATATTGATTTCTACAATGGACTTCTGTGGGTTTGTATGGAATAATATCTTCTAGATGAACACGCTTATTATTTTGCTCAAACATATTAGGAAGTGGAATAAGATATAATTTTTTGAAAATTCTAATATTGCAGTATATATCATAATTAGTCGGTTTTAGTCAAAAAAGGGGGGAGATGCTAGCATCGCCCTCTTTCAATTCAATATTCAATTAAACAGCCTATAAACTTTTCTGGAAGTTCCATGTATCGCGGCACATATCTTGTAATGTTCTTGTAGCTTTGAAATCAAGCTCTTTTTCAGCTTTTTCCACATCTGCAATGGATAATGGCGTGTCGCCCGGACGTCTTTCGGTTATTGTATAGGGTATTTTTATTCCATTGGCGTTTTCAAAGGCAGAGATAAGCTCCAAAACGCTTGCACCTTTTCCCGTGCCTAGATTATATACATCATAGCCGGGGCTTCCTTTTAGCTTCATAAGGGCCTTAATATGGCCTTCTGCAAGGTCGCATACGTGAATGTAGTCTCTTATGCCGGTTCCGTCGGGTGTATCGTAATCATTTCCGAAGACTTTAAGTTCCGGCAGCTTACCGGAAGCCACCTGAGCAATATAAGGAAGAAGATTATTGGGTATTCCCTGAGGGTTTTCTCCTATAAGGCCGGAAGAATGAGCGCCTAAAGGATTAAAATATCTTAGAGAAATAATATTCCAGCTATCATCGGAATGATGAAGGTCTTCAAGCATTCGCTCAATCATTATTTTCGACTGGCCATAAGGATTTGTGGCGGAGGTTTCACTGTCCTCTTTATAGGGAGGCGTTGCCTTGTCGCCGTAAACAGTTGCAGAAGAGCTGAATATAAGGTTTTTGACATGATGATTGTCCATTATATGAAGGAGATTTATAGTGGAGCATAGATTGTTTTCATAGTAATATAAAGGCTTCTGCACAGATTGGCCTACGGCCTTTAAGGCAGCAAAATGAATTACTGAGTCGATTTTTTCTGTTTGAAAAAGATGATCTATATCTGATTTGCTGCGAAGGTCGATATTATAAAAATTAAAATCCTTGCCGGTAATCTTTTTAATTTTCTCTATGACGTCGTTACTTGAATTTGAAAAATTATCGCAGATTACGATGTCAAATCCTTTTTCCAAAAGCATGACTGCTGTATGGCTTCCTATATAGCCGGCGCCTCCTGTAATAAGTATTGCCATTTTACACCTCGATTCAATTTTTTGTGTTTTATAGGCCATATAAAACATTCCTAGAGAAGGATATTTAAGTATCTGGTTTAATTTTATAGTATTGTGGAAAAATAATCAAATTAAGAATAGATGAAAAATCTTTGAATATATTGATGCTATCTATTAAGGTAAGAAAAACTTTAGCCAGAAATTAGAGACGGTGCAACTTATTCTCTGTCATTCACTGATTTTTATAGAAACGCCGTCCTTTTGAATATGTTGTCTGTGTTCGCTTCTATCTATTTTCTTTATATTTCATTTTCAAAGTCAATGCCAAGGGTTTCTGAAAGTCCCAATAAATAGCTATATCGGCTAGTTCTTTTCTTAAATCTTCTTTTTTTGTATATGTGTCACAGGCCTCTGTAATTCGCCGTATAGATAACAGAATTTTTTATAAATATCCGTGATGTTAAACTTTTTATCAATTTTATCTTTATAAACTTTTTTTAAAATTGCTCTAAATCAACCTGATGGATGTTTCCGTCTGTAAAACAAATACCAAATAAATTTTATCCTATTTATTTTTATGAGTTAAAGGGAAGTTTATCAAGGAATTTAAGAGCAGCTAATGGGCTATGTATAGGGTTCTGTAGCTTTTAATTTTCACTATGCTGTTAATAAAATTAGGCAGCAGAACCTAATTAAATAAGATTTAAAATTCCATAAGAACCCAGTTTGCAAGTTAAATTATCTTATTTTATGAAACCAAATATAATTTTAAATATACATTCTTTTCAAAAACCCCAATAAAAAGGAAAAATTTTACCGCACAAAAATTTGACAAAACTATAGAAATCGTTTATTATAAAACTATTCTATTTTGATTATTGAAGGAGCTGAAAAAATGATAGATCATTCTTGCTAATTAATTTAACTTATTAAGGGTTATTTTGTTATGCAGGAATGTTAATCATACCTTTTGGGGTCCTTTTTTGTTGTACTTTTAAGCCTCAGGATTAACATGTGCCTGAGGCTATTTTTTTGCAGATGCAAAGGCCTTGGGAAAAGTGAAATTAAAATATTTTCTAATTGCTTATGAGTAATCAACTTAAAAATGAGTTTGGTAACCATAAAAGAGCGTATACTTAAAAATGATTTAAATGATTTATAAGCTTACATTTATATTATTTTGAGTTTGCTAAGGATAAAATAAATTGCCAAAGTGCTTTTATGCCACAGGTATAGTGGGCTTAAGTAAAAGAAAATATGATTTTCACTTAATAAAAAGTATTACTGCTGAACCCAGACAAAATAACCTTCTGAAAGCAAAAGGAGGAAGCATTATGTCGCTTATAAATGTAAAAGGCCTTACCTTCAGTTATGAGGGGAGTTATGAAAATATATTTGAGAATACGTCTTTTCAGATTGATACCGATTGGAAGCTTGGCTTCATAGGGCGAAATGGCAGAGGGAAAACTACGTTTTTAAACCTCTTGATGGGAAGATATTCTTATCAGGGAGAAATATCTTCGTCGGTAGATTTCACTTATTTTCCATTTCCCGTTTATAATGAGGAAAGAGAAACCCTTACTGTAATAAGAGAATCCATAGGGCCATTTGAAGAAATGCAAAGAAAGATGGAGGCTTTAATAGAAAAGGGAACAGAAGAAGCTCTTTATGAATATGGGGAAGTTTTAGAGAAGTTTAATTTAATGGACGGCTATATTATTGATGAAAAGATTCAGAAGGAAGCTTCCATGTTAGGTCTGACAGAGGATATTCTGAATAGGCCCTTCAATACCTTAAGCAATGGTGAAAGAACAAAGGCCTTGCTTTCAGGATTGTTTTTAAGGAAGGATAACTTTCTTCTGATAGATGAGCCTACGGACCATCTTGATTTGGAGGGCAGGCATCAGGTATCGGATTATTTAAGCAGGAAAAAGGGCTTTATTGTGGTTTCCCACGATAGGGCGTTTCTGGATAAGATTATTGACCATGTTTTAGTAATCAATAAAAACAATATAGAGGTTCAAAAGGGAAATTACAGCTCATGGCAATTCAATAAAGATAGGCAGGATAGCTTTGAGCTTGAACAAAATATGAAGCTAAAAAAAGAAATCAGCAGGCTTACAGAATCTGCAAGGCAGAAGGCTCAATGGTCGGATAAATTAGAAGCCAGTAAAATAGGGAGCCATGTGTATGACAGAGGAGCAGTGGGTGCTCAGGCTGCAAGAATAATGAAAAAATCCAAAAATGCTGAAAGAAGAGCCAATGATGCCTTGGAAGAGAAAAAAGCGCTGCTTAAAAATATAGAAAAGCAAGGCAAGCTGAAAATACAAAGCAAAGATTACCATAAGGATTTGTATATTGAAATTAAATCCCTTTCGGCAGGATATGGAGATAAAGAGGTTTTTGAGAATGTTCATATGCAGCTTTTTAAAGGCGATAGGCTTTTAGTAAAGGGGAAGAACGGGAAAGGAAAAAGCACTTTAATAGGGCTTATTTCAGGCCGCGGAAAGGCTGTAATCACTCAAGGAGAATTATATGTGCCTCCGGGTCTTACCATATCCTACGTAAGCCAAAACGCCGATTATTTAAAGGGCAGTATGAAAGAGTTTATATTAGAGGAGGAGCTTGACGAGGTTCTTTTTAAATCTATATTAAGGAACCTGGGATTCCCGAGAGAAAGCTTTGAAAAAAACATTGAAGAATTAAGCTCCGGCCAGCGAAAAAAGCTCTTGATTGCAAGAAGCCTTTCAGGTAAGGCCCATATTTATATCTGGGATGAGCCTTTAAATTATGTAGATATTATATCAAGAATACAAATAGAGGAGCTTATTTTAAGTTACCGGCCTACGATGATATTTATAGAGCATGATGAGATGTTTGGGGAAAAAATAGCAACGAAGGTATTGGAATTATAGAGAAAAAGTATGGATGTAGTAAATTTATTATAAAGAAGCAGCAAAAGCCTATTCTTAGCAGGCTCATGGTTGCCAAACAAAAAACATGTTTGATAACCATAAGAAAACGTTCACTTAAAAAGGATACTGGCATAAGCCAGTATCCTTTTTAAGTGAACTTAGTATAAAAATACAGGCGTCCTTTGGAAATACAATGAAATTGCCTTTATACCGTTACCGCAATATCCATATATAAAATTAATTAAAGGTGGTTTCCCAAAAGGCCATTTATAATATTTTTGCTAAAATGCATTTTTGAGGCCAAGTGCATATACGGCTTTGTCATTATTTATAGTAAATTTAAAGTTCAACAATAGCAAAACCGTATATTCCCACAGGTTCAAAAATGTACTGTTTCCGAAGGAAATCCGTGTTTTTGAGCCTGGTGGGAATAGGCTTTTGCTATTTCTTTATATAAAATTTACTTTAGTTTTAAATTTATAATAGTTAATAAATAAGTTTGTATCTTTGTTAATTATAAAAAGCAATATCCCGTGGGATATTGCTTTTTAATATAGTAAATAGAGGTAAAATGAAGACGATAAGTAAATTAATTGAAAATCTTATTCAAATATATCAGGATAAACGGCCTTTGCTATTTTTTCCATTGCATCAAATGTTCTGAAGCCGTAGCCCATAAGCTCAGTATATTCTACAGTTGCGATTCTTTTGTTGGCTATGGCTGAAACGCTTGATATGGTTTCGTTTGCAAGCATATCCTCTATAGCTGTTTTATCTGTTTCAGCGTTATTATTTGCTGTTACGTAAATAATAACATCGGGATTTAACGCAATCAGGTTTTCTGCGCTTAAAGTACCGCCCTTTTCAGCCACATTAACGGCGTTCATATCTTCAAGCATTTTTGTCTGAAGGGAAGCATTCTGCCCGAATACGCTGAATTCGCCGCCTACATATTTAACCATAAACATTACCTTTGCAGGGTCACCTTCTATGGCAGAGGTCTTTTCTTTAATGGTATCCAGTCTCTTCTGAAGAGAGTCGGCAAATTCATTTGCTTTATCCTGAATGTCAAATATTTTTCCTACGTTTCTAACGTCTAAAATAATATTATCTAATGTCTGCTTAATATTCATTAAGCTTGCTTCCTGAACATAGGTATTGATTCCCATTTCGTTAAGGGCCCCAATAATTCCGTATCTTTCGTCTGTAAAGGACATCGCCCTGCCGATTACAAAATCAGGGTCGGCACCGATAACGACTTCCTTGGCAACCTGTCCTTTTTCCGCTATGGCAGGTATTTTATCGTAGGCCTCCTGAAGCTCAGGCAGAACGTCGTTATCAATATCACCGGTTCCTATCACAAATTCCTCAAGGCCAAGGGCTAAAAGAAGCTCTGTAGAAGCCTGATTGTTTGTAACTGCTTTTTTAGGGGATTCATTAAATACCTGCTCATGTTCAAGGCCTTCCTGATCGTGAACGGTAATAGAGAAAGGATATACGGTTGCATTTTCCTTAGCTTCTTCGGAAGGGGCTGGGTTTTCTGAAGGGGTTTCAGTCTTTTCTTCGGAAGCCTTTTCGGAAGGAGCTTCTGCCGCAGGAGAAGACACAGGAACCTCATTGCTTTTTGATCCGCAGCCGCTTAAAAGGCTTACAGAAAGTGCTAAAGCTATCATTGGTGTTACAATATGTTTCATATGGACTCCTTTCAAATAAAAGCATTTATAATAAAAATTTAGTATATATAAAAGCTATCAATAAATCGACATAGCTTAAATACCGTTAAAAATTATTCAGGGCTAACGCACAAGCGATTAGATTTATAGAAATTAAGTTTTATGCCTTAGCCGATGTTTAGACCAATAGGATACTTAAGAATCCTATGGAATTTCAGTATTCATATGAATTAGTGCCGCCTATTCCATGAGGTAATGGGAATTTTAGGGATTGCTTTATAGGCGTTAAAATCCTTCTGGCTCATCTATAGTAAATTGCTCATAAGGAAGTAACAAAGGCCTATTACTCTATGGACTCAAAAGTGCGGCTTTCCTTCAAAAACGATACATTTTTGAGCCAAAGTGAATATACAGTTTTATTATAGTTTCACTTGAAGTTTACTTACATTATTCCTAGGAAAACACCATTTAGTCCTGATAATAGCTTACAGAAAGCATATTGGTACGGGGATTTCTGCTTATATCGCATTTTACGCCGTAAACTTCATAGACCATTTCAGGGGTGATGATTTCTTCGGGCTTTCCGTGGCCTGCAATAAGGCCGTCCTTTAAAATATAAATACTGTCACAATATTGGGACGCAAGAGAAAGGTCGTGGAGAGCCGAAAGAACACATATATTAAGCCCCTTTATGACGCTTAAAATCTGCAGCTGATATTTTATATCAAGGTGGTTTGTAGGCTCGTCTAAAATCAGGATTTCAGGTGATTGGGCAAGGGCCCTTGCCAAGACGATACGCTGTTTTTCGCCGCCGGAAAGGGAAGCGAAGCTTCTGTCGGCGTAATGCTCCATTCCTACTTTTTTAAGGGCGTCTTCTGCCATAAAGTAATCTTCTTTTGTTTCCATTTCAAGCATATTTTTATGGGGAGTTCGGCCCATGAGAACAATTTCTATTACTTTAAAATCAAAGTCAATATGATTGAACTGGCCTACTACGGCCATTTTCTTTGAAATTTTCTTAGGGCTTAATGTGCCCATGGGAATTCCGTCCATTAAAACAGTTCCATGGCTTGGCTTAATGGCTTGATAAACGGCTCTTAGCAATGTGGATTTTCCGCTTCCGTTGGGGCCTAAAAGCCCTACGAAGCTTTTTTTCTCCGCCACAAGGGAAATGCCTTTTACAATTTCTTTTTTAGCAAGCTCAACTTTTAAATCTTCTATTTTTAAATCCATAATTTACCCCTTAAAACCGTAATTTTTCCTGATGAGAATGTATACGAAGAAGGGCGCGCCTACTAAAGAGGTCACGATACCGATGGAAAGCTCTCCTCCCGGAATCGCTATCCTGGCATAAGCGTCTGCCCATATCATAAACAATCCCCCAAGCAGTATGCAAAAAGGCATGAGCCTCCTATGGTCTGTTCCCACAATGGAGCGGCTGATATGAGGGATAATAAGGCCCACAAAGCCGATAATGCCGCATACGCTTACTAAAACGCCGATTAAAAATGCCGTAATCGTCATATAAAGCTTCCGATAGAAATTAAGGTTTATGCCTAAGGTAATGGCGGCTTCGTCTCCGATGAGCATTGTATTTAAGATACGAGGCTGAAAAAGGAAGAATAAACAGCAGATTAAAACCACCGCCGACGGAAAAGGCAGAGTTTCCCATTTAGCTGCCGCAAGAGAACCCATGGTCCAGAATTTCACTGTTTGTATGCCTTCGGCATTGCTTGCAACAGAAATTATGTAATTGGACAAGGAACCGCAAAGGGCATTGATAACCGTACCTGAAAGCACAAGCTTTGAAGATGACGGTTTTCCTCCCATGGAAGAAAGCATTAAAACCGCGGCTGTAGCCCCGATGGCTCCTAAGAAGGCCCAAAAAGCAATCCCGCCTGAAGGGAAAAGCCCTATGGCTCCCACGCCGAGCATAATGGAGAAGGTTGCTCCTAAGGTTGCTCCTGATGAGATACCGAGGATATAAGGCTCCGCAAGAGGATTTTGAACGGAGGCCTGCATAATTGCCCCGCTTAAGGCAAGGCCCGCCCCTGTTATAAGGCCCAGAAGCACTCTGGGAAAGCGAATCTGCCATACGATGTTAAAATTGGCCCCTTGGCTTAAAAAAGCTGTATCCCCTGTGCTTATGCCAAAAAGATTATGAAGTATTATTTTATATACGGAACTTGCCGGTATTTTCATTGCCCCTATGGACATAGACAATATCAGGGAAATAAGTAATATGATTACAAGCAATAATATGGTTATTTTAAATTTGCGGTTTTCTTTATGTACTGCTTTAAATGAAGCAGGGGTATGATCATTCATATTTATCCGTCCTTATAGTGTTAAGTCGAACTAACTTAAACAGTATAGAATTAAATATTGAAAAAGGGAATAAACGAAAATTGAAACATGTACTATTATTAAAATTGATATCATAGAGCGAAATGTGGTATGATATAAATGTCTTTATAAAAGGGCTGGATTTAATAGGAATATCCTTGCATAATCATATAAAATAGGCATAGGACCTAAACGTTAGAAAGTAAAGATGCATTTTTCATAATTAACATTTGTTTTCAGAAATTGATGTTATTTAAAATAAAAAAGGAAAATATAAACTAAATACACAAATGCGGGAAGCACATTACAATATTCATACAAAGAAAATGAAAAGATACAGTAAATTTCTTATAAAGCAGTAACAAAAGCCGATTCATCAGAGACTTAAAAATACAGATTTCCTTCGGAAACGGTACATTTTCGAGTTTCCATGAATATACGGTTTTGTTACTGTTTAATGCTAAATTTACTATACAATCATAGGCAGCAAATCGCAGTTAGTTTCAGGAGGTAAAAGTCATGCCGAAGGATATTAATTTAAGCCTTATGGCGGAAGAATATGCAAATTATCCCTTTGAGGTAGGAAATATAATATTATTTACAAGAGACCTGAAAGAGGGTTTCCAAAAATACCAAACCCTTTATTCCGCTTTTATATTTACCGTGGAAGGTAGAGCAGAGATAACCCTTGACGATGAAGTGTTCATAGCAGAAGAGGGAAAGGTAATCCATGCCTGTGCCAATAAATCGATTTCCTTTAAACCCCTTGACAATAAGGAGTATACGCATATTAACGTATATTACAGGCCCTTTAAAACGGAGCACAGAAGAAGCAATTATATGAATTCCGCCTTTGAGGTTTCCATAGGCGACAATGAAAATATAAAAAAGCATTTAAAGAAGCTTCTTATTATATCAAACAGGCCCGAGGCCCAATCGAGATTTAGAAAAAAAGCCATTTTTCTTTCAATTATCGACGAGATTTTCGCCTGCTTACTGTGCAGAAGCAGAAACAGTGAAAGGGATATGGTTCAGGAAAGCGTAGAATATATGATAAATAATTATAAAGAACCGATTACCCTTAAAAGCTTGAGTGAAAGGTTTGGAAAGAGCGAGCAGCAATTTTCTTATATTTTTTATAAACATATGGGGATACGGCCTATTAATTACCTGATAGAGCATCGTATGGAAATGGCCATGCAGTTTTTGACGGTGGAGAGCTTAAGCGTAAAGGAAACGGCGGAAAGAGTAGGCTACCAGGACCCTTTTTATTTCAGCAGGCTTTTTAAAAAGCATATGGGAAAATCCCCAAGGGATATTAAAAAGCTTTTTTAAAATCAGCCGGCTTGAAAGAAGACCAGACAGAAGGCTATAATTTTTCGGTAAGGACATTTTATACTGAATAAGTTTTTTAGAATATGAATATAAAAGGCTCTAAAACTCAGGACAAGCGCATGAAAAAATATGTACAAATCCCTTTCTTTAGCGCAGTGGGCTTTAATCGTTTTGGCTGGATTTAACCCGGCCAAAACGTAAAAGTATCCAAGGTTTCAAAGGAACCTTGGATGCTTTTCGAAGTAAATTCGCAGAAATGTCATTTTTGCGGCAGGATAAACGATTCATGCGTTTGTCCTGCTAATAAAACTATTTTACATTTAAGGAGAAAAAATGGATATATATACTGTTTGCGGAAGAGAAATTTTCGTGCTTCTTCCCCCGGAATATCATAAGGACGAATGCCTGCCTGTATTATACTTTCATGACGGGAAGGATACGGCGCCTCTTTTGGAAAAGGCGGAACATAAGCTTTACGGAGAAGGAAGGCTTAAAAGGCATATTACGGTTGCTTTATCAACAAGTGACCGCCTTAAGGACCTAACGCCATGGCCAGGAAAGGCCATTTCTCATAAATTTAAGGATTTCGGCGGCGGTGGAGATGCTTATATTGCTTATATTGAAAATAATCTTATTCCCTTTATAAATGAGAAATACGCCACAAGAAAGGAAGCGTCGGAGGTTTCTATAGGAGGCGTTTCCCTTGGAGGAATTATGAGTATCTATGCCCTTTATAAAAGTAATCTATTTGGGAATGCATTGTGTATTTCCGGCTCCTTCTGGTATTATGACTTTATAGAATTTTTAAAATCAAATTCCCCTAAAAATAAGAATGCGAAAATCATACTAATTTCAGGAAAAGACGAAGGAAAAGGAAAGCCGGAACCTTTAGATAAGACCACCCAATACGCCGAAGAAGCGGCAGAAATATTAAAAGGAAAAACAAATCATCCCGTTAATCTCTTATGGGACGAAGGGGGCCATCACCACAACAGACAAAACCGTATTGAAGAAGGCCTTTTAAGGCTTTACAAATAATAAAGGAGGCATATTTAATGAAGAAAAAATTTGCACACATTTTAATGAGCCCGGCTTATAATACGGAAATCCATAAGGCCGTATTTGAGACTGAGACAAAGGACACTTATATTTTTACGGTAAATAGCTTTGATGAAGCCAAAGAGCTTGTTCTTAAGCTTAAAGAGGATGGTTTTGGCGTAATAGAGCTTTGCGGTGCCTTTGGTGAGGAAAGAACAAGAGCCTATAAGGAGAGTACAGACGGACAAGTAGGCTTTGGCTATGTTGTAAACCTGCCGGAGCAAGACGGCATTATCAAAGAGTTTTTCGGGCATTAAAATAAAAATAATTCCCGTTAAACAGGAAGCTATAGAAAGTTCAGGCAGTGGGCTCTGTATTGAATGCCCTTTCTGTCTAAGAACGCAGTATCCCCGAAATAATAGATTTTTATATGATTTTAAGGGTACTTTATTAACTCAAATTATTTACATAATCTTTTAGGAGCATAATTTATATTACTTGCAGGCAATGGTTGCAACCATTGCCTAAGCTATATTTATGATGAAAAATAATATGGGGGAAAATAATGAATGTAGCGGTAATTTGGTCAAGTCCTAACACAGATGGGCTTACGGCTTCTGCCAAGGAAAAGTTTCTATCCGGCATCAAGAAAAAAGATGGAAAAATTACAGAAATACATTTGAATAGAAAAAAGATTGAACATTGCCGTGCTTGCGGGAATGGCTGGGGAATTTGCCGTTCAAAAGGGCTTTGTGTTTTAAAGGACGATTTTGAAGAAATATATCAGCAGTTGGCGGAAGCAGACGGCGTTGTTTTTGTATCTGCCGTATACTGGCATGATATAACAGAATGTATGAAAGCCTTCATTGACCGGCTTCGCAGATGCGAAACGAGACATAATAAATTTCTTGCGGGAAAACGCTGTTTTCTGATTGCTTGTGCCGGAGGTACCGGATTAGGAGCAGTTGAGTGCTTACACAACATGGAAGAGGCATTGAAACATATGGGAATGAGAGCCTATGACCGCATACCGGTAACCCGTTTCAATAAAGACTATATCTTCCAGGCGCTGGAGCAGGCAGGAGAAATTTATACAACAAGGCTTGAAGAAGGCTTTGATATGCAGTATTAATAGCCTTAATTCAATTATAGTAAATTTCAAATGAAACAGGAATAAAAATCGTATATATTGAATGGCTTAAACATAGGGATTCTATATATTTAAGTCGTTTATGAAAAATAGATTTTTATTGCATCCTTCTATGAAATTTACTATAAAGACAATTTCACTATGTTTCCGAAGAAAATCCATTTTTTATACTGCGCGAACTTGAAAAAGGATACAGGCGTAAGCCTGCAAATATTTTTTAAGTGAGCATTTTCTTATGGTTATCAAATTTGTTTTTTGTTTGGTAACGCTGAATCCGTAGTGAATCGGCTTTTGTTACTTCTTTATAAGAAATTTATTATATATAACAAGAGCAATATATATTTTAAATTAAAGACAGCAAAAACTACAATTTATATTAAATAAACTAAAAACGATACAGCCTTAGGCTGTATCGTTTTTAAATGAGTGCCGTTACCAAACTTATCTTTAAGCTTTGTAACGGTGAATAGGTTATAAAGTTTTTAAATATTTAAACCTTCCCCGATTTCTTATAGATGTAATGAACCATTAAGGTTGCCACATAATTAAAGGATTTAAGGCGTCTTTCAATGAAATAGGTTGTTTGATTGTGAAGAATCTTATCTACAAAATGGTTTTCCACAAATTTAACCAGCACTACCGTAAGAAAGCCGTTATGAGGAAGCTCATTATGCCATTGTTCGATGTAATCGGCAATAGGGGGAATAATATCCCTGTAAGGGGCTTCGATAATTACGAGAGGAAAGCCGAAACCGGACTTTTTCCAGAGCTCCTGAAATTTTGCCTTGTCCTCATCACTGGTTGCAATATGCACTGCCGTTACGTTGGCACTTAGGGCGTTTGCATAGTTAATGGCTTTTATAAAGGGCCTTGAAAAGGAGGAGCCAAGCACGATAAAAGGTCTTTGGTTTGTGCTTGTACAGGGCTTATAAAGGGATTTTGCTTCTTCCGGTTCAAGCCTTATATCATCATACACGGCCTTATAATGCTTATGAATGCTATACATTATAATTGAAATCATGGGTATTGCGATACCAAGCATCCAGGCGCCGCTTGAAAACTTGGTTACAAATACGATGACCATACCCACAAAGCTCATGATAGAGCCGATGATGTTAATCAGCATTTTACGCTTCCAGCCGTTTCCTTTTATTTTGAACCATTTGGCCACCATGCCTGTCTGGGCAAGGGTAAAGGAAAGGAAAACACCTACGGAATACAAAGGGATAAGGTGGTGGGTATCGGCTTGAAAAAATATAATAAGCCCTCCGGCCACAAAATATATAAATAATATTCCGTTTGAAAAGCTGAGCTTTCTTCCCCTTTGTGAAAACTGATGGGGCATGTAATTATCAAAAGCAAGCAAGGCTAATAAATTAGGAAGCCCGTTATATGCCGTATTGGCAGCTAAAAGCAAGATAAGGGAGGTTGCAAACTGAAGCAGATAAAACATAGGGCCGCTTCCGAATATGGCCATACCCATTTGGGAGATAACCGTGTGGCCTTCTAGCGGAATAACATGAAGCCTTGACGCAAGAAGCACGGAGCCGCCGAAAATAAATATGATGATGCAAACAAGCACATATAAAACATGCTTTGCGGTTTTTTGGGCAGGGTCTTTAAAAGAGGGCACGGCATTGCTTACTGCTTCTATGCCCGTAAGGGCGGAACAGCCTGAAGAAAATGCCTTAAGCAAAAGCAGTATAAGCAAAGATTCGGATAAGCCCCCATTAAAATCAGGAACGCCTGTGTATTTTATAGGGTCAAGAGTACCGGTTATAAACCTTATAAAGCCCGTGATGATTAAAATCATCATTATAACAATAAAACCATAGGTAGGTGCGCCGAATATCTTGGCAGATTCCCTGACGCCCCTTAAATTCATTAATGTAACGATAGATAAAAAAGCAATAGCTATTATAACCCTGTATTCCCAAAGAGAGGGAAAAGCAGCTAAAAATGCCGCCGTGGCAGAAGATAAACT
This sequence comes from Anaeropeptidivorans aminofermentans, assembly GCF_940670685.1. Lineage (GTDB taxonomy): Bacteria > Bacillota > Clostridia > Lachnospirales > UBA5962 > Anaeropeptidivorans > Anaeropeptidivorans aminofermentans. Next base: position 3,480,475 of record NZ_OW711693.1, on the reverse strand, counting down.
TACGGCAACCGTCATAATATAGTCTACAATCAGTGCAGAGGCCGCAAAAAGGGAGGCGCCTTTCCCCAGATTTTCGCTGGAAACCACATAAGAGCCGCCGCCGTTTGGATAATGGTCAATTATCTGAGAATAAGAAAAGGCCAAAATCAGGAGCAAAATTATTATGGGCAGTGCTACAACATCAAGATAGCCAATAGCACCAAGCCCTAAAACGGGAACAAGCACCAAAAGTATCTCTTCAAGGGCGTAAGCCACAGAAGAAACAGCATCTGATGCCATAATGGGAAGACCCCAGGGAAGATTCAGCTTTTCCCCCGCTATTTCCGCATTTACGAGAGCCCTTCCAAGGAGAAGATCGATAAAATGCGTCTTTTTATTTTTCATTTTAATCATACCTCTTTATAAACAGATTCGTATTGGCGCCTTTAGCCTGCTGTATTATACTTACTAAAGGAAAGATATTCTTGCCAAATTGCCTTTTCGTAATTTTAGGCCCTACGGAGGCTTAAAATCACAGAAAAACTGAAATTGACTGAAAATAATTTTCCATATAGATAGCATGTAGCCAAAGGCATAAAGATATTCAAAATCTAAAGAAAATAAATGCAATATACAGCTCTGCATACTGTATAGGACAGAATTATACTCCTTGCTTGATAAAAACTCAATAGTATTTAAAAATGTTAAAATTATTAATACTTTTAAAATATCTTGACAATAAAAAATACCAGTGGTATAATAATTTTCGTTGCTATAGAAACATAGCTTCAATACGCTAAGCCCGAGTGGCGGAACTGGCAGACGCACAGGACTTAAAATCCTGCGATAGCAATATCGTACCGGTTCGATTCCGGTCTCGGGCATAAGGAAGAATCAAGGTTTATAAACCTTGATTCTTTTTTTCTTTCTGAAAAAGTATGAATTTAGATAATAGGTAAATCCTCTTACGGATACGCTGTATAGCAAATTTACTTTTCTTCCGCAGTAAGTAACGGGCTGGAAGAAGGCATAAAATCAAGGAAAAGCAAATTTGCAGCACTGCTGTTTTATATTTATTTAAGTATAAACCGGCTTGGATTAAAAGTAATCTAAATTTTACTCTCTAAACAAAAGTTCTTGCCTCATTCTATTATTCTTTTGACATATCCTGAAAACAAAAAATCATAGGCTTATAGTGAATTTCTTATAAGGAAGGAGGAATAACTGATTTATAGTTAATTTAATATGAAATAATATCCTTGTCAATTAAAACAGGAAAAATCCTGCGGCTCGAAGATAGAATCTAAAAAGACATCCGAACGCATAAAGTGCGATTTTTACAAAGTAAATTTTTTTGCTTTTCTCTTAGCTATAGTAAATAAATTTAAAAAATCAAGCTTATCTGCTATAGGAATAAATACTTATTAAAATTAAAAATCAAAAAGTCATTTTAGATACCCGTCTTAATCCAGATATTTACTTCGGAATAAAAGCAACTTGACGATACGAAAGGATAAAATAGAGATTTGTTTATAAATATGGATTTATCTGTATAAATTTTGGCAGGTATCCTCTAAGCTCACAGGGCATATTCAAGACACAGCGACCCTGTTCTCTTGGTTTGTGCCTTTTTATACGATTTAAAAATATGGATTTTCACAGGAAACGCTGCGTTTTTGAGCCTATGTGTATACGGGTTTATTTCTTTCCATTTTAAGTTTACTATAGCACAGAAAGAACCATAAGGCCTCTATAGGGCTGATTATTTTGTAAAGTTTTGTCCTTATTTAAAGAATAATATTGACATAAAAGAATAAAATATGATACATTATTAGTAATAAGTCTTAATAAGATAAAGGAGGAGTTTATGTATTGGTCGGGAATCATTATTGGTGGAATCAGCTTTCTTGTAATAGGTATTTTTCACCCTATTGTTATAAAGTGTGAATATTATTTTACTTATAAAATATGGCCTTTGTTTCTGGTGGGCGGTCTGGGATTTTGCGGGGCTTCCCTTTTTGCGGAAGGAAGCATTGTTTCGCCTACCCTTGCTATTATTGGTTTTGCCATGCTATGGTCTATTCTTGAGCTTAAGCATCAGGATGAACGGGTAAAGAAAGGCTGGTTTCCCGAGAACCCTAAAAGAACTTCTAAAAAAGCCTTAAAAACAATACATAGGAGGAGAATCCATGGGTATTAAAAACATATTGCTTTGCGGTGTGGGGTTTCTTCTTCTTGGAATGGGCGCAATCGGTTTAGTTCTTCCCCTTTGGCCGACGACCCCTTTTGTATTGGCGGCGGCAGGCTGCTTTGCTTCTACCCCCAGGATCTATGAGAAGGTAATAAAGATTCCCTTTTTCAATGAATATATCAGAAATTATAAAGACCGAAAGGGCTTAAAACCCGAAACCGTCATTATCAGCTTAACTTCTCTTTGGGGAATGCTTTTGCTTTCCGCATTCCATATTCAGAAGTCTTGGGTATTAATTATTTTAGCCGTCGTAGGCATATCCGTAACCACCCATATTTTATGGATTGCCAAGGTAAGAAATAAATAGCCTTCTACAGAGAAAAGCTTTAAGGCTCTATTAAGAAAGGAAGAAAGAAATGCAAAACACGATAGAAAGCAACGAAAAAAGAGGCAGAAAGAGCTTCTTTGGTTACATAGAGGTCGTATTTAATATTGTTTATTTAATCAGTGCGTTTATGATGGGCATGTATATTTTTTCTAAAGGAGGGGAAACATTTTATTTCCTTGCCGGGGCCATGGCGATGCTTTTAGCCATAGGGGACGCTTTTCATTTGATTCCCCGTATTGCGGCAGTAATGGCAGGGCGCTCTGAAAAAATTGAAAGGCTTCTGGGATTTGGTAAACTGATTACGTCTATTACCATGACGGTGTTTTATGTACTTTTATGGCATATCGGTATCGGCAGGTTTCAAGGCCAAAGGGAACAATGGACTTTGCTTATTTATGCCTTTGCCGCTATCCGTATTTTTCTTTGCCTATTGCCTCAAAATGGCTGGTATGAAAAGGAACCGTCTTTGAAATGGGCTGTGATTCGAAATATTCCCTTTGTGTTTTTAGGCCTTGCAGTAATACTTTTATTTGGGCTAAACGGGGGAAGCTTTAAGGAACTAAGATATCTATGGCTTGCGGCTTTATTTAGCTTTATCTTTTATATCCCTGTGGTTATTTGGGCAGGAAAGTATCCGAAAATCGGCATGCTGATGATTCCTAAAACCTGTATGTATCTGTGGATACTGTTGATGCTTATGTCTGTTTAGCCGAAAGGAATGAATCCTTTCGTTATAATAGAAAAATAAATTTATTGAAGGAGGAAGAGAAATGGAAAACTATAAGAAATTGACCAATGAAGTTGGGGCTCCGGTTGCAGATAATGAAAATTCCATTACCGCAGGACCAAGGGGACCAGTGGTTATGCAGGACGTATGGCTTATGGAAAAGATGGCACACTTCAACCGTGAAGTTATTCCCGAACGCCGTATGCATGCGAAGGGCTGGGGGGCCTACGGAAAATTTACGGTGACCCATGACATTTCAAAATATACCAAGGCCAAGGTTTTACAGCCGGGAAAAGAAACAGAGCTTTTTCTCCGTTTTTCTACAGTTGCCGGCGAAAGAGGCGCGGCAGACTGTGAAAGAGATATCCGCGGCGTAGCCGTAAAATTCTATACGGAAGAAGGCAACTGGGATTTAGTAGGAAACAATACGCCGACGTTTTTTATTCGCGACGTACATAATTTTTCAGATTTGAATCGTGCCGTTAAAAGAGATCCCCGTACAGGCCGCCGGTCAGCTCAGAATAATTGGGATTTTTGGACTTTGCTTCCCGAATGCCATCATCAGATTACCATTGTTATGAGTGATAGAGGCATACCTGCATCCTTTAGAAATATGCATTTCTTCGGCGAGCATACATTCTCTCTTTATAATGAGGAAAATGAGCGTGTATGGTGTAAATTCCACTTTAAAACCCAGCAGGGTATTAAGAATTTAACCAATGAAGAAGCCACTCATATTAACGGAATGGACCGTGAATATCACGGCAAGGACCTTTTTGAAGCCATTGAAGAAGGAAACTTCCCTCGCTGGACCATGTATATTCAGGTGATGACAGAAGAGCAGGCCAAAAATCACTATGAGAATCCCTTTGACATTACGAAGATTTGGCGGCATGCAGAGTTTCCGCTGATTGAAGTAGGCGTTTTAGAGCTGAACCGTAACCCTGAAAACTATTTTGCAGAAGTAGAACAGGCAGCATTTACACCGGCTCACGTAGTTCCCGGTATCGGTTTTTCACCGGACCGCTTCCTTCAGGGCAGGCTTTTTTCCTACGGCGACGCACAGCGCTACCGCCTTGGAGTAAATCACAACCATATTCCCGTAAATCAGGCAAAATGCCAGGTAAATGAATACCATAGAGACGGCGCCATGCGTGTAGACGGAAATTACGGCGGTGCCCCGGCGTATTCGCCAAACAGCGGCGGCTATTGGACGGCACAGCCGGAAGTAGCAGAGCCGGAGCTTCCGCTTGACGGCGCAATGTGGCGGTACGACCCGAAGGATGACCCTACAGACGATTGCTTCCGTGCCGGCGGGGATTTATGGCGTGTACTTACAGAAGATAAGAAAAAGCTCCTCATTGAAAACACTGCGGCGGATATTGCCCCTGTTACAGATAATGTGAAATACCGCCATGCAGTACATTGCTATTTAGCCGATACGGAATACGGCGAGCGTGTTACAGAAGCAATGGGTCTTTCCATAGATAAGGTAAAGGAGCTTTCTAAGCTTAATCACAGAGAGCTTGCGGAAGCTACTCTGAAGGATAATATGTAATTACGAACTTTTGGGAGTGAGCACTATGAAACAACGGCGCAATACGAAGCAAAGGGAAATGATTTTAGACACCGTGCATAAACGCAAAGACCATCCCAGCGCCGATGATGTCTATTTGGATATCCGCAGCGAAAATCCCAGGGTAAGCAGGGGAACCGTATATAGAAACTTAAACATTTTAACTGACGAAGGTGCGGTAAACCATGTTAAAATACCCGGCGCGGACCGGTTTGATTATCGCTTGGAGCCGCATTATCACCTTCTTTGCACCGAATGCGGAAAGGTTATTGATGTAGAGATACCGTATCGTGCAGAGCTTGACCATGCCCTGAAAGAACAGACAGGATATGAAATCAAACAGCACAGTACTCTTTTTGAAGGCATCTGCCCTGATTGCCGTTCAAAAAAAGAAAGGGATACAAAATAAGGAACTCAAATTTAGTCAGGTATTTTCATAAGTCATACTTGAATTAAAGTAAAATAGCAGCGTTGTAAATTTGCTTTTCCTTGATTTTATGCCTTCTTGGAGCCCATTACTGACTGCGGAAGAAAAGCAAATTTACTATATAGCAAAAAACAGGCTTATGAAGTCTATAAAAGGATATCCAGAGAATAAAAATACGGAGCAAAGAAAGCATCACTCCATAGATTCAACATGAATCCTGTATCAAAAGAATAGCAGGAATAACAAAATATAAAGATTGGGAAAGTATAAAGAGAAATTTAATTTTCCAAAGGTCTCAAAACCGGCTTGCATATTATATGCAAGCCGGTTTTGCATATATAGTAAATTTAAAGGTAAACAGGAGCAAAGCCGTATATCGTTTGAATTCATATGAAATAGCAGCATTGTCCATTTGCTTTTCTCTTATTTTATGTCCCCTAAAGCCAAATGCTTATAAAGGTATAAAAGCGAATGGACTATACGAGGATATGCGTTTTATAATGAAATTGTCTTATGGTTATCAAACTTATTTTGTGTTTGGTAACGATGAAGCCCTAGTGAATAGGTTTTGCTCCTTCTTTATAAGAAATTTACTGTAAGCTATCAGGTTTTATAGTATAGTCACTTTGCTTTTAGCCCGATTGTATCACCATAAAATAAATTGATAGCAGTCTTTTTTAAAGTATCTCTGCTATAAATAAACTAAAAAAGGCCGAGTTTATTTACTATAGACTTAATAAGTACAGGCGTTGTTTTTTTAAATCCAGTTAGGAAAATTTGTACCGTTTTGGGGCCTCTCTCAGTATATTAAAGCATACACAATTATGAAGGAGGCCGGCTATGGCAAGACATATGTTTTTTGGCGGAAATACGCCAGATGGATTTTACAGCTGTTTCGGTAATATTCTTTTTCCAGATGAGGCAAGAAAAATAATCTATTTAAAGGGTTCTTCCGGCGGAGGCAAAAGCACGCTAATGAGAAAAGTCGGAAAGATTTTTGAGGATAAGGGCTATTTGGTGGATTATATCCACTGTTCCAATAATGTAGCGGACCTTGACGGTATTTGTATAAGGGATTTGGGCATAAGCCTTATAGACGGAACTGCACCCCATATATGTGATCCGTTAATGCCCGGCGCTATTGATGAAATATTTAATTCGGGAGATTTCATTGACAAAAGCTATGTGGAAAAAAGGGCAAAAGAGCTTTTGAAATTACAAGCAGAGAAAAAGCCCTATTATGAAAAGGCCTACAGATACCTTAAGGCAGCCTATGAGATATATCTCAATAACAGCCATATGAGAAAACAGGCTCTTGATACTGTAAAGCTTGAAAGGGCCATAGAGAAGGAATCTGAATTTCTAAGAGAAAAAGAAATAGCCGAAAAGCCCGGCAGGTTCAGAAAAATGTTCTCAGGCGCAATTACGCCCCAAGGCAATGTAAATTATATTGATACCCTTATAAAGGGCCTTGATATTATTGTCCTAAAGGGAAATGACGGTATGGGAACAGATATCTTTCTTGAAAAAATAAAAGATATGGCCATTAGCAGAGGATATTATGTTGAAGGTTTATTTTGCTCCCTTAATGTTGAAAAGCTGGATCATTTAATCCTTCCGGAGCTTAATATTTGCTATACGACGGTAAATGACTACCACGCCACATCGCTTACAAAAGAGAGGGAAATTGACTTTTATGAATTTGTTGATAGCGCATTCTTAAATGAATATAAAGATGAAATGGCCTATAACAGTAAAATGGCAAGCGAGCTTATGGAAAGAGCCATGAACATGATGGCTGGGCAGAAGGTGATTCATGACAATATTGAGAGTATCTATATTAAAAGCATGGATTTTGACGGCCTTAACAGGGCTTCCGAAAGTATTACAGATCGGCTTTTAAAGCTGATTCCTGATGAAGAATGCGAGGTGTAAATATGGAAATAGCATTAACGGCCATGCATTACACCTATATTCTTGGCATCATTGCCATTATAGGCTTTATGGTATGTAAGAAAGACACAGCTATGGTTTGCATTATCGGCATATTTGCCGTGGGCATGGCGGCCACATCATCTATTTATGTTTCCATAGGAGGCGTATTCAATAGCTTTATTGTAGCCATTGGAGAGCTTGCGGGAACCATACTCATCATATCCGTTATCACTGCTTTATGTAAGCTTCTTGAAATTACAGGCATTAACGAAAGAATGGTTTCACCGATTGCAAAGCTTATTAAAAGTCCGGCGACGGCTTATTGGGTAATCGGAATTGTTATGTTTGCAGTTTCCATATTCTTCTGGCCTTCGCCGGCAGTTGCTCTTATCGGCGCTGTATTCCTGCCGGTTGCCCTTAAAGCTAAGCTTCCGGCCATAGGGGCCGCCGTCGCTATGAATTTATTCGGTCATGGCATTGCCCTATCAGGAGACTTTGTAATTCAGGGGGCTCCTAAGCTTACTGCCGACGGAGCGGGAATCGAGGTTTCGGAGCAAATTGCCGCAAGCATACCTTTAGTAATCGTTATGGGTGCGGTTACTACGGTTATGGCTTATATTTTCTTAATGAAAGATATGAAAACGGGAAAAATTGCAGTAGACGAATCTGATTTTACCGTAGAAGAAAAGAAGCGGGATTTTCTCCTTCCTGAAAAACTTACAAAGCTATTTTCTATTATGGTGCCTGTATGCTTCGGATTGGATGTTTTTATTATGTTTACGGCAAACCTTCAGGGAGGAGACGCCACGGCATTAATCGGAGGAACGGCGCTTTTTCTGCTTATTGTAATTGCCGTATTTGCATTTAAAGGAAAGTCTTTTGATAAAATAACTGAAAATATTGTGGAAGGATTTACATTTGCCTTTAGGGTTTTCGGCCCGGTTATTCCCATTGCCGCCTTTTTTTATTTGGGAGACAGTGCCCTTGGGACTGTGTTTGGAGAAGGCGCAATTCCCGAAGGCTCTTCCGGCCTTGTAAATGATATTGGTATTGCCCTTTCTTATATGGTGCCTGTAAATAAAAGCGTTTCAGCGGCTACGACAACCTTAGTCGGGATTATCACCGGTTTAGATGGCTCCGGCTTTTCAGGCATAAATCTTGCAGGCTCCGTAGCTAAAATATTTTCCGTGGCTTTAGGATACGGTGCGGCTACTTTGTCCGCCTTGGGGCAAATCGGCGCCATATGGGTCGGCGGCGGAACGGTTATTCCGTGGGCGGTAATTCCCGTTGCGGCTATATGCGGCGTAGACCCTATAGAGCTTGCCGGCAGGAATATTAAGCCTGTGGCAATCGGTCTTGTTGTTACGACGATTGTTGCGATATTTTTGATTTAAGAAATATTTATACAGATATTTAAAAAATCGCAGTCATTTTATGATTGCGGTTTTTATTAATATCAAAAAGTGATTTATTTAGAGAACAGGGCTAGGTGGTTTAAAGATGCCCCCGCGAACTTAAGAAGCAGCGGGTCAGGATTATGTAGATAATCCCTATTTGCACGTTAAATCTATATTTGTTGCTGCTAAAGTAAAAATATGGTATAAGGCTGTTCCTCTTACCAAACTTAAAAATAGGTTTAGTAACGACAAGAAGATGCCCATTTAAAAAGATTTACAAGCTTAAGCTTGTAAATCTTTTTTCAAGTTCGCGTAGTATAAATTAAAACCTTTTCATGAACTTTCAGCATATTTTAGGAATCGATGGCAGTTATTTTACTTATTTGTTCCCAGCCTATACCTTAGGGTTTTCTTGATGTGCTTTACAGTATCTGCAATGAAACGTGTTTCCTGCTCGTTGCAGTCTGCAAGCTCCTGTAGGATTTCATTGTCATAAATGGGCTTTGTTTTGGTTACATTATCACATAATATTTCATCGGCAGAGCTATCCAGGGCATTTGCTATTTTAACTAAAGTCTGTAAAGATAGTTTTGTAGAGCCGGTTTCAATATTGCTTATGTGCTGATTGCTTAGCTCTGTTAATTCTGCAAGCTTTTCCTGGGTTAACCCCCCTTTTAGCCTGATCGAGCGGATTCTCTGTCCAATAGCCCGGTAATCAAGTATCATATGTAGCCTCCCTTTATAACTGCCACAGAAATATTGTATTATTTGCAATTAACCGTTATAATATATTGAATAAGTAATATTACTTATACAGTTGATTAAACTGTATAAATATATTTATATAGCAGCCAATACATTTTTGTAATCCCATTATTAATAATGACCAATATAAAAGGGGGTTATACCATGAATACAGAAAGCACAAATAAGAATTCCTCAAATAATCTGTTTGAGACTTATTGCTGTGCTTATAATGAGTTGGAATGCGGAATATTAATATACGATGAAAACCATCATATTGTTTTTGCTAACGACAAATTATTTAAGTATTTGGGTATTGGCGAGAAAAATATATACGGCGATAATAGCCTAAAAGAAATATTAGATATTGATATAGACAGCATTTTGGATAAAGTGCTTGAAGGGCGTATGGAGGAAAGAGGCATTGAGATAAGAATACAAAGGGGGGCGGACTTGAAATGCTTTTTAATAACCGGCAAGCTCCTTCATATGAATTCAAGTGCTTATGTTATACTTACTATAGTAGATACAACGCCTTATAAAGCCAAAGAAGAAAACCTTCTTTGCCGATTAGAACTTGATTTAGCCACAAAGGCGCTGAATAAATATGGCCTGTTTAAATATATGCATATGCTGATAAACGCCAAGGACCCTAAGCCCTTTACCATATGTATGCTGGATTTTGACGACTTTAAAAAGATTAACGACAGCTACGGCCATCTAACGGGAGACGACGTGTTAAAAATATTTGCCGACACATCCCGAAAGAATATCAGAAACAGCGATATATTCGGCAGATACGGAGGGGAGGAATTTGTTTTTGTCTTCTCCAATATAGGCACCGATAAAAGCGCCAAGATTATCGAGCGGATACAAAATGAGGTAAAAGGTCATTTTTTAAATATATTCCCTGATGCGGTTTCCTTCAGTGTGGGAATGCTTTATGTAGACCCTGCAAAGGAAGCAAGACTGAACTCTAAAGAGCTTATATGTGAGGCGGATAAGCTTCTTTATAAAGCGAAAGACAGAGGAAAAAACAGAATCGTAACCCCTGTAAAGGAATATCTTTTTATATAAGGCTGTTTGTTAAAATATTTCTTTAAGCTTAATTCAATAGAGTTTTAATTTTAAGATATAAAAAGGGGCGCTTATTTAAGCGCCCCTCTGCTTTTAATGCAAAAAATCACAAACTTAGAATAGTAAATTTAATGTGAAACAGTAACAAAACCGTATATTCCTTGAATTCATATGGAGTAGCAGCATGTCAATTTGCTTTTCTCTTATTTTATGTCCCCTAAAACCAAATGCTTATAATAGTATAAAAGCAAATTGACTATATGAGGATTCAAAAATGCGTTTTCTTATAATTATCAAACTTGTTTTTTGTTTGGTAAGAGGAATCTCTAGGGAATAGGCTTTTGTCACTTCTTTATAAGAAATTTACTTCAAAGATGCTCTGTGAACTTAGTGATGAATCACAATATAAGTTTTGCTTTTATGCTCTTCTACAATACATACAAAAACATAAAAAGGATATGGCAAGCCGTCCCCGCTATTACAAAGAGGTGGAATATTTCATGAAAGCCCCAGTTTTTAAAAGGCAGATTGGGCTTTTTCAGTCCATAGATGACTGCCCCTAAAGTATATAGGATTCCCCCTGCTGCAAGAAGCAATAAGCCGCTTAAGGAAACGGCCTTTATAAGGGGATAAAATGCGAATATAACAAGCCAGCCCATAATAACGTATATTGCTGTGGAAAGAGACCTTGGGGCATTAAAATGAAATATTTTAAGGAAAATTCCCACTGCCCCGAAAAGCCATATGCCTGCCGTTAAGGAATAACCTAAAGGTCCTTTAAGAGGGCCGAGGCATATGGGGGTATACGTTCCGGCGATTAAAACGAAAATCATGCAGTGGTCAACTTTTCTTAAAATACCTATGATTTTAGGGGAAGCCTTTACCATATGGTAAATAGAGCTTGCAAGATATAAGCCTATGACAGACGCCGCAAAGATACTGAACCCTGTAATAAGGGCAGGATAATAATTAATGGCGCTTATGACGATTAACGCCGTAAGAAAAGGAATATACACAATAAGAGCCACCAAGTGGGTCATGGCGCTTATTGGGTCTCTTAAAGATTTATACATATGAACACCTCCGTATGTAGTTATTAAAACCACTTATCATAGTTCTAATATTACAACATCTGAAAAGAAAAATCAATTCTTTTTTATATTTTTATATTATAGTTAATTTGCTTTTATTCTGCTGCGGTATTTGGCTTTAAAGAGGGTATGAAACAAGAGAAAAGCGCATTGAAATGCTGCTGTTTTATATTTATTCAAGTCTAAGTAAACTTAAAATGAGATATAGTAAATTTAAACAGTAATAAAATTATATATTCCATAAGCTTTTGTTACTTCTTTGCAAGAAATTTAGTATAAGCAGAAACTTAGGAATCATTTTTTAGTGAGGGTCTTCTTATCACGAATAAACGTTATATTATTTTTATAATAATTTGCTTAAATACCCTAAGAAAAAGTTCTTAGGGTATTAATTAAGCTGCTATAAATTATTTGCCCAAAAGATGATTTTATGCTTAAAAACCCTTAAAAATACATGATTTTTAATTTTTTAAATCTCTTTTTTAATTTCTATTGTAATTTCAGCAAAAAGTAAATATAATAGTGATTGACCGCATGGTCAATGAGCTTTCAGGAGGTACGCTTATGGAACCTTTAATACAGATACAGGGCGTTACAAAGGATTATAAAATGGGAGAGGTTTCAGTTAACGCTCTTAGAGGAATAGATTTAGAAATATATGAAGGAGAGTTTTTAGTTATTCTTGGGGCGTCAGGCTCAGGGAAGTCTACTTTACTCAATATCATAGGGGGAATCGATACCCCCACCAAAGGAAAAATTATTTTTAACGGACAGGATATCGGAGAATACAAGGACAGAGAGCTTACAAATTACAGGAAAAATGCCATAGGCTTTGTATTTCAGTTTTATAATCTTGTTCCTAATTTAACTGCAAAAGAGAATATCGAATTAAGCTGTGAGCTTTCTAAAAGCCCTATCAATGTAGATGAGCTTCTGGAAAACATAGGCCTTTTGGAATGGTCGGGCCATTTCCCCTCACAAATGTCAGGAGGGCAGCAGCAAAGAGTTGCCATAGCAAGGGCCTTGGGGAAAAACCCTGCAGTTTTGCTCTGTGATGAGCCTACGGGCGCATTGGATTTTACCACAGGCATACAGGTTCTTAAAATTCTTAAGGAATTTAATGAAAATTATAAAAAGACCATTATTATCATTACCCATAACGCAGGCATAGGGCAGATGGCAGATAGAATTGTCTACATAAAGGACGGATTGGTAGATAAAATAGAAAATATCGAAAAGCCAATAAGGCCCGAGGAGGTATATTGGTGATCCTTATTAAAAAGGCTATACGTTCTATGCTTTCCAATAAAAGGGCCTATATAGCATGTATCGTTCTTTTGGCAATCGGGATTATTATATACTGCTCTATGGGTATAAGCATAGATACGCTGGAAGTAAGAAAAGACGAATATTATAAGGAATATGAGCTTGCCGACGGCTTCGGGGAACTAACGGCAATACCTAAGGCCGCCCTTCATTCCGTAGAAAAGATAGAAGGCATAAAAGAGGTCAAGGGAAGAATTGTTACAGAAGCCAGGGTTTTAATGGAAAACAATAATAAAATTATGACCCTCAGGCTTATTTCCTATGATAAGAATAATTTAAGCAGGCTGAATTCCTTTCGTATAAAAGGCGGAAGCTTTAAAGAAACAAATGATATCGCAATAGGCGATAGTTTTCTGACAGCCCATAATTTAAAAATATCCGATCATATAAAGGTACTTATGAATCATAAGGAAGTGAATTTAAACATTGTAGCTACGGCGGAATCCCCTGAATACGTATACATAATCAGAGGGGTAGAAGATTTTATCCCAGACCCTGAAACCTTTAATATTGCCTTTGCCGAGGAAGAAACCTTATCGGGGATTTTAGGCATGGAAGGCATATATAATAATATTGTGTTTTCCCTTGAAGAAGGCTATCGCTTTGACGATGTGAAAATAGAGCTTGAAGATGTTCTTAAGCCCTATGGCATTATAAGCCTGTATCCTGTAGAGGATCAGTCTTCCTATGCTATGCTTGATCAGGAGATAAAATCAAATAAATCTATGACGACCCAAATCCCTATGATTTTTGTAGCCATGGCGGTCATCATCCTTTATTTGATGCTTAAAAGAATCATAGAACAGGACAGAATGCAGATTGGCATGATGAGAGCCTTCGGCTACAGCAAGCTGAAGGTGCTTATGCATTATGTTTTCTACGGCGGCCTTACAGGCCTTGCCGCTGGAATATTAGGAGTATGGCTGGGGGTTTTGCTTTCAGGAACATTTATAGAAATGTATAATGAATTCTTTAAGCTGCCTGAGGGAGGCGACTTAAAGTCCATTAATTATATTATAGGGGGCATGCTCATAGCCCTGGCGGCAGGAGTTTTCGGCGCTTTACTTGGAAGCGTTAAAATACTGAATCTTTCTCCGGCAGATGCCATGCGGCCGGAAGCTCCGAAGAATCAAAAGGGAGATATTTTAAAGATACTTCCGTTCCTTAGGCATATTTTAAATTCAAAGGGCAATATGGCCGTAAGAAATATATCAAGGTCCAAGGTAAGAAGCTTGTTTTTAATTATAGGTATTATGTTTTCCTTCAGCTTAATTGCCTTTATGAGCTCTTACGGCGGCATGATAGATTCCATGCTTTTCAGCCAGTTTGAAAAGGCTCAGATTTATGACGGAAAAATAAATTTTAAAAGTCCCGTATATGCAGAAGAAGCGGAAAATACCGTTAAAAATATTGAAAACATTATTTATTCGGAAGCTATTGCGGAAATTCCCATAGAGATTAACTATAAGCATCTGAAAACAGGCTCTTCTTTAACCGGCCTTAAAAATGACGCTGCTTTATATAAGATATATGATACGGAGTTTAAAAGGTATTATAAGCTTGATTATAATTCTTTAATCATGACAAATGCCATAGCTGAAAAGCTTGAATGCAAAATAGGGGATAAAATTAAAATCAAATCCCCTTATTTCAAAGAAGATCTGGAGCTTGTGGTAACGGAGATTATTACTCAAAATCTAGGAGCCTCCGTATTTATAGATTTTCGCTATTTATCGGATTTAATGGGTACAAAGCCCATGGCAACGGCAGTTATATTCACTTCCGACAATATGGAAAATGTCAAGCAGCAGATTATAGACGGAAGCAATATAAAATCCGTGGAAGATACCGGCCAGGTATTAACCAATTATAAAAATTTGCTTGCTTCTTATGACGGCATGATGGTTGTAATGGAGTTTATGGCAATAATTGTGGCCTTTGCCATTATATATAACACCTCTACTGTAAGCCTCTCTGAAAGAAAAAGAGAATATGCTACCTTAAGGGTAATGGGGATGCAGATTAAAGAGGTTGCCCAGATAATGAATATTGAGCATTGGATATTATGTATTATGGGTATGGTTTTGGGTATTCCCTTTACCAGACTTTTAAAGATAGCCGTAAAGGAAATGGTAGATGTTGATTTATTTACATTTCCCGTATCGACAGAGATGACCGCCTACATAGGAGGCGCGGCAGGCTGTATACTGGCGGTAATTATAGCCAATAAAACAAGTGAAAAGTATATTAAGAAATTTGACATGGTTGAAGTTCTGAAGGAGAGGGAATAGAAATGAAAATGAAGTGGAAAATTATCATATTTTCTTTATTGCTGGTGATGGCCTTGGGCTATGGATTTTATGAAATGAATAGACCTAAGGAAATTGATATTACAGAAGCCTATAAAGGCACAGGAGAGCTTTATTTTATAGAAACGGGATATGTAGCTTCACAGGAGGATATGACCATCTATCCCCTTGCAACAGGTAAAATAGAGCATCTATACGTGGAAGAAAATCAATACGTCAACAAAGGGGATACTTTATTAGAAATTGATACAAAGCCCTATGAATTTGAGCTTTTGAAACTGGAAACGGACCTTACGGGAATAGACGCCCAGATAGAGAATTTATATACTGAGGAAAATAAATCTAAAACCGATTTAAAAGCAAGAAGAGACAGCCTTCAAGGAGAGCTTTCAGCTCTTTCGGCTAAAATAGACGATAATACTATAAGCGTTGAGGAGCAAAAAAGGCTTCAGAACATATTAATAGAGCAAAATAAGAGTAATTATAATCAGGCCCTTAAGGATTATGAGGATTATAAGGCGCTTTATGAGGCAGGGGCAATTTCTAAAATAGATTTGGATAAGGCGAAGGATACTGTAGATGCTCTGGAAAAAGAGCTTGAAGGAAGCATTCAGCAGATAAAAATCATTGAAAGCAATCTTCCGCAAGGGTCTAATAAATATCTGGAAGGAATGCAGGCTTCTTTAAACGCCCAGATAGAAGGGATAGATAACACCCTGAAAAGCTCCTACACAGGCCCTATGGCATCTTATTATCAAAGCCTTAAAAATAAGGCGGAAGTTGCTATTTCCGAGATAACAGATAAAATAGAAAACTGTGTTATAACCGCTCCCATCAGCGGAAAAATAACAAAGCTTTACGTTAAAAATGTAAATACTGTATTTGAAGGCCCTATAGCCACCATAGAAAATACAGATACGAAGAAAATCGAAACCTATGTATCGACGAAGGATATAGAAGGCGTTAAAATAGGGGATAAGGTAGAGCTTACCTCAAAGAGAAGAGACGAAGACCTAGTGTTTTCCGGCACTGTTGAAGAAATCGCAGATAATGCCGAGGTTAAAATTTCTCCTTTAGGTATTGAAGAAAGAAAAATAAAGGTACGTATCAAGCCGGATAAAGCAGATTTAAACATTGGATATGATTTAGATATAAAATTTGTTTTCTACCGTGAAGAAAATAAAATAATGGTGCCTAAAACAGCCGTTTTTGAGGAAGAAGGCATTGATTACCTATGGGCTGTAGAAAACGATAAGCTTGTTAAAAAGGAAGTTAAAAAAGGGCTTGAGCTTAGAACGGATATCGTTATAGAAGAAGGTATTTTAGAAAACGAAAAAGTAATAAAAGACCCCAATGAAAAGGGACTTAAGAATGGAATGAAGGTTATTGATAAAGAATAAGCCAGAGGCTTTTAAAAAAATAATGGCGTCTGCCATAGAGGAATTTGCCGCAAACGGCTATGAGGGAACCTCAGCTAAAAAGATTATGGAAAGAGCCGGTCTTTCCAAGGGGCTTTTATTTCATTATTTTAAGTCGAAGGAAAATTTATTTATAGAATGCGCCCAAAAAGCCCTTAAGGATTATATGGACTATGTTTTTTCCGAAGAAGTTTTTTTAATTGATGACTGCTTTGAAAGAGTAAAAGCAGTTGCCATAAGAAAAGTAGATTATTTTATAGAACATCAGGCTGAAAGCAGATTTGTCATCTATATGTATATTATAATGAATAAGGAGGAGTTTTATAAAATAAAAGAGATTGTTATGGAAGAAAGGAATAAAATCAAGTCTGAATTTTTCGCAGACGTGGATATTTCTAAGTTCAGAAGTGACTTTGAGCCGGAGTTTATATTGGAGTATATATACATAGTAATTGAAGCTTATTCCACTAAAATAGAAATCGGCCAAGACCTTACTTTAGAAGATGCAGTGGAGATCAGAGAGAAATTCTTAAATAGGTTCGAATTCTTTGAGAAGCTTATTAAATATGGTATTTATTAAAGAAGTATATAGTAAATTTCATATAAAGAAGCAGCAAAGGCCTATTCCCATCAGGCTTAAAAATACGGATTTCCTTCGGAAACGGTACATTTTTAAGCCTTCGTGAATATACGGCTTTGCTGCTGTTTAACTTTAAATTTACTATAGTCTCCGCTTTTGATAAATCTTCAAGGTATTGATGAACTTAATCTTAAGCGGTATAATTATTCTATAGCAAACAGGTGTAAAAAAATTAATATCACAGGATAGGGTATTTTTTATGTGAATGCTTTATGCCTTATTATGCTGATGATTTTGAAAAGGGGGAAGTTGGTTGAAGGTTTTTATTTCAAGCGATATTGAAGGAACAACAGGGATTGCCGCATGGGACGAAACGGAATCCGGCGGATTTTGGTATGAATATTTTCGGGAGCAAATGAGCAAGGAATGCGCCGCCGCCTGTAAAGGCGCAATTGCATCGGGGGCTGAGGAGATACTTGTAAAAGATGCCCATTCAAGTGCAAGAAATATCATTCCGTCCTATCTTCCCGAAAAGGCTAAAATAAACAGGGGCTGGAGTGAGGATGGATACAGCATGATGTCAGGCATTCAGGACGGGTATGATGCCGTTCTGTTTACAGGCTACCATTCATCGGCTTATAACAGCGGAAATCCCTTGGCTCATACTATAAGTAACGGCACCCTTGATGAAATAAAAATAAACGGCAAAAGAGCAAGTGAATTTATGATTAATGCCTATATAGCAGGAATGCACCATACCCCTGTAGTCTTCCTGTCAGGAGACGAGGAAATATGCAGCCTTGCAAAGGAATTTATTCCCGGCATTACCACTGTAGCCGTAAATAAGGGAAAGGGCAATTCTGTGACATCAATTCACCCGGAGCTTGCTCTTAGGCTGATTGAAGAAAAGGCAAAAGAAACTTTTTCGGGAAATTGGAAAGACTGTACAGTAAAAATGCCTGAAAAGTTCACCGTCACTATTAGATATAAAAAGCATCAGTCGGCAAGTGCCAATAGTCTTTATCCCAATGTGAAGCAAATAGACGAAAAAACCATAGAATTTATAACAGATGATTTTATGGAGGTTCTCCGTTTATTCCATTTTGTTATATAAAGGATAAATTAACTTGAAAAAGTATAAGTAAATAAACGCCACAAAGGACTATATTCGAAAATAGGCTTTTGTGGCTGCTTTGCTTTTGTTTGACTATACGTAGATTTGAATATCAATTTTTTATAAAACTCGCTTTTGAAAAGGCAAACGCTATTTACACTATTTCTTCTAAAAGACATTTTTAAATCTATAGTAAATTTCTTATAAAGACGTAACAAAAACCTACTCACTACGGATTCATCGTTACTAAACAAAAAAAGTTTGATAACGATAAGAAATCGCTCACTTAAAAAAGATTTGCAGGCGTGTGCCTGCATCCTTTTCCAAGTTCGCTTAGTATAAAAATACGGATTTCCTTCGGAAACGGTACATTTTTGAATCCTTGTGAATATACGGTTTTGTTCCTGTTTAACTTAAAATTTACTATAACTGGATATGCGGTTTTATTATTGTTTATATATGCCTGGCTTTCTTACGATGAAGAATAGAGCGTTTTTAATCCTGTAATATTTATAAGAAAAAAGGACTGCCCTTGGAGGCAGCCCTTTTTGTATGCTGCGGGCAATAATCACATTTATTTATGTTTCCACAAAAAAAGTGTGCCCTAAGCACACTTCAATTATCATGATAACACAAATGAAATAAAAAGTCTAGTCTTTTTTTGAAATCTTGATATAATTAGGAATACAAATCGCTCCGTAAAATTTAGGAGTAAAACCGGAGGTAGATAAAATGCTAAATCCACATTTGGAAGATGAAAAGAAATATCTTGAGGAAGTCATTTCCCTTATGGAAAAGGCAAAGGGGAAAGCCACGGAAAAAATAGAGGGCTATACGGAAGGCATCGTAGAAAAGAAAAAATACGTATGGAGCAGTCCCCAGTCAAGCGACATGGCTGAAAGAGCCATAAGCAGAATGGATATTGAAGAAGACGTTATTTTCGCCGAAATGGCTTTAAAGAATTTTCATCAGCTGGAAAAGTCCATCAAAAGCCCTTATTTCGGCCGCATAGACTTTAAAGAAGAGGAAAAAGGCGAGGAAGCCTATTATATCGGCATATACGGCTTCAGCGAAAGCACTTATTCCAATCCGCTTGTATTTGACTGGAGAGCGCCCTTATCAAGTATTTTCTATGATTTTGAAAAGGGAGAAGCATTTTATGAAGCCCCTTCCGGCGTAGTATCCGGAGAGCTTGCAAGAAAACGCCAGTATAAAATAAGAGATTCCCAAATGGAATATATGATAGAAAGCGATTTGAATATCAACGACGATGTTCTTCAAAAGGAGCTAAGCAAGCATTCGAATGAGAAGATGAAAAACATCGTTTCCACCATACAAAAGGAACAGAACGCTATCATACGAAACAATAAGGCGAAGGTATTGATTATACAGGGGGCGGCAGGCTCAGGGAAAACCTCCATCGCCCTTCACAGAACTGCCTTCCTCCTTTACAGGAACAAAGGAAACCTTAGAAGTGAAAACTTCCTTATCATATCCCCAAACAAGGTATTCGGAAGCTATATATCAAACGTGTTGCCGGAGCTTGGAGAAGAAAATATATATGAAACAGGCTTTGAGGACTTGGCGGAGGAGTTTCTGGGAGAGGATTATAAATTCCAGACATTTTTCCAGCAGGTAGAAAAGATTCTTGAAAATAAAGATAAGGATTTTATCAAAAGGCTGAGCCTTAAGGCAACGGTTAAATTTATTAAGGAGCTTAACGCCTTTTTAAAATATGCCGACGAGGAGTTTTTTCAGCCGGAGGATATTAATTACGGAGGGTTCAGGGTCTCAAAAGCCCAGCTTAAAAAAAGATACGAGCTTTATAAAAGCGACCCTATAAAAACCCGAATAGAAAAAATGGGGATTTTCTTCTCAGAAAATTATAAAATGGAGTTTCGGGACGAAGCAGAAATTGCTATTGCAAGAAAAATAAGAAAGCATATTGAAAAATCTTTTTTATATCTTGACCCTCTTGCCCTTTATAAGCAGTTCTATAAGCATATCGGCTATGAAAAAGGCTTCAAAATGGCTGAGAAGAACACCTTGGAATGGGCCGATGTATTCCCTCTTATTTATGTACAGATATTCCTTGAAGGAAATAAGCATAAAAATACGGTGATAAAGCATGTTCTTGTAGATGAGATGCAGGACTATACCCCCATACAGTATATTATCCTTAAAAAGATATTTAACTGCCCCATGACCATACTGGGGGATAAATATCAAAGGCTCAATCCTTATACGTCTTCTGCAATGGAGCTTATAAGTAAGATTTTTCCCGGGGCAGAATGCGTTGAGCTTAATAAAAGCTACCGGTCGACTATAGAAATCGTGGATTTTTCCCTTAAACTTCAGGAGAACAAAGACATTATCCCCATGGAAAGGCATGGAGATAAGCCTGAAATTATAGGTCTTAATACCTTTGAGGAAGAAGCAGGAAAAATATCGGCGCTTATTTCAGCATATGAAAAATCAGATTATACTTCTCTTGGCATACTCTGCAAAACGGGATCTCAGGCAGAAGCCCTCTATCATGAGCTTATAAAAAGCCATAAGAATATAAGCCTCATAGATTCCCAAAGCGAAGCCTTAACCGAAGGCATCGTTATTACTACCATTCATATGTGCAAGGGCCTTGAGTTTGATGAAATCATAATTTCAGGGGTTTCGGAAGAAAACTTCAATACCCAAATCGATCAAAGCTTTTTATATATTGCCTGTACAAGGGCAATGCATAAGCTTTATCTTACTTTTACAGGGGAAATGAGTAAGTTTTTAGCGTAATAGTAAGGGGTTGTCGCAAAATAAACTTTGCAACAACCCCTTTTCGTTTAAAGCTCAAAAGCGCTTTAAATAAAATCCTATAGGAATAAATAGCTATTCCATCGCTTTTTTTAGCTAAAGCTACGAAATACGCTGTTTTCCTCAATGGAGTAAATAATTTAAAGCTTTGCTACTGTTTAACTTTAAATTTACTATAATTTAAAACGCTGCGCATTCCCTAAGCTGTCAGCTATCTTGAATCTCAGTGTTAATTTTGCAGCCGCCTCTTAGAATTAATTAAATAATCCCGTCTCTTCTTTCTTTGAGTTTAATATCTGCCTTCCTTCATTATTAATATGATAATCTTCCTCGTGTATCAGCTCCGAAAGAGGAACGATTTCATAGCCCTGCTCTTTAAGGCCTTTAATAATTGGGCCGAGGGCCGCCGGCGTATGCTCCGCGTCGTTATGGAAAAGAATAATAGAGCCGTCTTTTAGATTTTTATTGTTAAGGACCTGATTTATTTCATGCTCAACCCCCAGCTTTTTCCAGTCGAGACTATCTACGTCCCATTGCACTGGATAATATCCGCTTTCTTCTGCCGCCTGTATCACAGTGTTGTTATATTCTCCGAAAGGCGGTCTGTAAAATTTCATTTCGTAGCCTAAAAGCTCTTTTACCTTTTCATGGACATTCATGATTTCTTCTTTGTTCTTTTCAAGGCTAAGAAGATTTGGATGGGGATGGGTGTCCGAGTGGTTTGCAATATCATGGCCCTTTGTGTATATTTTCCGAACCTCGTCCGGGTATCTGTCTACCCAGTAGCCGCAAAAGAAAAAGGTGGACTTCACATCGTTTTCTTCCAGTATCGTTAAAATCTCATCAACATCATCGGAGCCCCATGCTGCGTTAAAGGTTAAGGCTACTTTTTTGCCTTCTGTATCTACGCTGTATATGGGGAGTTTTTTTTCTTCCGCATTTGCAGTGAGAAAAACTTCTTCAGCATCGTAAATTCTTTCCAGCGCCGTTTTAAAAGAGAGCGTCGCACCAATGAGTATAAGAGCAGAAAGGGTATATTTCAATGCTTTTCTTTTGTTAAAGTTAAGCTTTTTAAGTCTTGGTTTTCTGAATGCCGGCTTAACAAAGGGTGGTTTTTCAAGCCGCAGCTTAAACATATAAAACAACCTCCGTACTTGTATTATAGAACTTAATATATTTATATTGCAAAACATGAGCTAATATAACGATACTTTTTGATACTTCCGAAGGTTTATATTTATCTTAAGGGTAAAGGCAGACAAAAGGAGGGAAATCATGAAAGAAATGGAATTTAAAATCATTGTCGGTTGGATTATGGCTTTTTTCTCTTATTATCTGGGAGGGTTTGACATGGCACTTAAATCTCTTGTAATGGCGATGGTTATAGATTATATAACGGGCCTTTTAAGAGCGGGATACCATAAGGAGCTTAATTCAAAGATAGGATTTAAAGGAATCATAAAAAAGCTGATGTATTTTGCCCTTGTGGCTTTTGGTACTTGGCTTGATAATGTGGTGGGCGCAGGAGGAATTTTAAGGGAGACCCTTATTTTTTTCTTTATTGCAAACGAGGGCTTAAGTATCCTCGAAAATTACGGTTCCTGCGGTTTTCCCATGCCGGAATTTTTAAAAGAAAAGCTTATGCAGCTTAAAGACGGCAGAAAATAGACATTATTTCTCATAAAGCCTTGTTCCTAAAAAATTACTGTAACATAAACTAAAAGTACAGTAAAACAAAAGCAAAGCAGCTGCAAAAGCCTATTTACCATAATTTGAAAACAAGTGTTTTCTTCGGAAGCAGTGTATTTTTGAACTATTCCGGATTTACGCTTTTTGCAGCATTTTTTTGTTTTGCCATAAGAGACAACAGAGAAGGCAAATTACATTTTAAGCTAGGGCGTGTCTGAAAAGTCCAAAACCTAGTCTATTCTGCCATAAAAACGTGACTTCTTCATCGAAAATACTCGAAATAGCACTGCTGTTTCTGCGTTTTTCTTCTCAGAATTTTTGCTTCGCAAAAATCACGCTGCGCGTGACCGGACTTCTTTCCGGTTCCATTCGAATTCACATTTTCTTGGAAACAATACTTTTTCAGCTTACAAGCTGAAAGATGTATTTCTGCTGTAGAATGATAAATAAACTTTAGTTTATTTATCATTCTTGTCGGTTTGACTGTTTTCAGACACTGCCTAACCTGAAAGTATTTTAATGAGTGTGTATAGTAAATTTAAAGTTAAACAGTAGCAAAGCCGTATATTTACACAGGTTCAAAAATGTACTGTTTCCGAAGGAAATCCGTGTTTTTGGGCCTGATGGGAATAGGCTTTTGCCGCTTCTTTATATGAAATTTACTATAAATCTTAATTTACAAAGCATAACCGGAAGGAGAAAACAGCTTATGAAATATAGAGTTGACCACATTCCAATTTCATCAAGCAAGAGGCCTGGAATAAAAATAAACCCCAGCTATATAACCATTCATTCCACAGGCAATGAAAAAAGCACCGCCCAAAATGAAAGAGATTGGCTTACGAATCCCGTAAACGACAGAAGCGCAAGCTGGCATATCGCAGTAGACGATACAGAGGCCATAGAGGCAATCCCTCTTGATGAAATGGCCTATCATGCAGGCGACCGGGTGGGAAATCGTGAAAGCATATCCATAGAAATAATTGAAAGCGGAGACAGGGAAGAGACTTTAGCCAATGCTGCAAAGCTCACTGCAATGCTTTTATATGAAAGGGACTGGGGAATAGACAGGCTTCGAAGGCATTATGACTGGAGCGGAAAAATCTGCCCGAGGATATTAAGCTATGACAATTGGAAGGGGTGGGATATTTTCCTTAAAGATGTAAATGAAGAGCTTAAAGAGCTTAAGAAAGAAGGCGAGCTTATTGTGAATCGATACGACTACATTGATGATATACCGGAATACGGCAAGGAGACAATAAAGAATCTTGTAAGCATGGGTTATCTTAAAGGCGATGAAGAAGGAAAACTCAATTTATCGGAAGATATGCTTAGAATATTTGTAGTCAATAACAGAGCAGGACTTTATAAAAAAGAATAAAACTTAAAAAAGGATAAACTAAAGGCATTGCCTTAGGTTTATCCTTTTTTTAAGGCTTAAAAGGCACCGGTTTAGAGAACAAGGCATAGTAAATTGCTTCTAAAGAAGTAACAAAAGCCTATTTACTAAAAATAAAATATAGCTTTATTTATAGTAAATTTATCATGAAGAAGTAGCAGAAGCCTATTCCCTTAAGGCTCAAAAACACGGATTTCCTTCGGAAACAGTACATTTTTGAGCCTTCGTGAATATACGGCTTTGCTACTGTTTAACTTTAAATTTACTATACATAAACTCTGTTCCCCGATCCCTAAGCTTGCAGGACATTTTTAAATGAAGCTGACCTGTTTTCTAGATTTGTGCCTTTTTATATTGATAAAAATACGGAGTTTCGGAATAAACAGAATTTGAACTATGTAAAGCAGGCCCTTGGGGCTGTTTTAATTTTGTTTAACAATCCATTAAAATTTTGTTTTTATAAGGGAAGGTTCTATACTTTTCCCGTAAAAAAATGAAACAAATGAATATTTTACATTTTTTAGGAAAAACATATAAGTAAGCAATTTTTCAGCAATGCATTACAGCAGTTTGCAAAAGGAGGCATTTATGGACATAAACGAAATATTGGACGAAAACATAAAGTATTTCGAAGAGCTTTATGAAGACTGCGGCGATATCGTTAAGAGAAAATTTCCCATAGGGGCAAATAAATCCCTTAACGCCTTTATCATATATATTGACAATATGTGTGACAGAACATTAATAGATAAAGGGATAATGGAGTCCTTTATGTTCAGAGTCCGTCAGGTGAAGCCGGATACGGCGGAGGTTATAAACGACCTTTACGGCGCTTTAAAGGACGGAGACGTGGTGATTGCCGACATCACTGAAGTAGAAACCATGGAAGAACTTAATACGGCAATCCTTTCGGGAGATGCGGCCCTTTTAATAGACAAAAGCAAAAAAGCCCTCATAATAAATTCTAAAGGCTTTGACAGCAGAGGAGTTGCAGAAGCGGCGACGGAGGTTGTTGTTCAAGGCTCCAAAGACTCCTTTTCAGAGGTTATCAGGACGAATACATGTCTTATCAGAAGAAGAATCAGAGATGTTAACTTAAAGGTAAAGCAGATAAAGGCAGGCAGGAGAACCCAGACGGATATTGCCCTGATGTATATTAAGGATTTAGTAAGGCCGGATGTTCTAAATGATGCCCTTAAAAGGCTGAATAATATAGATATTGACGGAATACTGGATATTGGATATATAGAACAGCTGATTGAAGACAATTGGATGTCTCCCTTTCCCCAGTGCCAGATTACAGAAAGGCCGGATAAAGCTTCCGCTGCAATTCTTGAAGGAAGAATCGTAATCATTGCGGATAACTCTCCTTTTGTTTTGATTATTCCGGCTACAATGAATACGTTTTTCCAGTCGGCTGAGGATTATTATCAGAGATTTGGCATTATGAGCTTTGCAAGGCTCATAAGATACGCGTCGGGAGTTATAACTGTATGTCTTCCGGCTTTTTATATAGCCGTGGCATCTTATCACCCTTCGATGCTTCCCATGTTTTTAATGCTTAAAATGGCCGGGGCAAGAGCGGGGGTCCCTTTTCCGACGGTTGTTGAAGTTTTGATTATGGACCTTGCCTTTGAGCTTCTGAGAGAGGCGGGCATAAGGCTTCCGGGCCCTGCCGGCGGAACCATAGGCATTGTAGGCGGTATCATCATCGGTCAGGCCGCTGTAGAAGCCGGTCTCGTAAGCCCCATTGTGGTTATAATCGTAGCTCTTACGGGAATAGCGAGCTTTGCAATCCCCCATGTTTCTTTGGTAAACGGCTTTCGCCTGATTAAATATGTGCTTATGATTTTTTCAGCAATCTTCGGGCTTTTTGGATTCTGGATAGGTCTTATATTTGTACTTATTCATCTTACTTCATTGAAAAGCTTTGGCATACCTTATCTTTTCCCTTATGTTTCAGGCAGTGTCAATCAATATTCCGATATAAAGGATACATTTTTAAGGCTTCCCCTTTTCATGATGAAAAAAAGGCCGTTTTTTGCAAGGCCTGATAATTCCGTAAGAATAAATATGCCGAATGTAGGAAATATCCATAAAAAGGAGTAATTATGTTTTCCATAAATGATAAAATTTCCATACGCCAGCTTCAAATATTAATACTGCTCAATTCTTTCGGAACGGGGGTAATCGTTCTTCCCCGCCACGCTGCCTATTATGCAGGTACCGACGGTTGGATCAGTGTCATCATCGCCTCGGGAATTGCCCTTTTAAGCGTATGGCTTATAACAAGCCTTGGAAGGCTTTTCCCCAGTAAAAGCTTCTTTGAATATACGGCAATTATAGCTTCAAAGCCTGTAAGCTGTTTGCTGAATGTTCTCCTGCTTTTTAAAATCGTTATGCTGATTTCCTTTGAGCTTAGCTTTTTCGGTGAAATCGTAAAGCTTATTATGCTTAAAGAAACGCCGTTTTTTATAATAATCCTCATGCTTCTTTTAGTAAGCGGATACACTTCCGCCAAGGGCTTTGAAACCAGAGCAAGGATAGCAGAAATTCTTATTTTTATCATTTTCATTCCTCTTATTCTTGTTTTTTCGCTGGCATCTCTTGATGTGGATTTTACGAATATTCTTCCTGCTTTCAAAAGCTCTCCGGAGGCGGTATTAAGAGGGGGCCTCAACTGCTTTTCGGCATTTATGGGAATCGAGGGCCTTCTCCTTGTAAACCCTTATATCAATAAGCCGGCAAAGGTAAGAAGCGCTTCTCTGCAAATGATTTTGATAACGGGAATCGTGTTTACTGCTATCACCGTAATCGCCATATGCCGCTTCGGCGTAAGCAATATAGCAAACCAGCCATGGCCCGTTCTTGAAATGATGGATACGGTGGATTTGCCCGGCTCCTTCATAGAAAGGCAGGAGGCGCTTATTATGAGCTTTTGGATTGTATCTATGTTTGCCATCGTAAATGCAGGGCTTTTCTATGGGGCAGTTATCTCAAAATCTGTATTTAAAAAGGGGAAGCATACTTATTACGTCATAGCCTATATCATCATCGCTCTTTTGCTTACTACTTTTATGCATAATACGGTTGAAGTCTATGAAAAGATGAGTTTTTTATATTTAAGCTCCGGAATCATCTATGCCGTTATAATACCTGCCGCCCTTCTGGTTCTTGCAAAAATAAGAAAGGTAGGAGGAGCCTATGAAAAAAGCTAGAATAATTCCTTTTTTATTGTCCATAATCCTCTTAACCGGCTGCTGGGATAACGTAGAGCTAGCCAATACCGGTTTTGTAATTTCCATCGCCGTAGATAAATATGAAAAAGAACAAAAAGAAATAAAGGATTCTGATTCACAATCCGATGCTTCACAGGAAAAAGAAGAATCGAATCTTGAAGACAGAGAAAATAAGCCGGAAAAAGAAAAAGACGAAGAAGAAAAAGAAGACGAAGACGAAGAAGAAAAGGACCATAACGAAGAAGACGAAAAAGACGAAGAAAAATCAACGGGCAAACCCCGCTTCACTCTTACGATGGAGATGCCTTCCGATGAGATAATGATAAACGGAGCATCTTCAAAGGGCGAGAAAATAATCAAAAGCGTATCGGCATCAACGACTGGGCGGGCAATGGAAATGGTGAATGCCTATTCCTCCAAAGAAGCATATTATGGCCATACGAAGATCATAATAATGGGAGAAGCGCTTCTTAAAGACAAGGATTTGTTTTCTGAGGCTATGGATAGCCTGGAACAAAACAGGGAGATATCCCAGAAGGTCATAATCCTTTCTTCAAGAGGCAAGGGTTCAGAAATATTAACGGCGGAGGTGACGGAAGAAACTATGGCAGGATTTTTTATGTCAGATTTTTATAAAAAGAACAATGAAAGCATAGCCTACAGGCAAAGCCTTTCAAGCCTTGTAATGGATATGGAAAACAATAATGCCTTTATTATTCCTGAAATAGAGGTGACCTCAGACAGCCTTAAAACGGGCGGAGCCGCCGTAATGAAGGATAAAGAGCTTATTGCATGGCTTAGCGACAAAGAGCTTGAAGCATACCTCTTTGTGAAAGCCATGGGAGCAGGAGCGGTTATAGAGACGGAATACGAGGGCATATTTGTTCCCATAGAAACAGAAAAAACAAAGTCAAAAATAAGCTTCAAAGACGAAGGCAATCTTATCTGCACCGTCGATATTTCCGTAAACGCCAATACGGGAGAGTATAAGTTTATAGGTATAGACATGAAGGACAATGAAGTCCGCGAAGAAATAGAAAGAAAAACAGAGGAAAAAATAAAAAAGGATATAGAAGATTTTATTATAAAGCTGAATAAGGAATATAAGGCTGATGTTTTAGAATTTACCGATAAGTTAAAGAAAAAGGATTATGACCTTTATTTAAAATACAGCGACGACTGGGAAAAGACCTTCGAGCATATGGAAGCTCATATTAATGTGGATTTGAATTTAAAAGAATCCGGTACAGCGAAATAAGATATAAATTACAGTTTATAGATAGGGCGTGAAGTCCAAACAAAAGTCTGTTTTGCCATAAAGACGTGACTTCATCATCGAAAATACTCTAAATGGCTCTGCTATTTCTGCGTTTTTCTTCTCAGAATTTTTGCTTCGCAAAAATCACGCTGCGCGTGACCGGACTTCTTTCCGGTTCCATTCGAATTCACATTTTCTTGCAAATAATACTTTTTCAGCTTTAAGGCTGAAAAATGTATTTCTGCTGTAAAATAATAAATAAACTTTAGTTTATTTATTATTCTTAGACTGCCTAACAAACATGAAAACTTGTTTATTAACTGTAATGCCCATTTAAAAACAATTTGCAAGTATGTGCTTATATTATTTTTCATCTTTGCTTCGTATAAAATAAGCATAATCTAAGTTATACTTATGAAAATTTAAAACAAAAAGACGGTTTTAACTTTCATAAGCTTTTCTGCAATCCTAATTTTTAAGCTGTATTGTCTGTTTTGCAGACTAAAGCGCGAAAAAAATTAAGAATTACGGTTTTTAAGTATATTTATAATTGTATAAGACCTCCTCCTTCTGGAAATAATAAGCATATGAGGATTTCATTGTGAAATCAGGCTTATAGTAAAACAAATTATTAATACCTTAATCTTGTTTTGCTTTAAATACAGAAGGGGGATTTTTTAATGGAGATTATAAATATGATGAAAGATAAAATAAAAAACTGGTACGTAAAGGATAAAAACATAATCAAAATATCGGTTATCACAGGCTTTGCCATAACCTTCGGCGTCGCTTTATATACGAAAAGCTATGCGGAAAGAACCCAGGCCGATATTGCAAAAGAGCTGATACGCTTTCACGTAATCGCAAACAGCGACAGTGCAGACGACCAAAATCTTAAAATAAAAATAAAAGACGAGGTTTTAAAGACACTTTCCCAAGGCCTTAGTGCATCTGAAAGCCTTGAAGAAAGCAAAGAGTTTCTTACGGAAAATATACCGCTGATAGAAGAAACTGCAAAGAAGGTTATAGAGGAATCGGGATACAGCTACAGCGTAAAAGCAGGACTGTCAAAAGATAAGTTCCCTACGAAAACCTATGGCGACATTATGCTTCCCGCAGGCTTCTATGATGCCATGAGAATTGAAATAGGAGAAGCGGAAGGCGCCAACTGGTGGTGCGTTATGTTTCCGCCTTTATGTTTTATAGATGTAGCAAAGGAAGAAGCACCTGAGGAAATGAAGGAAATACTGAAAGAAAACCTTTCCGCCGCAGAATATGAGCTTATAAGCACCGAGGGAGAAAGAAGCACCGATGTTAAAATAAAGTTTAAAATCATAGAGCTTTGGCAGGAAATGAAAGAGGATAAAAACTTAGAGCTTATTAAGAACGAGGAAGTGTTAATATGGAAAAACGAAGGCGATCTTTAATAATTACACTGCTTCTCTGTTTCGTGTTTTTGGCTTCCAGCTTGGTTTCGGAAGCAAAAGGCGATACGACAGTTTATACCTGGGGAAGCGGCGGAGGTACTGTAAAACAGATACAGCAAAGGCTCAAGCTCTGGAATTACTATACGGGCAATATCAGCGGTGTTTATGATTATGAAACATTTAATTCTGTTAAGGAATACCAAAGAAGCAATAACATGGAGCCTACGGGTATAGCCGATGAAAGCTTTTTAAAATCCATAGGCATAAACGCATCGGGCGCAGATGATGATTATATTTCTTCGGAGAATGAGATATGGCTTCTTGCATCTTTAATAGAGGCCTACGGAGAAGACTTGCCTTATCACGGAAAGGTAGCCATAGGGGCTGTAATAATCAATAGAACCAATAACGGAAGCTTTCCTGATACAATCTCATCAGTCATATATCAGCCTCAGGAATTTGAGGGCCTTAAAACCCCGTCAGAAAAATCCATAGAAGCGGCGAGAGACGCAGTAAACGGTTTTGACCCCTCCAACGGCGCATTATATTTCTGGAGAGACGGACAGGAAAAAAACAGCAGGATTTCGACTATGCCGGTTATTAAGCTAATAGGAGGCGTATCCTTTGGAATCAGGCAGGAGTGATCATATGGATGAAAAATTAAAAGAGCGGCAGGAAAGAATAAAGGCAAGGGCCAAGGCGGCAGATATAAAGGACCTTAGAACAGGCTACGGCATGCTGATTATACTTGCCATATTGCTTTTAAGCTTCATGTTCGGCTACAACCAGTATAAAGAAAACAAATCAAACAAGGCCCTTTTAACCTCAGGATATATGGGAAACCTCAATAAAGCGGCTTCTTCAATATCGGATATAGAGACTTTGCTCGATACCGCAAGGCTTACGAAAAAGCCGGAGGAGCTTGCACTTATCTTTGCCAAGGTATGGAAGGAAGGAACAGAAGCAAGAGACGGGCTTTCCTTATTTAATTATAATAATCTTGAAATAGAAGGGTCATTAAGCTTTTTATCCGATACGGTAAATACCTCCTACAGCCTCATGGAAAAGACGGCGGCAGGAAAAGAGCTTACAGCCGAAGAATGGAAAAAGGTTGATGACCTTAGAACAAAGGGTGCCGATTTATCCGGCAGGCTTAATTATACGCTTGCGGATATTAATGTATTAAAGAGAAATATTGAACACACCTTTCTCTTTGAAAAGGATACCCCGGGCAGCAGGCTTTCATCAATAGCATCGGGTGCCCTTTCAAATATTTCCGATACTCTTTATGAGCCAAGCTATTTGAAAAACAGTACAATAGATTTATCGAAGCCTAAATTCCTTGAAGATGCGGCTGAAATCCTTCCCGAACAGGGAAAGCAGGCTGTTGAAAAGTTCCTTAGGGGAATGGAAATAGGCAATATAGAATTTATCTCAAAGACAGAGCCTACGGCGGAAAAGTCTCTTCCCGTATACAGCTATGACGTAACATTAAAAGGGGCTTCAAGGCCTTCCATTTCAATGGATATAACCCAAATGGGCGGCTATCCCGTATGGATGCTGAATTATAGAGAGATTATATCGGGGAATAATTATATTTCCCTTGAAAGAGCAAAGGAGCTTGCCCAGAAGTTCCTCAACAACAGCCAATATACCAGTATGACAGCCATAGAGGCGGAAAACTTGGGAAGCTACGCAATCATTACCTTTATACCTTATGTAAGCGAAATATACTGCTATCCCGATAGCGTAAAGGTAAAAATAAGCCTTGTAAACGGTGAAATCCTGGGCTTTGAAGGAAGAAATTATATTTACAGCCACAAAGAAAGAACTTTAAATACGCCTAAGCTTTCAAAGGAGCAGGCGTCAGAGCTTTTAAGCAGCCAGCTTGAAAAGAAGGATTACAGGCTTTCTCTCATTTCTGTTAATGGAGCAGAAATACTCTGCCATGAATTTAAGGTGCTTTTCGACTCCAATTATTACAGTGTATTTTTAAATGTCGATACCGGCAAGCAGGAAAAAGCCGTAAGGCTTAAATGAGTGTCCGTATAAAAATTCCTAAAACCTCCTAAGTTATATGGGCTTTGCCCGAAGATTTTATTAAAAGCCCCACAAAGTGGGGCTTTTAGCGTTAAACAGTATAGTAAACTTGCTTTTCTTCCACAGTAAGTAACGGGCCCTAAAAAGGCATAACCTCAAGGAAAAGTAAATTTACAGCGCTACTTCCTTACTTTGATTCGAGTATAACAAAACCGTATATTCACAAGGATTCAAAAATATACTGTTTCCTGCGGAACTCCGTTTTCTTATGGTTATCAAACTTGTTTTTGTTTGGCAACGATGAAGCCGCAGTAAATAGATTTTTGTTCCTGCCTTAAGGCTGTTTCGCTATATTCTTATCAGCATTATTTTATTTAAAATATCAAGAATCCTTATTGGGTTCATTGTGCTCCTTATTTTGGGATTCCAGAAGTATAATTTTACCATGGTCGCCGGTCTCTATGTAAATTTCTTCACACATTTTCTGGGCGTCTTCCAATGTAGCAATAGCTGATGTTACCGCGTTAAAAAGTTCAAAATACATCTTCTCGTAATCTGGCATAAATACTAGCACTCCTTTGCTCTTGCATTGGAGCAATTATAACTTAATCATTTTATATAATCAATAAAAATTGCTCCATATTCAGAGCTGGGGAGACATTGAATTATGAATCAGAATATCAAGGCTCATAAAACCATAGGTGACAATATACAGAAGGGCCGTAAAGAAAAAGGCCTTACGCAAGAACAGCTTTCTGCCCAGCTACAAGTTATCGGCTGCGATATTTCAAGGGGAACCCTTGCTAAAATAGAAGCAGGCATACGCCATATATCCCTTGAAGAATTAAACGCCATCAAAGATGTTTTGGAAATGTCTTATGATGAAATTTTAAAGCTGTGACAAAGGATTATTTTAAATAAGCGCTGATACCCATTTAATACAATATTTCAGCTCTTACGGTTTCCAATGCTTATAGGTAGTTATATTCGAATAAAAGTAAAGCAGCAGCATTATAAATTTGATTTTCCTTAATGTTATGCCTTCTTAGGGCCGTTACGAACTGCGGGAGAAAAGCAAATTTACTATATATCATAAGCTTTATACATTTCCCTAAGAGAAATGCATTCATAGTATACCATATATTAAATCATATACAACAACGTGTAATGTAACATAAGTTATAATACACGTTGTCGTATTAAAACCAAAAATGTCATATGCTATATGGGGAGGTAATATAGCGTATGAAACGGCGGTATCATGAAGAATATAAGAAGCTTGGATTAAATATTGCATATTATCGGAAAGAGCAGGGCTTATCCCAAATACAGCTTGCCGACAAAATTGATATAAGCCGAACTCATATGTCCCGTATTGAAAATAGCGATTGTGCCATGTCTCTTGATGTGATTTTCAATATTGCAAAGGCCTTGAATATTCCGGTAAATAAATTATTTGATTTTTGATAAAACCGCTCTTTTTTTACAGGCAGCTTTTTATTTGCCTATATTTCTGGAGACGATGTTCATACCGTTTGCAGCAACCTGCCAATAAGCATCAAATGTAAAAACTGACTATCGAAAAATATAGTGAATTTTTTATAAAGCAGTAACAAAAACTGATTCATTAAGAGACGCAAAGATACGAATTTCCTCCGGAAACGGTACATTTTTAAGTCTCTATGAATATACGGTTTTGTTACTGTTTAACACTAAATTTACTATAAACAGAAAAATAAAAATGCCAAATATTCTTTTTAAGAATATTTGGCATTTCATCATGTTATTAAGAAAAGTTATCATCACAGGCTTTAGCCGCCGAAACTGATGCTTTTCTGTAGGTTTTTATAAATATTACTTACGGATAACCCCTGTTTTAACTGCGGCTTCACGAACTGCCTTCGCCACGGTTTCGCCTACTCTTTTATCGAAAACGCCGGGGATAATATATTCTGCTGTTCTTTCACTGTCGCCGATTAAGGAGGCTATGGCATAAGCACAGGCAAGCTTCATTTCGTCGTTGATGTCTGTTGCGCCTGCGTCGAAGGCTCCGCGGAAAACGCCGGGGAATACAAGCACGTTATTAATCTGGTTAGGGAAGTCGCTTCTTCCTGTTGCCATAACGGCTACGCCTGCTTCCTTTGCAACATCAGGCATAATTTCAGGAATCGGGTTCGCCATGGCAAATACGATAGCGTCTTTATTCATGGACTGAGCCATTTCTTTTGTTACAATGTTTCCTTTGGAAACGCCTACGAAGATATCTGCGCCCTTTAAAGCATCTGCAAGAGAGCCGGAAAGGTTTTCAGGATTTGTGATTTTAGACATTTCTTTAAGGTCGCCTTCCGGATATTCTCTGTCTCTGGAAACGATGCCCTTGGAGTTGCAGAGAACGATGTTTTTATAGCCTGCGCTCATCATAAGCTTTGCAATGGCGATACCTGCGGCGCCTGCGCCTGAGATAACCGTCTTTGTCTCTTCTTTTTTCTTGCCTACAAGCTTCACTGCGTTTTCAAGGCCTGCAACGGTTACGATGGCAGTACCGTGCTGGTCGTCGTGGAATATGGGGATATTGATTTCAGGGTCTTCTTTTAATCTTTTTTCTATTTCAAAGCATCTTGGGGCCGCGATGTCTTCTAAATTGATGCCGCCGAAGCTTTTGGAAAGAAGCTTGATTGTCTTTACAATATCATCAGTATCTTTTGAATCGATGCAAAGAGGGATTGCGTCAACGCCGCCAAAGGCTTTGAAAAGAACGCATTTTCCTTCCATAACGGGCATACCTGCGGCAGGGCCGATATCGCCTAAGCCTAAAACTGCGGTTCCGTCCGTGATGACAGCAACAGTATTTGCTCTTCCTGTAAGCTCAAAAGAAAGGCTCTCGTCCTTTTCAATCAGAAGGCAAGGCTCTGCAACGCCGGGGGTATAAGCTACGGCAAGTTCCTGAGGGGTGTTCAATTCCATTTTAGGCTCGATGGAAATTTTACCTCTCCATTTTTTGTGGGCTTCAACTGCTAATGCTTTGTAATCCATAATAGACCTCCGTAAAAATTATTATAAAATGTATAGCATATAAGCTATACTTACGCAATTTCCTATAATATATATTCTATCACAAATTTTAAAAAAGTGTAAGTATTTTTATTAAAATATAGAATCGCTATTTTAAGCTGTTTATGAAAAATAGGTTTTTGTTTTGCTATAGGTATGAATAAGAATAAAGAAATTTGTTTCATGGTAAAGTAACTTCTCATAAAGAAGCAGCAAAAATCTGTTCACTAGAGATTCCTCATTATCAAACAAAAAACAAGTTTGATAACCATAAAAACCCCCCTCACTTAAAAAGATTTACAGGCGTAAGCCTGTATCCTTTTCCAAGTTTACTTCGTATAAAAACACAGACTTCCCCAGGAAACGGTATATTTTAAACTCTTATGAATATACGGTTTTGTTCCTGTTTAATTTTAAATTCATGATATCTTTTTTGGATAATATACAGTAATTATCATATACTTTTAAAGTATAAAGAAAAATACGGCCTAAAGCAATAAAAGGCTTGCATTAAGCAAGCCTTTTTAATAAATACTATTTTGCAGTGCTTATCATATCTATAACACTTCCGCCGGGATTTGTCATAGCATAGGGGTCGAGGAGCTTATTCAGCTGTTCTTCCGTGAGAAGCTTTTCCTTTAAAATAAGGTCTCTTACAGGCTCGTTGGTTTTAAGAGAGGTTTTGGCAATGTCCGCCGCCTTCTTGTATCCAATGTATGGGCAGATGGCGGTGATGATGCCTACGCTTCCTTCAACGAGGGCCTTGCATCTTTCTCGGTTGGCGGTGATGCCTTTAATGCAGTTATCGGTGAATGTTCTTACGGCGCCGGTAAGAGTTATAATCTGTTCAAACATATTATAGAAAATTACAGGCTCAAAAGCATTCAGTTCCATTTGGCCTGCTTCCGCAGCCATGGTTATGGTCATATCGTTTCCGATAACGTTAAAGGCAACCTGGCTTACAACTTCGGGAATAACAGGGTTTACCTTGCCTGGCATGATGGAAGAACCGTTTTGCTTTGCAGGAAGGTTGATTTCGTTAAAGCCTGTTCTTGGGCCGGAGGAAAGAAGCCTTAAGTCGTTCCCCATTTTTGAAAGGTTTACGGCGCATACCTTCATTGTTCCTGAAATGTTTACAAGGCCGTCAAGGTTTTGCGTAGAATCTATAAGGTTTCCTGCGTGAACGATTTCAATGCCTGTAACCTCTTTCAGTCTGCCAACGATGGTTTCAAGGTATTCAGGGCAGGCGTTTAATGCCGTACCGATGGCTGTACCCCCCATGTTTATGGCACGAAGCTCGTTTAAAACCTTATCTATTCTTTTGATATCTCTTGCGATTGCAAGGCTGTAGCACTGGAAGCTCTGTCCTAAACGAATGGGAACAGCGTCCTGAAGCTGGGTACGGCCCATTTTGATTACGTCGTCAAACTCTTCCGCTTTTTCGTGAAGGGCGTCGCTTAATCTGTGAAGCTCATCTAAAAGCCTTGGTATAAGCTTTAAAACCGTAAGCTTTCCGGCAGTGGGATAAACATCATTTGTTGACTGGGCCATGTTTACGTGGTCATTAGGGTGAACGATGGAATAATCTCCTTTTTCGCCCCCTAAGATTTCAATTGCCCTGTTGGCTACAACTTCGTTTGCATTCATGTTGGCAGAGGTTCCTGCGCCCCCTTGAATAGGG
Organism: Anaeropeptidivorans aminofermentans; assembly: GCF_940670685.1. GTDB lineage: Bacteria > Bacillota > Clostridia > Lachnospirales > UBA5962 > Anaeropeptidivorans > Anaeropeptidivorans aminofermentans. Next base: position 3,443,607 of record NZ_OW711693.1, on the reverse strand, counting down.
TCTATAATAAATTCTTCATGGAGTTTTCCTTCGATGATTTCATCACAGGCCTGTATCATTGCCTTTGCTATTTTTTCGTCAAGAAGACCGGCTTCTTCATTGGCTATGGCGGCAGCCTTTTTGATTTCCGCAAGGCTTACAATCATAAGCGGATTCATTCTTCTGCCGGTAATATGGAAGTTTTCTTTTGCTCTTAAGCTTTGAACGCCGTAATAAGCTTCCTTTGGTATTTCGAGAGTTCCTATGGAGTCTGATTCAAGCCTTTTCGTATTGCTCATTTATTATCAACCTTTCATAATTAATACTAAGCAGTTTATAAACAATTCTTTATGGCTATACGATAACATTTTAACAATCTTTAGTAAATAGACCTGAGCCATTTCCGAAGTTTAGAAATTTTTAAAGGTTCTAGGTTTATTTTAATAAATTTTTAGGGGCTTTAACTTTTGATTATTAAATTGCTTTTTGTATACATGTGCCTGATGAGGAGAACAGCACATGAGAAGATACCGAAAAACAAAATTTCTTTTGACAGCGTAGAATTTAATTATTTTAATGGAATATATTTCACTCAAAATGCAGGGTTTGCAAAGTTTCCTTAAGTATCTTGTAAATCTTCCTGGGATATCCTGCCAAAAATTTATTCTGTCGGCGGGATAAATGCTTTCTTTCGTTTATCCCGTAGGAATAAAGGGTTCTTATTGCCTTTTCATGCTTTTATGATTATAATTATGGTGTATCAATATTGCATGGCGGATAAGTATTCAAAGGGGCTTTTCATAGAAAAGCCAATTGCCCTTTCTTATTTATTTGCCGTATTTTCCAGAGGTGTCAAATGGATGACATAGATAGAAGGCTTGTGTCTTTATTGGCGGATAATTCGAGAATTTCTCTTCATGAACTTTCTAAAAAGGTATTTTTATCTCCGCCGGCAGTTTCATCTAGGATAGAAAAGCTTGAAAAAAGCGGTGTTATCAAGGGCTACAGCCTACGGCTTGACCTTGAAAAGCTCGGCTATTCTTTTGTTGCGTATATTGAGCTTACCATGGAGCCGGAACAGAAGGAAAAGTTTGTAGACTTCATTTCGGAAAACCCCAGCGTTCTTGAATGCTACCATATAGCCGGGGCTTATTCCATGCTTATGAAGGTATGTTTTGACAGCTCGTCAAAGCTTTACGACTTCGTAGGAAAGCTTCAAAAGTTTGGGAAGACTCAGACACAAATCATATTTACAAATATAATAGAAGCAAGGAATCCAAGGCCATAGGCCTTTGGGTTTCTGATAAAAATAAGGGGGAAGACAGAATGATAAGAAGAAAAGACAACATAGGCTTTATAGAAAGGCCGAATTTATTCGGCGCAGGGGGCGTAGTTAAAACATTTAATTTACTTAGCGCAGAGGAGCTTTCCGGTGCAGGCAGGGTTTTTGGAATCAATGCTTTATCCCCGGGAACCGGCATCGGCATACATAAGCATGAAGGCGAGCAGGAAGCCTATTATATCTTGAAAGGCGAGGCCCTTTACAACGATAACGGCGAAGAAGTAATCCTTAAAGCAGGGGACGTAGCCTTCTGCGGAGACGGTGAAAGCCACGGCGTATGGTGCCATGGAGAAGAAGAACTTCAATTGCTTGCATTAATTACATATACAAAGTAACGTATAGTAAAATAATTTGATTACAGTAACAAAAACCGTATTTTTTATACTTAGTAAACCTGAAAACACTTACAGGGAAGCTAGGCGAACGTTCTTTTATAATCAACAAAGATATTTTCATCTTTATTGACTATGAATAACTTAATATAAGCGCTTCTATTATATTAAGCCGTTTATGAAAAATAGGTTTTTGCTATAGTAAATTTCAACTTAAAGCGGAGTGAAACAATTTCATTTTATTTGAATGAAAGATTCCACAAGATATAGTAAATTTAAAGTGAAACAGCAGCAAAGTCGTATATTCACACAGGCTTTTGCTGCTTCTTTAGATGAAATTTACTATAACTTGTTTTGTTACGGCTTAAAATGAAATTGCCTATACCTTATAGTAAATTTGCTTTTCTTCCGCAGTACATAACGGGCTCCAAGAAGGTATGAAATCAAGGAAAGGCAAATTTACAATGCTATTGTTTTACTTTTATTCGAGTATAAAGCTATTTTACTGTAAAATAAGAAAAAAGACCGCATAGCAAAAAAAGACCGCATAGCGGTCTTTTTTAGGCTGATAAAAGCATTGGTTTTAGTAAATTTATTATGCAGAAGCAGCAAAAGCCTATTCCCTGCAGGCTCAAAAACACGGATTTCCTTCGGAAACGGTACATTTTTGAGCCTTCATGAATATATGGTTTTGCTACTATCTGACTTTAAACTTACTATTCTTATAAAAAAGGAAGAAAAAAACTGTTTTCTCTTACTCTGCCTTTGGTATGATTCTTCCGCCAAAGCGTATGGCCCATACTTTTTTATCCTTTATAAGCAGGCTTAAAGGAGAGCCGGAAAGCTTTGATTTTACAAGAAGCATGTGAGGCTGAACGGTTTCTGTTTCTTTTTCTTCTCCGTTTATTTTTATGCCTACGGTATCTTCTTTTTCGTAAACTTCTATGACGCTTCCTTCTCCTGAATCATAGGTGCCCTTAGCCATTGCTATCATTTCTTTTGACCAGCATGTTTGCTTATAAATATCTTCAGGGATAGGGTGCTTTCCGTTTATAAGCCTCATGGCAGCATCTGCTATGAGATAAACCGGAACATTTGATGTATTGCAAAGAACAATTACACCCTTTTCAATATCCGGTGAAAAGGAGATGTTTGAAGAAACACCGGGCAGGCTTCCCCCATGCTCAGAAACGGAAATATCATCAATATATTTTGTTGCAAGGCCGAAGCCGTAATAGCTGAAGGGCTTGTAATAAAGCTTGGGCTTTGATAGTTCTCTTATTTTTTCTTCTCCGAGAACTCGTTTGCCTTCTGCAGAAAGACCGTTATTGATATACATGGCGACATATTTTTTCAAATCGGAAAGGGTGGACTTCATTGCGCCGCCCCCCATAAGAACGAAGGCATTATTGGTGAAGTCTCTGCTTGCCGTAAGGACACTCTTTTCATGGAAATAAAGGGCAGAAGCATTTTCATCGGCAGCAGGTGCCGCAAACTCGCAGGAGCTTCTATCCATGCTTAAAGGCTTAAGGATATTTTTATTGAGATATTCGGCATAGGATTTTTCACCGCCGTATCTTCTTATAATATCCGATAAAAGGGCATATCCATCGTTTGAGTAAGAAAGGTATTCCCCGGGCAGGCCGGTGTGATTTATTTGCTTGTCCATTCTTTCTGCGACTCTTTTAACCCCTTCTATGGCAAGGGCTTCGCTGTAGGCGTAGTCTTCCTTACTGTCGTCAATACCGATTTCCTCGGCAACTTCTTTAATTAATATTCTTTTTAAAGGGAAAAATCCCGCTGTATGGCTCATGAGATGCCAAACCTTAATAGTTTCCTGATTTTCATTTTTAAATTCGGGTATGTAATCCTTAACAGGGGCATGAATGTCTATGATGCCTTTTTCATGAAGCTGCATGATGGCAAGGCATGTAAAAGATTTGGTAACGGAAGCAAGGCCGAATAGGGTATCTTCATTGATAGGAAGTGCATTCTCCTTATCTCTGTACCCGAAATAGTTTTCATACAATGAGGAGCCATCCTTATCGACAATGGATACGGCCACACCCGTAGCCTCATAGGCTTCCATAATGCGGCGGATATAGTCTTCAAATATTTCCTTGTTCTTTTGGTCTACAGCCTTCATAAAAACCACCCTTCTTTAATTAATATAAAAAGTCACGAACTTAGGGAGTACCCGAATAGATTTGCAAAGCAAATCTATATTTTATTTCTTTTAGGGCGCGTTCCCATCCCACTATATTAATATGCAGATAAAATGGGCGGTATTTAGCCAAACAAATACAAACGCTCCATGCGTTTGTATTCTGTTGACGACGCATACTGGAAGGAGTCTGCTAGGCAGTGTCTGAAAACGGTCAAACCGACAAGAATGATAAATAAACTAAAGTTTATTTATCATTTTACAGCAGAGATACATTTTTCAGCTTGCAAGCTGAAAAAGTATTGTTTGCAAGAAAATGTGAATTCGAAGAGAAAAACGCAGAAATAGCGGTGCTATTTTGAGTATTTCCGATGAGGAAGTCACGTTTTTATGGCATAATAGCCTAGAGTTTGGTGTTTTCAGACACGCCCTGGGAAACGCTGACATAGTATGGCGTAATAGCGCCTTTTTAGATGCTTGCTTAGATTCGTGGGAACACACCCTAATTATATAGCATAATAAGGATAAATTGAACCGTAAAATATGAATAAGATGAAATGTATGAGTAAAACCTTCGATTATGGTATACTGCTTTTATGGGAGTTGAAAGTAAAGTAGGGCTTTTAATTATAAAAATATACTATTTATAGAAGAAATTCTATGATAATCAATATTAGAGAACGACTATATTTGAAATAAAATTAACAAGGAGGCCGATTGTTTTATGTTTTTTAAAAATTTATGGAAGTTTGATATGCCCAAAGAAACAGAGGAGCATAAAGAGGAAAGGCTCCCTCTTGAGAAGGGGGATAAGGTAGCCATATTTATCGCTGTTTTTTCTGTTCTTCTGCCAGTGGTTATAATTTTATTAGGGGTAATTTTTCTTTTGTATTGGGTGTTTTCAAATTTCGTGGCTTGATAATCAAAAAATTTGGACTGCAAAATAATTCGAACTGCCACTTACTAAGTCTTAAGATATTTTTGAACTGCATCCGCCCGGTTCTCTATTATATGAATAAAATAAAAGAAGGCCTGAGCCTTCTTTTATTCCTCAAACTCCACCATGTTTTTCCGATACCATAAGGGGAGCATGGTTCTTTGGCATTTGTAATTTTTGCGTTCTTCTATGGCAATGGTTTTATGGAATATTTTCCACAAGTTTTTATACAGCTCTTCATTTTCCGATAGTTCTATATTTGCGTTTTCAGGTACGGAGGTGATGATATAATCTTCGCAGTCATATATAGACGCCATGTGATGAGTCTTATCATGGATAATCCAGGGCTGGTTTTTAAGCCTGTCTGAAAAATGCTCGCTTAATATAGGGAGAACGCGGCATTTCGGCGTGATTACGCTGTAATAGATGCCTCCTTCGGTTTTTGCAAAGCGGCAGAATCCTGTAAGAAGATGGGCTTCCCGTCCCACGTTTTTAGCAAGGGACTGAACTTTGAAAACGTCCTTATCGGAAAGCATTTCATCTATTCTCCGGCCTTCTTTAAAACCCTTTAAAATATAATGATAGATGGCTGTAAATCTGTCTTCCTCATAGGAAAGAAATGCGTTATGAGCGTAATATTCTGCCTTGGGGGAGATTTTCTTTGCAATGGCGCTTTGGACCTTAACGGCTTTTTCATAATCTGTGGCAATATAAATATGAGGCGCAAGAGACTGCTGAAAATGTTCTATAGATTCTATATCTGTAAAATCATTTTTATCGTAATAATAAGAATAAACAATACATAAAAGGCCGTCAAAGGTACCGTCGAATACCCCTGTAAGACCTAACCCGCCAGACATTTTACGTCCTCCTTTTTTTCTATAAGAGGCTTATTGTCAAAAAGGCTTAATTGAGCATAGCCTTCGCTGATGCCGTTTTCCGTAAGCCGTATTTTAAGGTATTCCGGAATAAAAGGTGTTTTTTCCATCATTTTGCCGTCACAGGTAATAAAGTATTTGGCTCTTTTCAATACGATTCCCAGCTTTTTAAGATTATAGAAATCAAGTTTTGCAGTTTTCCTTGCGTCAAATATACGCTTTGCCCCTGTTACTCCGACACCGGGGATTCTTAAAAGCATTTCAAAGGGGGCTTTATTTACTTCTATAGGGAAAAGATGTAAATTTCTTATGGCCCAATTGCATTTAGGGTCCATGGAAAGGTCTAAATTATCATCTTCATTTTCAAGGATTTCTCCCGATGAAAAGCCGTAAAACCGCATAAGCCAATCGGCCTGATAAATTCTGTGTTCCCTTAAAAGAGGGGCGTCGTTTGTAGGCAGAAGCTTATGGGTGTTTTTTACAGGCATATAAGCCGAGTAGAATACTCTTCGAAGCTCATATTTATGGTATAGGCTTTCTGCAAGCCTTATTATTTTTTTATCTGATTCAGGAGAAGCCCCGATAATCATCTGAGTGCTTTGGCCGGCAGGAACGAATTTAGGCGCGTTTTTATAAAGGGTAATTTCGTTTTTGTTTTGTGTTATTGCCCCTTTAAGGCTTGCCATGGGGGTAAGAATCGCCTGCTTTTTCTTATCCGGCGCAAAGGTTTCAAGGCTTTTTTCAGAGGGAAGCTCTATATTTACGCTCATTCTGTCGGCAAGAAGACCGGTACGGAAGATAATATCCTTATCGGCTCCGGGAATGGCCTTCACATGAATGTAGCCGTTGAAATTATATTTATTTCTCACAAGATGAAGGGTTTCGTAAAGAAGCTCCATGGTATAATCCGGGTTTTTAATGATGGCAGAGCTTAAAAAAAGCCCTTCGATATAGTTTCTTCTGTAGAAATTCATCGTAAGCTCCGCTATTTCATCAGGGGTGAAAGCGGCTCTCGGCACATCGTTGGATCTTCTGTTTACGCAGTATTTACAGTCATAAATACAGCTGTTGGTAAGCAGTATTTTTAAAAGGGAGATGCATCTTCCGTCTGCTGAAAAGCTGTGGCATATGCCGCAGGCTTCTGTGCTTCCAAGGCTCCCCTTATTGCCCTTTCTTGAGGAACCGCTGGAAGTGCAGGCAACGTCATACTTTGCGGCATCTGTAAGAACTTCAAGTTTTTTGGCTATATCCATAGGTATCACTCTTTAAATAAAATTGCGGTCAATATATAGTAAATTTGCTTTTCTTCCGCAGAAAGTAACGGGCCCCACGAAAGCATAAAATCAGGGAAAAGCAAATTTACAGCGCTACTGTTTTACTTTAATTCGAGCATAGTATAACCGCAAATTAATACTAACATACTTTCGGTTTAAATGCAAACATTTGTTTTATATTTTCATAATGATAATCATATGCATATTAAATGGTGTTATCTAATTCAGGGGTGATGCAGGCACAGGATTTGGGAGTTTACCAGAGGAAAACTTCTAAAGAGGGTTGCTCTATACGATGGGAAAACAGTTGCTGTTTTATTTGCATTTGCCTTTAATCAGCAATAAAAAAGCGCCTTAAACCATATGGCTTAAGGCGCAGATTCATTATATTTAAGGCTTTGCAGTTTCAGAAGGCTGTTCGGAAGCGGCCGGGCTTTCAGATGCAGGTTCTTCGGAAGCGGCTGGGCTTTCAGATGCAGGTTCTTCGGAAGCGGCAGGGGCTTCTGTTGCAGGCTGAACGACAACAGACTTCAGCATTTCCTCATCAACAGTCCATTCAAGCTTGTTTTCAGAGGCAACTTTCTCTATTTCTTCCTGAAACTTCGTATCTACGATAGAAGATTTTACTTTTTCTTTTAAATCTTCAAAAGGTGTTGCTTTAACGAATTTCATTACGTGGTAGCCATAAGTTGTTTCAATAATGCCTAAGTCTCCGTCGGAAGAGCTAAAGGCCCAATCAAGAAATTCAGGTACGAAATTAGTGCTTCTTGTAACGGTGTATTCCCCGTTATTATCTTTAGAACCGTCGTCTTCTGAAAGCTCTGCTGCAAGAGTACCAAAGTCTTCACCGGCTTTTACTCTTTCAAGAATGCCTTCGGCTTTGGCCTTTGTTTCGGCCTTGTCAGCGTCAAGAGCGTTTTCAGGGAATTTAACAAGAATATGGGCTACGGTAACTTCTTCAAAGGTTTCTTTGTTTTCATCGTAGTAAGCAGTTATTTCGTCATCTGAAACTTCAATAGCGTCTTTAATTTTATTTTTATATTGGTTTGCAGCAGATATTATCTTTTCAGCTTCCATGGCCTCGTCAACAGTAACGAAGTATTTTTCATAGAAGGCTCTTTCGCCGGTTTTTTCCTTTGAAGCAAGGCTTAATACGGCATTGTCAAGGGTTTCTTTAAGCTCTTTAATATCGCTGTCACTATATTTTAACCCTTCGTCTTTTGCAAGCTTTGCAAATGTGGCTACTTCTTTCATAGATTCAAGGGTATAGTTTTTCAAATCGTCTGCAAGGGTTTGACCGTCTTCTGTTTCAGTGTTCCAGTATTCGGCCATGTCTTCTTCCGTCATGCCGAAGCTTTGCATCATAAAGTATTCGTTATAGCTTTTTGTCATGCCGAGGGTATAGAGAAAATCTCTAAGCATGATTTTTTCATCTCCGCTTGTTGCAAGCACCTTATCTCCAACGCCCATTTTAGGCTGTCCGTTGCATGCGGCCATGCTTAAAGCAAGACAGGATGCAAGAATTAAAGGAATTATTTTTTTCATAGTGATCTCCTTTGTGTAAATATAATACATAAATATTTTAATATAGAAAACCTGATTATAGTGTAGCTTTTATAGTTTAACGTTTCATGGCGTATTTTTCAAGTGATTTTTGATACCGACATAAAAAGTTAACATTTTGAGGTGTTTCGTAATGTATTTTTCATAGATAAGAAAGCGGTTTTATGATACTATGTTATGGTATGAATAAAATTAAACTTTAGTTGATTTTGTTTACAAATAAAGTAAATTAATTTGAAAAAGCCCCTGTTTATTTACTTTAGCTGAAGCGATACTTATTAAACTGAAAAAAAGACTTTTTCATTTTAATAAGTATACATTTTAATAAGTATACATTTTACAAATAGAACTATATAGACAAAACTTGTACTTATATTGCTATTGCAATGAAACAAAAGCCGAAGCATCATAGGCGAAACAGGAAAAATCGGCGTTTTACTTATTAAAATACTGCCCAATTTATATATATTTTAAAACAAAAACGAATTTTAGCATAATGAGGGAGAAAAAAATGAAATACAAGATATTGGCTACAGATTTAGACGGAACATTAAATAACGATTTTCATGAAATAACGAAAGGCAATAAAGAGGCCATTTCTCAGGCAGTTAAAGAAGGTATGAAGGTTTTAATCTGCTCAGGCAGGTCGCCTGCTTCCATAGAGCCTTACGCTAAAAATGCAGGTCTTGCAGAAAAAGGTTTTTACGGCATCGGCTTTAACGGCTGTGTTGTATTTGAAGCAGACACCATGAAAACCATATATGAAAAACGCCTTGAAAAAGAAAAGGCCCTGAAAATAATAGAGCTTATCAAAAAGGCTGATTCTTCTGCCCCGATAATGGCCTACGTGAAGCAGGACCTTGTGTATTATGAAACAGGTAAGGACTATATCTGCGCCTACAGCGACAGGGTAAAAATCAAAAGGGAAGAAATAGGCGATTTCAGTGCATCTATTAAAGAAGACGTATTTAAAGTAATTATATGTTGGGAACCGGAAAGGCTGAAAGCCGTTTATGATGCCTTAAAGGATGAAGTGGGCCAATACGGTTTTATGTTTTATTCAAGCCCGAATCTTTTAGAGTTTTCCCCCTTAGGCTCCGATAAAAGTACAGGGGTAAAATTTCTTGCAAAATATTTAAATGTAGATATGAACGAGGTAATATGTGTAGGTGATAATTATAATGATTTGGAGATGGTTAGAGAAGCGGGCCTTGGGGTAGCCGTAAAAAATGCTGTTAAAGAGCTTAAGGAAGCGGCAGATTATGTAACCCTTAAAGACAATAACGAAGACGCCGTTAAAGAAGTCCTTGATATGGTTAAAGGCCTTAATAAGTAATTATTAGACAGCAAAAAAGGGGATTATTACTTTCTTTCAATTATGATAGCACCTATAAATAGTAAAACAACAGTTTTGCTATTTGCTTAAATATTATCTCAGGGGGTATTGGTATTTTTCAGTTTTCTAAACTTAATAAGGAGTTTAATTCCAGCGTTAAATATTTAAACAGGCTAAACAGAAACATTATTATATTTATAATTTACGGCCTTCTTTATGATACTGCCATCAATATATATAAGCCCTTAGCCGTAAAATACCTTGAAAGGCTCGGAGGAAGTAATCTTCAAATTACCCTTTATAACTGTCTTCCGGGATTTGTAGGGGCGGCTGTTTTGCTCCCCGGCCTGTTTTATTTATTAAAAGTTGAGAAGAAAAAAGCTGTAACCTGCGTATTTATATTTATAAGCAGATTTATTCTTTTATTAATTGCCTTTGTGCCGATGCTTCCAAATGAACTAAGGCCCATCGCCTTTGTGCTCCTGATTTCTGCCATGAATTTTCCCGAAGCTGTAAGCCAGGCGTCCATGCAAAGCTTTTCAGGAGACCTATTTGACGGAAGGGTAAGGGCAACGGCATTTTCTTTAAGAAATAAATTTGGTAATCTTTTAATCCTGATTGTTACCCTCGTTTCAGGCATGATTATTTCCTACATACCCAAGTCGGAAGCAGGCATCATGCTCTGCTACCGTATTTTTTTTGCGACGGCATTTATTGTTGGTCTTGGAGAAGTATTTTATTTTTCAAAACTAAAAGAAGAATATAACCCTAAATATTCTCCGGAGAAGGTGCAGGGAAAGATCAATATAAAGATTAGTGATATAAAAGAAGCGTTTCACAATAAGGCCTTTGTGTCCTTTGGGGTATGCACGCTTTTATACTATATAAGCTATCATTCAGGCTGGGCGGTTTCCAGTATTTACGTAATAAAAAATCTTGGAGCGAACGAAATATGGCTTGCCATTATAAGTGTAACCTCAGGGTTAAGCTCTTTTCTTTTTGCTTCAAGATGGAATCGGATTATTGTTAAAAAAGGCAACAACATAGCATTAACTGCCGCATGCCTTACAATGGCTATCAATACGCTTTTCTTAGTAATGAGCCCCAATCTTTATTTCCTTATTATTCAGTCTATGGTAAACGGCATAGGCGTTATAGGGCTAAATATTACCTTGCTTAACGGGCTTTTAATCAATACTCCCGATAAAAACAGGCTTCTTTATATAGGACTTTATAATACCTTTATGAATTTAAGCCTTGGCTTTTCACCGCTTTTTATCCAGTTTTTTATGGACCACACAAGCGTAAAGGCCGCCTTGAGCCTCGTTGCAATTATGAGGTTTGTATCTACGGCGATTGTGTTTTATGTGACCGTTATAAGGAATAAAAATAAGCCTGTTGTAGAGGCTTAAGGAGGTTTTAATATGTATTTAAAAGAAGGGACTGAAATAAAGGGCTATTCAATAGTAAATTTTGCAGGCAGAAAAGATGAGGCTGTTATTTATGAGGTCATAAAAAATATATCAGGGGAAAGGCTTTATGTATGCGAGTATTTTCCTGAGGAAATTTCCGAAAGAAATGAAGATGGGACTGTCAATATACTCAATTCAAGCGCGTATACCAAGGGCCTTTCTTATTTCAGAAGCCGTTCCGATACTATAAGGAGCATCGGATTTAAAGAAATAATAAAAGTCAAAGAGGCTTTTTCTTTTAATAATACTTATTATGTATTTTACGGAATTTCAGAAGGAAAGAATCTTTTGGAATATATCGAAGGCATGGGAGGAAAAATAAACTATAAAAATGCTTACTCTCTTTTAAGCCCTTTAATACGTTCTTTAAATTATATGTTTAATAATAATGTGTTTTTCAGGCCTACCGTGGAAAACATTAAATATATGCCGGATAATTCCGTTATTTTAGATGATTTTTATTTAAGCGATTATAGCTTTATGTATTGCATTGAAGATTTGGCGAATGTATTTTATTCTCTTATAACAGGCAAAAATTATGGGGATATTCTCGAAAGGCCCTCCAAAGCAGGAGGATACCTGCCGAAAAGGCTTGACGACATTCTTTATGATACCCTTTTTTCAAATGTATCCTATGCTTCCCTTGAGGATTTTTTAAACAAATTAACAGACAGCGTTATTTTTGACAATACTATGGTAGGAGAAGAAAACTACAGCGAAAAGCCCCCTTTAAGGCTTGATACTTTAGAGCCGGCTTTAGAGAAAAAGAAGGAAATACCTTCTCCTGCACCGGATAACAAAGATTTTCATGTAAATGAGGTAAAGGGGGAGTATGTTGAAGGCCTTCCGCCGAACAATCCTCCCCAGAATATATACAGCGACAACAGCATGTATACAAGATCCTATAACAGCCCCCCGAAAAAGAACAATAATAAACTTCTGATAGGCTGTATCGGAGGCGGCTGCCTAAGCCTTATAATACTTTTCATCGTCATTATATTTGCCGCAAGGGCCTTTTTCGGTATAGCCCGAAGTTACAGTACGGACGTTACGGAATTTGCCGAAGAATATATTACGGATTATTCTTTTGATGAAAGTGAAGAATACAGCGAAGACTATTTAGAAGAGGGCAACGTCATGGCCATGACCATGGCCTATACAAGCTATGAATATTATGACACAGCCTTTGACAATACCGTAATAGCCCATGAAGACTTTATTTATTTCAGACATTGGGACGGGGAACAATGGGGTATAGCACGATATCATAAAGACGATGAAGGCTCTTACGAAATGATAGCAACAGACGTTATGGCGAGCTTCATGCAGATAAAAGACAATACGCTTTATTTCGTGAATTCTCTTGAAAATAATTATATATTTTCCATTGACCTTAATGAAATATCGGTGCCTGCTCTCATTATTAATCAAAAGGCGGCCTTTATCCAGATTCACAATGATAAAATATATTATATCAATTTAGATGACGGTTTCTTTATTTACAGAGCCAATATGGACGGAAGCGAAAATGAGCTTTTTAACCCCGTAGATACATCAGCCATGGCCTTTATGGAAGATGAGCTTATATATCTCGGCTATGATGAAGAAGGCGGAACTGCCCTTTTCACCATCAATGTAAATACCCTGAATGAAAGCTTTATATCAGCGGCATGGGCAAGAAATATTATCTGCAAAGACGGAATGATATATTATATAGACTATAGTGATGACAGCTTCCATGGAATAGATATTTTGGGAAACGAGATAGAGCCTTTAGTCTATGATTCTGTATTTTCCTTTGATTTTTTAGGAGATACGATTTATTATATTGACTTGGACTTTAATATTAAAAGCTTAAATACCCTTACGGAAGAGACGGAAATTTATCCCTTTGAGGCTTATTATTTACAGGCAGCAGGCGGAAAAATGTTTTACTATGACTATTACGATGAACTGTTGCACCGAATAGACCAAAATGGAGAAGCCCATAGCTTATACGAAGGCTATCCTGTATATCCTGAAAGTATGCTGGATTAAAAAACAAATATAAATGAAACCATAAGCTATATACTTGTAATTATCAAATTAATTAATTATAATTGTATTCTAACAAGGCCATAATTGCCTTATTAGAACAACTATACTTAACAAGCTTGTTAAGTATAGACGGATGCCAGCTTGAAAAAAGATAAGAGCGTAAGTTTAAGATTCTTTTTCAAGCTGACTGAGTATAAATCAAATCGCCTGAATATTGCGAAAGGCTAGAGGGGGGTTTTTAATGGACCCGTATTTAAGGGCGGTAGGCTTCACCAGAACGAGGCTTAATGCAGTAAAAAAGCAGCTGAGGAAAGAAGTAACGGAAGCACCCGATATACGACGGATTTACGGAACCGGAGAAAAAGAGACTGAAGTTGAATATATCAAGCTCTACGGCAAAAATATAGGCATTATTTTAAGGGGCCATCTGAAGGAAGATACTGAGGATATAGAAACAGACAGTATAGAAGCCTTTGCCGTGGCGGATTTTGACAGCGTGACAAATAAATATCTTGTGGAATATTATAAGGGCAGCCCCGTTATTGTCTTTGAAGATGAAAACACAGGAAACGAGTTGGTATTTGCCTTGCAAAACCGGCTGGATTTTTATAAAGACGAGCAGAGCTTCATCGATTACGGCAGAAGCGTTGAATATTCCCGGGAAAAAGGCCTTATAAAAAGACAGGTTAATTTTGCAGGCTTTTCATTATACGGTACGATAATTTTGCCGGTGGAAAAAGATGAACTTTCAGATTTTCTAAGGGAAGAAGACGAAAACTACCATAAGGGGCTTATTTTTAAATACAAAAACGGCGATAGGGAAGCAGAAGAACTTCTTAAAGATTATGAGGAAGAAACCTCCAGCATAATCCGTCAAAGGCTTATGGAAGAGGATTTTCTTTCCGTAATAGAAGGCTATGTTCTTCCTATGGATGACACCGATGCAGACTATTCTATTTTAGGAGACATTGCCGATTCTGAGCTTATAGAAAATAGCCTTACAAAGGAAAAGATATATAAGCTTTTAATTAACGCAACAGGCACTAAAATACAGATTTTTATTAATAAAAAGGATTTGCTCGGCATTCCCATGAAGGGCATGCGTTTTATGGGTAATTGCAGGCTTTCAGGAAGCATAAAAAAGGATTAATTAAAGCAAAGTGAATTTGAGGAAGCACAAAAACCCTGTTGAACTACAAGAGATAGAGTAAATCAACTTGAAAAAATACAAGTGAATTTACTGCAAACACAAAGGAAAACTTATTTGGCTTTAAAACAGAAAGAAAGTTTTAAAGTTAAATAATATATGGTTTTTGTTTCATTGATTGATTCACTTTGTTAAGCATAGGAGGAGAGAATATGCCGGTTGTTATGAAAGGCAAGGAAGTAGCTGACGAGCTGAAAAAGAAAATCGTTGACGATGTTTCTTTTCTCAAAGAAAAGGGTATAAACCCTGTTCTTGCAACCGTAAGAGTAGGGGAAGACCCGGGCTCCATGAGCTATGAAAAGGGAACCAACAAATTCATGGCTTCTTTGGGCATTGAATGCAGAAATTTTGTTTATCCGGAAGATATTTCAAAGGAAGATTTCTTTGAAAAGTTCAAAGCAATAAACGCTGACAGGGAAATCCACGGCATTCTTTTATTCAGGCCTTTGCCGAAAGGCTTTGAAGGTGACGCTTTGGAAGCATTGGTTAATCCAGAAAAGGATGTTGACGGTTCTTGCTTCATTAATATGGGTAAGGTTTCCGCAGGGCATAAAAACGCTTTTGAACCATGTACCGCAAAGGCGGTAATGAAAATCCTCGAGCATTACAATATAACCCTTGAAGGAAAAGAAGCCGTTGTAATAGGCAGAAGCGCCGTTATAGGTCGCCCGGTTTCTCTCATGCTTACAGGAAAGAATGCAACTGTTACCGTATGCCATTCCAGAACGAAAAACATCGAAGGTGTATGCAAAAGAGCCGATGTTCTTGTAGCCGCCTTAGGTAAAATGCATTTTGTCACAGAGGATTTCGTTAAAGACGGAGCTATCGTAATAGACGTTGGCATCAATGTAGATGAAAACGGAAAGCTTCAAGGTGACGTCGATTATGATGGAATATTTGAAAAAACGTCTTATATTACGCCCGTTCCCGGAGGCGTAGGCAATGTTACAAATGCCGTTCTTGCGGAAAATGTTATAAGAGCAGCAAAAATACTGAATAATATGAACTAAATCAAGCAAGCTTGATTTAGTTCACGAATACATTTTTGAAAGAAAATGTATGAGTAAAACTTATGCGCTACCTCGCTTTATCCACGAATACATTTTATGAAGGAAAATGTATTCATAAACTACACCGATGATATAAGATTTTATGAAAAGGCTCCTTAAGGGGGGCCTTTTTTAATGTTTAGAATATAGGGGTATTTATTCAGATTTAAAACAGGATTATCGTAAATAAAAATAATCTTTTTAAAGATTATTTACTATAATTTGCCTTATCCAATATAAGGCTGAGGCTTCAAAGATTTAAAATAAATAAATTTATTAAAATAACCATAGTTTGATTAAAGCTTTCATAAAAGCTATAAGAAAAAAGGATTTGATTTAGCATTATAAATATTAAAAATAAATTTTTCACAAATATTTCGATTTCGTCCACAAATTTTATGAATTAAGTATAGCGCCAGGACATAGTTATAGGAAGGAAGCAGAAATATAAAATTTTTTTTATTGAAGAAAAAAATAAAAAGTGTTAAAATATTATCAAAATAAAGTTTTAATCTAAAGGATTGTGAGATAAAGCTTAAACCTGCTTTATTAAATTTAAAAGATGCAGACTTAATGATTAAGAATCTATTTTATGGCTATATTATTTTATATAAACTATGGAGGCGGTATTATGCAAAGATTTACTTTACCAAGAGATTTGTATTACGGTGAAGGTTCTCTTGAATTTCTTAAGCAGCTTAAAGGCAAAAAGGCTGTAATCGTCGTTGGCGGCGGCTCAATGAAGAAATTCGGTTTTCTTGATAAGGCTGTTGCCTACTTAAAAGAAGCAGGCATAGAAACAAGCCTTATTGAAAATGTTGAGCCGGACCCTTCTGTTGAAACAGTTTTAAAAGGCGCCGAGGCCATGAGAGCCTTTGAGCCGGATTGGATTATTTCCATGGGCGGCGGTTCTCCCATCGATGCGGCGAAAGCCATGTGGGTATTTTATGAATATCCTGAAACTAAATTTGAAGATATTACGAAGCCATTTTCTTTGCCGGAGCTTAGGCAGAAGGCGAAGTTCCTTGCTATTCCTTCTACTTCGGGAACGGCTACGGAGGTTACGGCTTTTTCCGTAATAACTGATTATAAAACAGAGATTAAATATCCTCTTGCAGATTTTAATATAACTCCGGACGTTGCTATATTAGACCCAAGCCTTGCAGAAACCATGCCGGATTCTTTAACTGCTTATACAGGTATGGACGCCCTCACTCATGCAATTGAGGCTTATGTTTCAACAGCAGCTTCTTCCTTTTCAGATCCTCTTGCCCTTGAAGCCATTGAGCTTGTTGTAAAGGAGCTTCCGGCTTCTTACGAAAAAGATAAAAAAGCAAGGGAGCTGATGCACTACGCCCAGTGTATGGCAGGCATGGCATTCAGCAACGCTCTCCTTGGCATCGTTCATTCTATGGCTCATAAGACAGGCGCTGTTTTCCACATTCCTCATGGCTGTGCCAATGCTATTTATCTTCCGTATGTTATAGAGTTCAATAAAAAGGTATGCCTTGAAAGATATGCAAAAATTGCAAGCCGCTTAGGCCTTGAAGGGGAAAACAGCGAAGCCCTTACAGAAAGCCTTTGTGCTTTAATAAGGGATATGGATAAGAGCTTAAACATCCCCCTTACCCTTAAGGATTACGGCATTTCAGAAGAAGAATTTAAAAATAAGGTTGCGCTTATAAGTGAAAGGGCTCTTGAAGATGCCTGCACCGGCTCAAATCCAAGACCTATTTCAAAAGATGAAATGATAAAGCTCTTTGAATGTATTTATTATGGTAAAAAAGTAGAATTCTAATAAAAAAAGGCAGCCGGCTTTGTCGGCTGCCTTTTCTATGGTAAATTCCTGTTGTTTTCTATAAAGTTTACGATATATTCCCTTAAAAAAGAAGCCGCAAAGGCTTATGCTAAATAGAAGCCTTTTGTGGCATTATATTTATTAAAGTTGAAAAATGTCTTTTCAACTTTATAGTAAATTTTTTATAAGGAAAAAACAAAAACCCTATTCACTGCAGATTCAAAAACACGGATTCCATTCGGAAACGGTACATTTTTGAATCCTTGCGAATATACGGTTTTGTTCCTGTTTAACTTCAAATTTACTTTAAGTATTATATTTTCTAATGAATCGCAAGACCCTTTGCCCTGAATAGTTCCCTTGCTTTTTCTATGCTTTCTTTTTGAGGCTCCGGGGTATCGGTAAGCTTATAGTCATAGCCCAGCTCCTGCCATTTATATTCCCCCATTTTATGAAAAGGAAGAACTTCGACCGCCTGAACAGAGGAAAGAGAGCTTACGTATTCGGCAAGCTTTTCAATATCCTCATAATTATCCGAAAGGCCCGGCACAAGGACGAATCTAATCCACATAGGGATGGAGTTTTCGCTTGCATATTGGGCAATGGAAAGGGTATGGCTTATTTCTCTTTCCGTTATTTCTTTAAAGGTATCAGGATTATAGCTTTTTATGTCAAGAAGCATCAAATCCGTATAGTTCAAAACCTCTTTGGCTGAATCAATAGGGCAGAAGCCGCTGGTATCAAGGGCTGTTGAGATGCCCTCTTCTTTGCAGGCTTTAAAAAGGGTTTTTACAAACTCCGGCTGCATCAGAGGCTCTCCGCCGCTTACAGTAACGCCTCCGTTTGAAAAATGCATAAAGGATTTATACTTTATAATATCGTCCATAAGCTCTCTGACACTCATCCGTTTGGAGTTTTTTCCCTTTGGGTCCCAGGTATCAGGGTTATGGCAATACTGGCAACGCATAGGGCAGCCCTGCATAAAAACCACATATCGTATGCCCGGGCCGTCAACGGTTCCGCAGGTTTCTACAGAATGGACATAGCCGAATACATTGTCGGGATCAAAGCTTTTTTTCTGTTCTGTTAATGATTGTTCCATTAAATATCCCCCTTATATAAAAGGAAGCTGCAATTGTAGTTTACAAAAGCGGCGTTCGCCGCTTTTGTAAACCTTTACCGGCAGGAGCAAATCGGCTGTAAGCTTGATGGTTTACAAGCTTGAAAGCAAGCTTGATGACCTTCGCTGCCGATATCCCAGGGCAAAGCCCTGTTTTTCGATTAAAGTCTGTGATGCTGAGCTTACTCGTCTATCGTTAATAATAGCATTTATTAGAATTTTGAATGGAAGGTTCTGTGGATAACGTCAAGCTGCTGCTCTCTTGTAAGCTTGATGAAGTTTACGGCGTAGCCTGAAACCCTGATAGTAAGCTGAGGATATTTTTCCGGGTGATCCATGGCATCCAAAAGTGTTTCTTTATCGAATACGTTTACATTGATATGATGGCCGCTATCGGTGAAATATCCGTCTAATATGCCGCAAAGATTTTGTACTCTTTCGTTCAGCTCTTTGCCTAATGCCTTAGGAATGATGCTGAAGGTATAGGAAATACCGTCCTGTGCGTATTTATAAGGAAGTTTTGCAACGGAGCTCATGGAAGCTATTGCACCTTTTACATCTCTTCCGTGCATTGGGTTTGCACCGGGGGCAAAAGGCTCGCCGGCTTTTCTTCCGTCTGGGGTGCTTCCTGTTTTCTTTCCGTAAACTACGTTTGAAGTAATGGTAAGTACGGAAAGAGTTGGAACAGCTTTTCTGTAAGTAATTTGCTTTTCAAGCTTCTCCATGAAAAGCTTAACTACATCGTAAGCAATATTATCAACTCTGTCATCGTTATTTCCAAAGGCAGGATATTCGCCTTCTACAGCGTAGTCAACAGCAAGACCGTCTTCGTTTCTTATAACCTTAACCTTGGCATGCTTAATAGCTGAAAGAGAGTCGGCAACAACGGAAAGACCGGCAATTCCGCAAGCTTCCGTTCTTAAAATATCCCTGTCGTGAAGGGCAAGCTGAAGGCTTTCAAAATTGTATTTATCATGCATATAGTGGATAACGTTAAGGGTTTTCACATATAATTCCGCAAGCCAGTCAAGGGTTTGATTAAATTTACGGGAAACCTCTTCATATTCAAGGTATTCGCTTGTTACAGGCGCAAATTCAGGCCCGATCTGTTCGCCGGTTTTCTCGTCCTTACCGCCGTTTATAGCATAGAGAAGGGCTTTGGCAAGGTTTGCTCTCGCACCGAAAAACTGCATCTGCTTTCCGATTCTCATGGCGGATACACAGCAGGCGATACCATAGTCGTCGCCCCAGTAAGGCCGCATTAAGTCGTCGTTTTCATACTGAATGGAGCTTGTATCTATGGAAACCTTGGCACAGAATTTCTTGAAGTTTTCAGGAAGGTGAACGCTCCATAATACCGTAAGGTTCGGCTCGGGGGCAGGACCTAAATTGTAAAGGGTATTAAGCATACGGAAATTTGACTTTGTAACGAGGGTTCTTCCGTCTTCACCCATACCGCCTAAGCACTCTGTAACCCATGTAGGGTCGCCGGAGAAAAGCTGATTATAATCGGGTGTTCTTAAGAATCTTACCATACGAAGCTTCATAACGAAATGGTCCATAAGCTCCTGAGCTTCTTTTTCTGTTAAAACCCCTTCTTTAATATCTCTTTCAATATAGATATCGAGGAAGGTGGATACGCGGCCAAGGCTCATGGCGGCGCCGTCCTGCTGCTTAACGGCGGCAAGGTATCCGAAATAGGTCCATTGGATAGCTTCTTTAGCATTTTTAGCAGGAGCAGAAATATCATATCCGTAGGAAGCAGCCATTTTTGCAAGCTCTTTCAAAGCCCTGATGGTTTCCGATATATTTTCTATGGCAAGCATGGTATCGGAATCAAAGCCTGATTTATCCATGGATTTCTTTGCATGAAGTTTATCCTCAATAAGCTTATCAACGCCGTAAAGAGCAACTCTTCTGTAATCACCGATGATACGGCCTCTGCCGTAAGCATCTGGAAGGCCTGTAATAACGCCTGTATGTCTTGCCTTTCTCATGTCTTCCGTATATACGTCAAAAACACCGTCATTATGGGTTTTTCTGTATTTTGAGAATATTTCTTCTGTAGTAGGGTCAAGCTCATAGCCGTAGCTTTCCAAGGCCTTTTTAACTACCCTGAGACCGCCGAAAGGCATGATGCCTCTTTTAAGAGGTTTATCTGTCTGGAAGCCTACGATTTGTTCAATCTCCTTATCCAAGTATCCAGGACCATGGGAGGTTATGGTATTTGGCGTTTTCGTTTCTACGTCAAGTATGCCTTTTTTATTTTCTTCTTTGGTAAGCTCCATAACCTCGGCCCAGAGCTTTGTTGTGTTTTCTGTGGGGCCTTCAAGGAAGCCTGAGTCGCCCTCATAGGGAGTATAGTTCTTCTGAATAAAATTACGTACATCAATGTCTTGGTTCCATCTGCCAGGCTTAAAACCTTTCCATTGTTCCATTAAGATACACCTTCCTTTGGTTGAATATTTATATTACTATAGTAATGGCATTTTATAAGAATCAAAATGTGTTTATGGCAGGGGCTTTTTAAAAAGGCCTTTGCCAATTTACTTTTCCTTTATTTCACGCTAGCCGGAATAAAGGAAATTGACTATATGATAAAGTAAATACAGGCAACAAAAACCGATATTCGATATGAACTCAAAAATGCGATATTTCTGAAGAAAATAGTGTTTTTGAGTGTATAGGGAATAGGTTTTTCTTATTTCTTTAAACACATCTTATTGTAATTAAATTATACATGTATACAGTATACAACACAATATACAATATGCACAAACCTCTTGTAAATGATAATCTTTATTTGTAAAAAATAAATTTCCATATTTTCCGGCTATCTATATTGAAGCAGAATTCAGCAAAAGCTCAAAGCATTTTGTTGAAAAATACAAATTTATACAATTAAATACAAAATTGAATTTTACAACAGCCGAAAAAAACTATTGTTTTGAGAAAAATATATGCGGAGATACTATTTATACCGTCTTTAAATTTAATAATTACCAAATTAATGGGGATACCATTCAGTACAATTATGGTATACTATTTATTATGTTCAAAAAAGCCATAATTAAAAACATTAATTAAAGCCAAACAAGATTAAGGTAGTAACAAAAGCATAATTTTTATAAAGGGCTTAAATATATAAAGGCGCTATATTTAGGCTATATAAAGTCAGCAAAGATAAAAAGCAGTTTGCTGACTATAAGAGAATGCTCCCTGGCTTCACTGTAAGTGTTTTCAGGTTTGCTAAGTGTAAAATATAAGGTTTTTGTTATTGTTATTAATTTGTTTCATTATAATAAGCAGGAGAGAAAAATGAGAAACAGAATACTTCCCAAGGAATATTATTTAAAGGATACATTGTTTCTGGCAAGGGACTTAATAGGGAAATATCTTGTCAATACGGTTGACGGAGAGGAAATCGCATTAAGGATTCTAGAAACGGAGGCCTATATAGGCTCTATTGATAAAGCCTGCCATGCTTACGGCGGAAGAAGGACCCAGAGAACGGAGGTGCTTTATGCCGAGGGAGGAACGGCCTATATATACCTTATATACGGAATGTATTACTGTATGAATATTGTTACGGAAGAAAAGGATACAGCCTGCGCCGTTCTTATAAGAGGGGGAGAAATTGTAAAGGGGAAAGAAAATGCTTCCTTATTAAGATACGGAAAAAGCCTTGATGCCCTTTCTAAATATCAGCTTAAAAATTTTTCCAACGGGCCGGGAAAGGTCTGTAAGGCCATGGCCATTGACAAGAGTTTAAATTATAAAAAGCTTTACTCCGATAATTTATATGTGGCAGATAAAAAGGAAGAAGACCCTATTTCGGATATAAAAATAAGCAAAAGGATTAATATAGATTATGCCGAGGAAGCAAAGGATTTCCTGTGGCGGTTTTACGTATAGTTTTTTTGCTTAAGGCCGATATATTTGATATAAAAATCTATAGTAAATTTCACAGAAGGATGCAATAAAAATCTATTTTTCATAAACGGCTTAAACATATAGAAGTGCTGTGTTCAAGCCATTCAAAACATACGATTTTTATTACTGTTTAATTTGAAATCGACTATAAAAAGCTTTAAGGAGATAAACATGGAAGAATTGATGATGATAAGGCCTAAAGAGCGGCAGACGGCTGAAAAATATATCTTTAGCTATTTAGGGGCCTGTAAAGAATTTAAAGAGAAAAAAGTAAAGCTTTACACCTTGCATGATCCTCAAGATTTTTATATATGGAAGGAAACCATCTATGATGATTTCAGCGAAGAGGAAAAGGGCAACTATAAAGGCAAACCCTATATACCTTCTACCACCTTCTGGCTGGTAAACGAAAGAGAATTTATCGGAACGGGCAATATTAGGCATTATTTAAACGACAGCATAGAGCTTCTGGGGGGGCATATAGGCTATGCCATAAGGGCCAGCAAATGGGACAGGGGATATGCAACTTATTTTTTAAGACTTTTGCTTAAAGAAGCAAATAAGCTTTCCATAGACCCTGCTCTTATAACCTGTGACCTGCCCAATAGGGCATCGGGAAGAGTAATAGAAAAAAACGGCGGAAAGCTTTACGATGTAAACGATCTTAAAGTTGACGGGGAAAAAAGAAGAGTGTGCCGTTATCTTGTTCCTACAGATGTATAGTCAATTTGCTTTCATACCTTTATAAGTATTTGGCTTTAGAGAATATAAATAAGCGAAAAGAAATAAGAATTTTTGCACCGTAAAATACCGCAAGATTAAAATGCCGCAAAGGATATTTTAATCCGGCCGGTATTTTTTTATTTCATTTAAAGTGCTGCTATTTCATATAAATTCAAGCGATATGCGGTTTTTCTCCAGGTTCACTTTAAATTTATTTATATATGAAAAGATACAGGTTTAGAGAAGAAAGAAGATATAATTTAATGATTTTTGCGGATTCAGCAAGCAGTCTTTGCACTGCACAGCAATCCAAACTCACTATTTATAGGCATGATAGAATTCTTCCATGATTATAAAAAATAAATATAAGTTTTTGCAAGAATATATTGTATTTCCTGCAAAAACTTGATAAAATAGAAAGCGACGTCGGTTCGCTGAAAGTAAAAAGACAGGGTTTGACACCGGGTGGTTTAGCAAAAGAGACAGATACGGATAAAGAGGAATATAAATTATAAACAATAATGTTTTGCGGATTAATTTTAAATTTCTTATGGCATTATTAAAAGCTTCCAATTCCATTAAAGCAAGTTAAGCATGATTTTGTTTTAACTCTGAATGAAGTTATACTGCCGTATAAATTTTTTGAAGCTTTTGAAATATTATATTTCTTTTTTCAGAAATCATATTCCCATGATTTTTCTGCTCATAACTGCCTTTAATATCACCTTCTTATTTAATTTTTAAGGGCTTGACCGGAGTTAAATATGATAAATAAGCTTAAAAAAGATAAAGTTTATTTATTATAGACTTAAGGAAAACTTATTAAACTTAAAAATCAAAAGGCAATTTTCAAGTTTAATAAGTTTACGCATCTATTAAGGAGGTTCTTATGAGTAGAGAAAGTTTAAATAAGATGCTTCTTCCAAGAGAGGTTATTGACATTCTTGAGAACACATCTGCCGAAATAACCATACCCGAATCAAGGCAGGAGCTTTTTGACCTTGCGATGGGCGGAAAAGAGAATGATACATTTGATATTTCCTATGATGTTAAGGGAAAGGGCATGGTTAGAGAAGCCCAGGTAATAAAATGTAAAAACGGCATTGTCTGCAACTATGAAGATACCTACATGAGAAGAAGAGACCCGGACTGTATGTTTATCGCCGACAGCCTTCCAACGGATAAGATAAGGCATGAGGAAAGGTTTGGGGTTAAGTTTGACGGCATAAGAAGGGCCACTTATGAATGGATAAAAGCCCTTGATGAAATGATTATCATGCCCTTTTATTCGGGAAATGAAAGCTTAGGCCTTGGATACCCCTCTTTATTGATATGCCCTAAAAATGCGGCGTTCTTTGCTGCCTCTATGGCAGACCTTCAAGGCTTTGTGCCTAAAAGCAAAATCCCTAATTTCTTTAAGCCGAGAGCTGTAATATACGTGGCCCCGCCTTTCAGGCATACGGATTATGAAGGAAAACAGGTTGTAGTACATAACAGGCTTTATGAGATGCATGAGATTTTTTCTTATAATTTATATCCCGGCCCGTCAGCCAAAAAAGGCATTTACGGCGTGCTTTTAAATATAGGCGAGCAGGAAGGCTGGACAACCTTGCATGCTTCCACCGTATCCATCGTGACCCCCTACGAAATGACGACGACGATTATGCATGAAGGGGCAAGCGGCGGCGGAAAAAGCGAAATGATAGAGCCTTTCCACAGAGAAGACGACGGCTCTTTGCTTCTTGGGGTAAATACCGTTACCAATGAAGAAGTAAGAGTTCATATATACGACCATTGCAAATTTAATCCTGTTACAGACGATATGGCAATTGCCCATACAAGCCTTCAAAACCACAGCGGCAAGCTTGTGGTTGCCGACGCTGAAAACAGCTGGTTTTTAAGAGTAAACCATATTACGGAATACGGCACGGAGCCTTCCACGGAAAAAGCCACAATAAACCCGAAAGAGCCTTTATGCTTTTTGAATATGGAAGCTGTCCCCGGGTCTACCTGCCTTATATGGGAGCCGGTTATGGATGAGCCTGGAAAGCCCTGCCCCAACCCAAGGGCCATTTTACCCAGAAGGCATGTTGAAAACCATTTTGAAGGGGCCGTAGAGGTGGATATTCGTTCCTTTGGCATAAGAACACCCCCCACTTCAAAAGATAACCCCAATTACGGCATTGTAGGCATGTTCCACGTGCTTCCCCCTGCGCTTGGGTGGCTCTGGCGGCTTGTGGCTCCGAGAGGATATGCAAACCCCAGTATTCTTGACATATCTAAAGGCATGAAATCAGAAGGGGTAGGCTCCTACTGGCCCTTTGCCACAGGAAGAAAGGTTGATCAGGCCAATATCCTTCTGGAACAGATATTAAATACACCCAATACGAAATACGTTCTAATTCCCAATCAGTATATCGGGGTTTATAAGGTTAATTTTGCCGCCCAATGGACTGCAAGAGAATA